>NZ_JBEXYN010000020.1:0-161836 GCF_040630935.1 Streptomyces sp. NPDC005722
ACCGTGGTCTCGCGCCGTCGCCGGAGCAGCCGCCAGCGACTGACCTGCTGCCGGTACAACACCTGCCGGACGTAGGCCTCCGGTTCCTTTATGCGGCTCCAGTGGCCCGCCGTCTTGACGAGCGCGTTCTGCAGCAGGTCCTCCGCCTCGTGGAGGTCCCCCGCGCTGAGCAGCACCGCGAGCTTCATCAGAGCGGATGACCGGTGCGTCACGAATTCCCTGAATTGTTCTTGCCCTAGGGCGTCCATCGTCACCTTCCGTGTCGACCGGATCGATCGGCACCCTCTATGACGAGCACGGCGACCCGCCGCTATGCCGGGTGGAGCAAGATCGAACAGACCGCGTCGGCGCGTATGGCGTGCGAGGGGCGGAAGTTGTCGTCGCGGCCACAGACACCGCAGCGGGCAGCAACGGCTCCGGCCCCGCCACTGCCCGTCGGACAGAGAGCCGACGTTGGAACACGGCCTGGGTCCCGGCCGTATTCTCGACGGGTGGGCGACCGGAGTTCGCTGAGGGGCGTCTTCGACGAGGACGCCGAGCTGTACGACCGGGTCCGCCCCGGGTATCCCGGTGTGGTCTTCGACGACCTGGCCGGGGTCGCGGGGCTCGGTCCCGGCGCGCGCGTGCTGGAGATCGGCTGCGGGACCGGGCAGGCCACCGTGCCGCTCGCGGAGCGCGGCTTCCGCGTGACGGCCGTCGAGCTGGGCACGTCCATGGCGGCGGTGGCCCGGCGCCGGCTCGCCGGGTTCCCCGGGGTCGAGGTGGTCGTCTCGGCGTTCGAGGAGTGGCCGCTCCCGGACGAGCCGTTCGACGCCGTCGTCTCTGCCACGGCGTTCCACTGGATCGACCCCGCCGTGGCGGTCGTGAAGTCCGCCGACGCGTTGCGCCCCGGCGGGGTGCTGGCCGTCATCGGCACCCACCACGTGGACGGCGGCACCCGGGCCTTCTTCGCGGACGTCCAGGAGTGCTACGAGCGCTTCGACCCGGCGACGCCGCCGGGCCTGCGGCCACGCGCGGCGGCCCTCGTGCCCGCCGACAGCGGGGAGACCGACCGCTCCGGGCGCTTCGGGCCGGCCGTCTTCCACCGCTACGAGCGCGAACTGCCGTACACCACGGACGAGTACCTGGACCTGTTGCTCAGCTACTCCAACCACCGCGTCCTGTCCGCCGCCCGCAGGCAGGGGCTGCTCGGCTGTATCCGCGCGCTGATCGACGGCCGCCACGGCGGCCGCGTCGTCAAGCGGTACCTGACGGAACTGCGCATGACGCGGTGTCTGTGACGGTTGGCGATCGGGGCCCGCCACACGCGGCACCGCGAGTGGTGGCCGACGCGGCAGGAACCGGCCCGACCGGCTGGAGGGTGTCGCGTTGCAAGGTCTTGCGGGCGACGGGCTGAAGGTCCACGTCGCGGGGCTGGACGCGGCAGACTGCGCGCGGGTGCCGGGCCTCAAGCCGCGGATGGCCGAGGCCGGGCACCGGGCCAAGGCTTTCCGGGCGGACCGGGTCGCCGGGTCGACGCGTGACCACTCCTACGCGTCCGGCTGCGCGACCCCTTTACCGCCCTGTCATGTCCCAGTAATCTCATGAAGCTTCTTGCAGCAACTTGCAGGAGATTCACGGCTGTTCCTTTCGTGGCGCGCGGGAGGGTCTGCCTCACCCGCACCGGCCGCCGCCCCGGCGGCCCCTGCCCGAGGAGCGCCCGTATGAACCGACCCGCGCGCCCTGGACGCCATCGCGCGCTGCGCACCGTGCTGTTGCTCGTCGGCGGTCTGCTGCTCGGCCTGCTGCCGGCGGGCCTGTCCTTCGCCGCCACCACGGCGACGGTCTACTACCGTCCCGCCTCCGCCTGGACCACCGTCAACCTCCACTACGCGCCCACCGGCGGCGCCTGGACGACCGTGCCGGGCGTCGCCATGGAGGCGGCCTGCCCCGGCTGGTACTCCAGGACCGTCGACCTGGGCGGGGCCGGCGGGCTCTCCGCCGCCTTCACCAACGGCAGCGGCGCCTGGGACAACAACGGCGGCGGCGACTACCGGCTCGGCACCGGCACCAGCGCCGTCTCCTCCGGCGCGGTGACCACGGCCGACCCCTGCGCCGACGCCGCACCGACCGCCGCCACCGTCTACTACTCGACCGCCAACCGCAACTGGCCTTCGTACAACCTGCACTGGGCCCCCACCGGCGGCGCCTGGACCACCCCGCCCGGTACGCGAATGGCCGCGGCCTGCACCGGATGGGTCAGGCTCACCGTCGACCTGGGCACCGCGACGACCTGGCAGGCCACCTTCACCGACGGCAACGGCACCTGGGACAACAACGGCGGCGGCAACTACCGGCTCGGCACCGGCACGATCACGGTGAAGGACGGCACCGTTGCCCACAGCGACCCGTGCAGCGGCACCGGGGAACCGTCCGGTCACGGCGCGACCGTCTACTACGCCACGGACACCGTCGGCTGGGCCACCTACAACCTGCACTGGGCGCCGGCCGGCGGCTCCTGGACGGCCGTCCCAGGCGCCGCCATGGAGGCGGCCTGTACCGGCTGGGTGCGCGCGACGGTCGACCTCGGCACCGCGACGACCTGGCAGGCCGCGTTCAACAACGGCAACGGCACCTGGGACAACAACAACGGCGGCAACTACCGGCTCGCGGAAGGCATCAGCACGGTCAGGAACAGGGTCGTGACACCGGACGCCGACGACCCGTGCGCGGACTCCGAGCCCGACACGGCGGCGCCCACCGCCCCCACCGGGGTGACCGCGAAGGCGACGGGCACGTCGGTCGTGGTGAGCTGGACCGCCGCCACCGACGACACGGCCGTCACCGGCTACGAGGTCACCCGCACCGGCGGCACCAAGGGCACGTCGATCGCCCACGTCGCCTCGACCGTCACAAGCCAGACCGGCCTGGAGGAGCGCACCGCCTACACCTGGACCGTCAAGGCGCTCGACGCCGCAGGGAACGTCTCGGCCGCCTCCGCCCCCGCCACGGTCACCACCGGCGAGGCCCCGCGGACCACCCCGGGCGAGCCGTTGGGCGGCGACCCGCGCAAGGACCCGATCTACTTCGTGCTCACCGCCCGCTTCTACGACGGCGACACGTCCAACGACCGCGGCGGCAGCCAGCACGTGAAGTCCGGCAACGCCGCGGGCGGCGACCCCATGTTCCGCGGCGACTTCAAGGGGCTGGTCGACAAACTCGACTACGTCAAGGGCCTCGGCTTCTCCGCGATCTGGATCACGCCCGTCGTCCTCAACCGCTCGGACTACGACTACCACGGCTACCACGGCTGGGACTTCTACCGGGTCGACCCGCGCCTGGAGTCGGCCGGAGCCTCCTACCAGGACCTGATCAACGCCGCGCACGCCAAGGGCATCAAGGTCTACCAGGACGTCGTCTACAACCACAGCTCGCGCTGGGGCGCCAAGGGCCTGTTCACACCGACCGTGTACGGGGTGCGCGACTCCCAGTGGAGCTGGTACTACGACCAGAAGCGGGACGGCTTCGAATACGACGGCCTGACCGTCGAGCCGGTCTCCGGGAAGTCGTACTACAACGGCGACCTGTGGTCGACCGCCGAGCCCACCGGCAACACCTGCGTCAACTGGGGCGTCCCCACCGGGGGAAGGAGCCCCGAGGGCTACACCCTCTACAACTGCCAGTGGCCGAGCCCGACCTCGGGCATGTTCCCCTCGAAGTACTACCACCAGTGCTGGATCGGCAACTGGGAGGGCGAGGACTCCCGCAGCTGCTGGCTGCACGAGGACCTGGCCGACCTCAACACCGAGAACCCCCAGGTGCAGAACTACCTCATCGGCGCCTACGACAAGTACATCGGCATGGGGGTGGACGGCTTCCGCATCGACACGGCCGTGCACATCCCGCGCGTCACCTGGAACCGCCGTTTCCTGCCCGCCGTGTACGACGCGGTCACGGCGCGGTTCGGCGCGCAGAAGGCGAAGGACTTCTTCGTCTTCGGCGAGGTGGCGGCCTTCGTCAACGACAAGTGGAACCGCGGTTCGGTCAACCACTCGGCGCAGTTCTACACGTGGAAGGAGCGCAGGACGTACAGCGACGACGACACCACCGCCGCGCTGGAGCAGTACACCTACGAGGAGCAGCTCGGCACGGGCAACCAGCCGGTCTCCGACAACGCCTTCCTGAACGGCAACAGCTACCACGCCCCGGACCACAGCCGGTTCTCCGGGATGAACGTCATCGACATGCGGATGCACATGAACTTCGGCTCCGCCTCGAACGCCTTCAACAACGGCAAGGACTCCGACGACAGCACCAATGACGCGACCTACAACGTCGTCTACGTCGACAGCCACGACTACGGTCCCAACAAGTCCTCCTTCCGCTACGCCGAGGGCACTGACGCGTGGGCCGAGAACATGTCGCTGATGTGGACCTTCCGCGGCATCCCGGCGCTCTACTACGGATCGGAGATCGAGTTCCAGAAGGGCAAGCAGATCGACTGCGGTCCGACCTGCCCGCTGGCGTCCACGGGCCGCGCCTACTACGGGGCGCACCTGGAGGGCGACGTCACGGCCGCCGGCTTCGGCAGCGTGGCCTCGGCGTCCGGGCAGGTGGCCACGACGCTCGCGCAGCCGCTGGTCAAGCACGTGCAGCGGCTGAACCAGATCCGGCGCGCGGTCCCGGCGCTGCAGACGGGGCAGTACTCGACGGCCGGGGTGAGCGGAGAGATGGCCTTCAAGCGCCGCTACACCGACGCCGCCACGGGGGTGGACAGTTTCGCGCTGGTGACGGTGAGCGGCGGCGCCACGTTCACCGGGATCCCCAACGGCACGTACAAGGACGCGGTGACCGGCGCGGTCAGGACGGTGACCGGCGGAAACCTGTCGGTCGACGCGCCCGGCAAGGGCAATCTGCGCGTGTACGTCCTCGACCTGGGCGGGGACAACGCCGCGCCGGGCAAGGTCGGCTCCGACGGGCCCTACCTGAAGTGAGGACCGCGCCCCACCGGCCCTCCCCCGCGGCGGAGGGCCGGTGGGCGCGGGAAGGACATCCGGGTGTCCCGGGCGGCGGAGCCCCCGGGAAACCGCGGACTCCGGGGCACCCGCCATGGCATCCGGGTGAGGTCCGCGGGCCGCCCGGCGTGTCCCCTCCACGCAAGCCGGTCATATGAGCTGATGTTCATTTCATGGGTTCACACCGTGCGGCCAAGCACGCGCGCCGCCGCGCGGCCGGACGTCCGCGGCGTACCGCACGCGTCTGGGCGACGGCCGCGGGGACGGCCGGTGTCGTCGCCGTCGCCGCCCTCGGGGTGCACAGCGCGATCATCCACATCGACCCGCCCTCCGTGCACGCCCGCCCCGCGCCGAGTCCCCAGCTCATGCCCTTCCCCGACCTGGCCGCCCGGGCCAGGCTCCAGCGCGTACCGCTCTACCCGGCCCACGAACCCGCCATCGTGCCGCGCAAGAGCTGGGGGGCCGACGAGTCGCTGCGGACCGAGCCCCCGCACTACAGCACCACGGTCAAGGCGGTGTTCCTGCACCACACCGACAGCGGCAACGACTACGCCTGCGAGGACGTGCCCCGGATCATCCGGGACATCTACTCCGGCCACATCCAGAGCCGTCACTGGGACGACGTCGCCTACAACTTCTTCGTCGACAAGTGCGGCACGATCTACGAGGGGCGGGCCGGCGGCTCCGACCGCCCCGTCACCGGGGCGCACTCGATCGGCTTCAACAAGGACACCATGGGGATCGCCGCCATCGGCACCTACGACGCCAAGGGCAGCGTCCCGCAGGCCATGGCCGAGGCGATCGCCCGGATCGCCGCCTGGAAGCTCGGGCTGTCCGACATCGATCCCCGGGGCGAGGTCACCCTGGTGTCCAGCAACAGCAAGAGCCGCTTCAAGAAGGGCGAGCAAGCGGTCTTCCACGTCATCGCGGGCCACCGCGACGCCTACATGACGGACTGTCCCGGCCAGGACCTGTACTCCAGGCTCCCGGAGATCCGCACCGAGGCCGCCAGGCTGCAGGGCCGCCCCCCGCTGCACGCCGCGAAGAGCAAGGGCTGACCGGGCCGCCCCGGGTCACCGGGGCGCGAGCGCCAGCAGTGCGACGTCGTCGCCCACCGCGCCCGCGTACCGGCGCAGGTCCTCCCAGACCCCGTCCACGATCGCCTCCGGGGAGGGGTCGGCGCCCTCCGCCAGCCGGGCGGAGAGGCGTTCGGCCAGCGGGTAGAAGGCGCCCGAGGCGTCCCGCGCCTCGGTGACGCCGTCGGTGTACGCGAGGATCACGTCCCCCGGTCGCAGGGGCACCACCGAGGGCCGGGCCGGTGCCTGTCCGGGCAGGCCGGCGCCGAGCGGCGGCCCCGGGTCGCACTCCAGCTCCCGCACCTCGCGGCCGCGCAGCAGCAGGGCGGGCGGATGGCCCTGGCAGACCAGCCGGACCCGCGACCCGTCGTGGGGGAACTCCAGCAGCAGGGCGGTGGCGAACAACTCGGCGTTCCCCGCCGCGTCCAGGGAGAGGCGCCGCTCGAGGCGCCCCGCCACCCCGCGCAGTTCCGGCTGGTCCAGCACCGCCTCCCGGAAGGCGCCGAGCAGGGCCGCGACCGTGCCGACCGCGGCGAGCCCGTGCCCCTGGACGTCGGCGACCAGCGCGCGCACGCCGTGGGGCCCGGGCCGTACGTCGTAGAGGTCGCCGCCCACCAGGGTGCCGCGCTGCGCTGCCCGGTACAGGGCGGCGCAGCGCACGTCCCCCACCGTGCCGGGCACCGGGGCGAGGACGGCGAGTTGCGCGGCCTCGGCCACCGACCGGGCCAGTACCAGGCGGCCCCGGAAGCGCTGCTGCAGCGCGGCGATGACCACGCTCAGGGCGCCGATGAGGACGACGGCGCCGAGTTCGGCGCCGGCCAGTGTCCCGGAGCCCACCACGGGGAGCTCCATGACCACCACGACGGCGGCCGCCAGGACCGCGGTGCCCGCCACCCCGTAGGTGAGCGCGGCGAGCGGGGCCACGGCCGCGTAGTAGGCGCCGAGCTCCACGTCGCCGGGGGTGACGCCCTGGGCCAGGATCAGCGCGGCGAGCAGGACGACCGGGAGCAGCCGCAGCCAGCGCGGCGGCGCGCCGATCCGCAGTGTGCCGTCCTCGGCCGTGGCCGTGCCCATGCAGGCACCGTAACCGCGGGCGGCTCGGCCCGCGCGTCTCAGCCGGCGGGCGCGGCCGCCGCCCCTACGAGCTCCGGGTGGTGCCTGCGGGCGACCTCGGGATGGGCGCGCAGCCAGCCCTTGAGCTCGTTGCGGCCGTACTCGGCGAAGAGCGGGTTGGCCGGGTCCCGGGTGGCGCCGGGCGCGCGGTGTGCGTGCTCGAACGGGAGCGGGGCGACCCGCGCGTCGAGGCGGGGGTTGTAGAAGAAGGGCACGGAGTAGCGCTCGCGGGCGCCGGCCGGGCTGACCACGCGGTGGTTGGTGGCCTTGAGGTAGCCGTCGGTGGCGACCTCCAGCAGCTCGCCCAGGTTGACGACGAAGGCGCCGGGCAGCGGAGGCACGTCGTGGAAGCGTCCGTCGGAGCGCTCCACCTGCAGGCCTCCGACCCCGTCCTGGAGCAGCAGGGTGAGGAAGCCGTAGTCCTTGTGCGCGCCGACGCCCTGGTCGCCGCCGGCCGGTGCGGTGCCCGGGTAGCGGACGAGCTTCAGGTGCAGGTGCGGCTCGTCGGCGAAGGCCTCGTCGTAGAAGTCCTCGGGGGCGCCGATGGCGGCGAGCAGTTCGTGCAGCAGGCGGTGCGCGACGCGGCTGAGCCGGTCGATCCAGGCCAGGGAGAGTTCGCGCAGCTCGGGCAGGGCGGCGGGCCACTGGTTGGGGCCCTCCAGCCACCAGTACGCGGGCTCGCCCGCGGCCGGTACGTGCTGCGGGCGTTCGGCGCCGATGTCGAGCTGGTCGCGCCAGTCCCGGCTGCCGCCGGTGCGCTCGTCGCCGGTGCGGGTGTAGCCGCGGAAGTGCGGGGAGTTCAGGTTGCCGATGGCGAGCCGGTCGGCCTCGGGCAGGGCGAAGAACGCGCGGATCGCCCGCATCAGGGCGGCGGTCTCGTCGGCGGTCACGCCGTGGCCGGTGAGCTGGAAGAAGCCGACCTCGTGCGCTGCGGAGTGCAGTTCGCGGTGGAGACGGGCACGTGCCCCGGGGCCGCGGTCCGCGGCGGAGAGGTCGATCACGGGAAGCTGGAGCGTCATGTGTGGTGTCCGCAGGGTGAGGACCCGGCACGCCGGTGGTGACCGGGGGTCGCGCCACGGGGCCCTGGTGGGGCGGCGGCGCGTGGGACCGGGTGGGAGGAGGGGGCGGGGTGGGATCAGCCGCTGCGGCGACAGGACATGCTCGTGACGCGGACGAAGTCCACATGACGGCGACGCACGAGCATGAGCATGGGCCAAGGGTACTGCGCAGCGTCATGCCGGACGGTGACGCATGTCACGCGGCCCCATGAGCCGGCCGGTACGGGCGTGGGGCGACGCCATGGTCGCGCCCGGGAGGGGCGGGCCACGATGTGGCGCAGCCATCCCCGACGTGCCATTGGAGGCTCCCCATGCGCCCCTGGAGAGGCGTCCCCCTGCTCGCCGCCGCCCTGCTCGCGCTCGGCGCGGCCGCGGTCCCCGCCGGCGCGGAGGCGGCCGCGGGTGCGGCCGGGCACTGCGCCCGGCTGGAACGGGTCACCGTGCCCGGCGCCGCACACCAGCAGAAGGCCTGCCTGCCCGACATGACGACCACCGCGCTGGCGGGCACCGCGTACACCGACACCGCCGACCAGGCGGGCCTGGCGGCGGCCGGCACCGCCCGCCCGTCCGGCGTCCCGGGCGTGCAGGTCGACGGCTACTTCCCCGACACCTCGGGCTTCAACACCACGCACGGCTGGCAGCACGACGCCCAGTTCGTGCTGCGGCTGCCGGACCGCTGGAACGGCGGCCTGATCGTCACGGGCGCACCCGGCACCCGCAAGCAGTACTCGCTCGACGTCCTGATCTCCGACTGGGCGATCGCACAGGGGTACGCCTTCGCCTCCACCGACAAGGGCAACAGCGGTCCGGACTTCTACACCGACGGCCGCCGCCCCGGTGACGCGATCGCCGAGTGGAACCGCCGCACGACACAGCTCACGGTGGCCGCGAAGGCGGCGGTGGCCACGCGCTACGGCCGCGCGCCGCACCGCACCTACATGACGGGCATCTCCAACGGGGGCTACCTCACCCGCTGGCAGCTGGAGCACCACCCGGCCCTCTACGACGGCGGCGTGGACTGGGAGGGCACCCTCTGGACGGCGGACGGCCCCAACCTGCTGACCTCGCTGCCGGTCACCGTGGCCCGCGCCCAGGGCCGGGCTGGCGACGCGGACCTGCTGGCGGCCGGGTTCGCGCCCGGTTCGGAGTTCCTGTGGGCGTACCACCAGCAGGCCTACTGGGGTCTGACGCAGAAGGTGTACCGGGCCGAGTTCGACCCCTCCTACGACCCCGCCTGCCCGGGTGCGAGCGCGGGCGCGACCGTGCCGGAGATCCTGGCGCCCTGCGCGTCGGACGCCGACTACGACTACGCGGCGCGCCCGGCCGCCGTGCACCGGGCCGTCGGCCGGGTGTCGCTCGGCGGACGCATCGGCAAGCCGATGATCACCCTGCACGGCACCCTGGACACGCTGCTGCCGATCGCGACCGACTCGGACGTCTACGACCGCATGGTCGACTCGGCGGGCCGGGGCGGCCTGCACCGCTACTACACGATCGAGGGCGGCAACCACGTCGACGGCCTGTACGACACGTACCCGGACCGGCTGCGGCCGATCCTGCCCTGCTACCGGGCCGCGTTCGACGCGCTGACCTCGTGGGTGGAGCGCGGCCGTACGCCGCCCTCCGACCGCACGGTGCCCCGGCCGGCGAGCGGTGACGTGGTCAACTCCTGTGCGCTGACCTGAGGTCAGACCCGCTCGAGCGGACGGTGCGGCCCTTCGGGGAGCTCGACGGCGATCGGGTCGCCGGGCCGCACCTCCCCGCCGTGCAGGACGACGCCCATGATCCCGCCCCTGCGGACGACCGCGCCGTGCTCGTCCCGGCCGACGACCTGCTTGAGCAGGCCCTGCCGGAAGGCGTCGATCTGCAGGCAGGGGTTGCGCAGCCCGGTCACCTCGACGACGGCCTCCGCGCCGAGCCGCAGCCGCGTCCCGACGGGCAGGCCCAGGAGGTCGACACCACGCGTGGTGACGTTCTCGCCGAGCTCGCCCGCGGCGACCTCGAAGCCCGCCGTGCGCAGCTCGTCGTGGAGTTCGCCGTGGATGAGGTGGACCTGGCGCAGGTTGGGCTGCGTCGGGTCCTGGGCCACCCGCGACCGGTGCTGCACCGTCACCCCGAGGTGGGCGTCGCCCTCCACGCCGAGCCCGGTCAGCAGGCGGATCGTGTCGCGGGTGGGCTTGCTGAAGTGGTGCCCCTCGTCGCGGCTGACGGCGGTGACGGTCGCGGTCATGGTCGCCTGCTCCCCCTCGGTCGGTGCACAGAAAGCCCGGTCATCCTACCAATGGGGTTCATTGAACTTTCAATGATGACGGCGTAATCTGACGCCATGCCTGTTCGCCGTCTCAACCACGCCGTTCTCTACATCCGCGACGTCGCCCGGTCCGTCGAGTTCTACACCGCCGTGTTCGGCTTCCGGATCGACGCGGAGATCCCCGGCCGCGCCGCCTTCCTGAGCGCCGAGGACACGCTCAACGACCACGACCTGGGACTGTTCGCCCTGGGCCCGGACGCCCCCGGCCCCGAACAGGGCCGCGTCGGCCTCTACCACCTGGCCTGGGAGGTCGGCACCCTCGGGGAACTGGCCGACACCGCCCGGCTGCTCACCGAGCGGGGCGCGCTCGTCGGCTCCAGCGACCACGTCGTGTCGAAGTCGCTGTACGCCAAGGACCCGGACGGCAACGAGTTCGAGGTCATGTGGCGCGTCCCCCGCGAGGACTGGCCCGAGGACCAGGGGGTCACCCGCCCGCTCCCCCTCGACCTGCAGGCCGACCTGGACCGCTGGGGCCCCGACCTCAGGACCGGCGCCGCCGCGGGCTCCGTCACCTGAGCCGCGGGCTCCGTCGCCCTGGGCGGGCCCCGTCACCGGAGGGGCCGCCGGGCCCCGTCCGCCGTCACTTGCCGATCTCACGCCTCCCGGCCCGGCGCAGCCTGCGTCGCTGGGAGGGGTCGAGGGTGAGGTAGGCGGCCACCGGGACGCCCACGATGACCAGCAGGGCCAGCCACGCGGGCAGCACCCACAACAGGATCAGGCCGACGGCCACGCCGCCGACGGCGACCTTCGCGCGATTGGACATCTTCCCGCCTCCGTCCGCGGCACGTGCCGCGCTCACTGGGGTAAACGCGGCATCACCCGCGGCGGTTCCCCGCGCGGTCGCGCCCTGCCCGGTGCCGGGCAGGGCGCGACCGCGGGGTCTCACTCGTGGCGTCTCACTCGTGGTGGCGTTCGGTCAGTTCCCTGGGTTCCTGCGGGGGCGTCTCCGGCGCCTTCGCGCGCTCGGGGGCGGTCTCCGGCCAGTCGGCGACGGCTCGCCGCTCCCGGTCCCGGGCCGCCTCGGCGCGCACGAGCGCGCCCACGGCCGCGTAGATGTCCACGGGCATGATCGGTTCCTCCTGCGGTCTGCTGACGGGCATGGCTGCGGTACGGTCCGCCGCACGGGCGGCGGCCGCAGGGCGCCGTCAGCAGCGCAGGACGAGGTGGAGGTGCTCGGGTCTGCCCGCGGGGGCGACGTGCCGGGCCGGACCGCGGAGCGCGGCGCCCACGGGGTCCGGGGGGCAGGTGTCGTGGACGACGTCCGCCGCGTGCCCCTGCACGGTTCCGGCACGTTGCTGGGGGCCGGCCTGCGGAACGGTCCGCCGCCCGACGCTCGCCGGGGGGTGGTGCGTCTGCTTGCCCCGGTCGTCCGTGGCGACGGCGACGGCCGCCGTGGGCTCCAGCGGCTGGAGGGCCGCGACCCCTGGTGCGCACAGCGCGTGGAGGAGGCACACCAGCGCGGCGAAAAGCCCGACCGCGGCCCCTGCCGGGACCCGGCGGGGACGTCCCGCTGCGGCATGCGGCATGCGCGGCTCCTCCGGATGCGTACCCCTCACTCTTAACCGGGCACGCACCCGGACCCCGTGGCTCACTACGCCGTTCGGCGCACGCGTTCACCCGGTGGGCGCAATGCGGGGGGCTGCGCGGTGGTTGTGTGCGGCGCCGTTGTGGTTGATGTCGTGGCTTTTCCCCGCCCTCCCTCAACCTTCGCCGGGGGAGCACCCCGACACACCCGCGCCTCTTATGTGAGCGCATGACGGCCGGTGGGGGCACCGCGCCTGCCGGTGTGCCGGTGGCTGCCGCGGCTTCGGCGGTGTCCGTGCTGTGATGGCTCCTGCCGCTCAGGGCACGATCGGCGCAGGGGACCGACAAGGGGGGGCGCCATCATGGCGGGCGGGCACAGCACTCAGGTGACGGGCTCCGGTGGCGGGCCGCTGTCGACGCGCGCCCTCGAGCGGGAGTCGGACCGGGCCCAGCGGTTCCTGGCCGGTGGGGAGTGGCGGCCCACCGATGCGGATGCCGGCGCCGCGGCCGGGGTCCTGGCCCGCCTCACCGCCCCGCTCCCCGTTCGCGGGGCGGCCGGCGCGCGGGCCCGGGCCGAGGACCGGGACCGCCGGCTCCAGCGGATCTGGCGCAGCGCGGTCCACCACCTCGACGCGGGCGCGGTCAGCCCGCAGGCCGCCGCCCTGCTGGCCGCCGTCGCTCGCGCCTACCTGCCCTGGTACGCGTCCCCCACCCCGCCGACCGCCGCGGCGGCTCCGCGCTATCCGTCTCATCAGGCGGTCGCGCCGACCGGGGCGGGCGACGACCTGCTCCCCGGCCTCACCGCGCTCTTCTCCGCCCTGGCCGCCCCGCGCCCGCCGGGGACGGCTGCCCTGACGCCCCCCGCCGTGCCGTGGCAGGCCCGGTATGCGGGGCGGTTCCGGCATTACGGCCGACCTGCCCGTGACGTGTGGACGGCCAACACCTTCCACTGCCCCGGGTGTGCGCGTGCGGACGGCCCTTGGAGCGTGGCCTGCGACTGGCGCCGGATCGCACTGGGCTGCCCGTGCGGCGTGGTGACCGGGGAGCACGGCCTCAGGTTCTCCGAGGTCTGGCTGCTCCTGCCGGACGCGTGAGCGGACGACCGCAGCGGCAACGCGCCGGGACGGGCCCTCAGGGGCCGTACCCGGAGCAACCGGTACGATCGAGCGCGGCACGCCGCCCGGAACCTCGCGGCCGTGCCCCCGCCCCCCGTGTGCCCGACCGGGACGGGGCGGCGGCCGGGTCGCCGCCGGGTACCGCCACAGCGGAGGACGGGGCGCTCGGCACCTCTCCCCCGCTCAGGCTCCCCGGTACCGGGTGAACGCGGGGAACGCCGCCGCCAGGCCCAGCATCGCGACCACGACGAGCACACCGCCCGCGGTGACCGCGGTGCGCGTGCCGAACGCGGAGCCGGCCGTACCGTGCAGCAGGTCGGCCACGCGGGGACCGCCCGCCACGACGACCGTGAACACGCCCTGCATGCGCCCGCGCATGTCGTCCGTGGCGACCGACTGCAGGATCGCGCTGCGGAACACCATCGAGACCATGTCGGCGAATCCGGCGAGTGCCAGGAAGGCCGCCGCCCACCACAGGCTGCCGCTCAGCCCGAGTCCCGCGATGGCCGCGCCCCAGCCGCAGACGGCGATGACGACCATCAGACCGTGCCGCTTGGAGCGGGAGAAGGTGCCCGAGAAGAGCCCGCCGGCGACCGCGCCGATGGGGATGGCCGCGAACAGCAGGCCGAGGGCGAAGCCCTCGTGCCAGGAGGCGTAGGTGGTGTCGGCGAGCTGCGGGAACAACGCGCGCGGCATGCCGAAGACCATGGCGACGATGTCGGCGAGGAAGGACAGCAGGAGGATGCGCTGCGCGGTGATGTAGCGGAAGCCGGCGCCCACCTCGCGCCAGCCGCCGCGGCGGGCGACGGGCGCGCCGTTCGCCTCCAGGGGCGGCAGGGCGGGCAGTCGCCACACCGCCCACACGGTGGCGGTGAGGGCGATCGCGTCGATGAGGTAGAGGTCGGGCAGGCCGATCACGGGTATCAGCACGCCGGCGAGGAGCGGGCCGACGACCAGACCGGTCTGCATGACGGTCGAGCCGAGCGCGATGGCGGCGGGCAGTTCCTCGACGGGCACCAGGCGGGCGATGGCGGCGCTGCGCGCGGGGGCGTTCATGCCGGCCGCGGCCTGCTGGGCGGCGAGCAGCACCATGAGCAGCCAGACGGAGTGCGCTCCCGAGAAGGCCTGCACCCAGAAGAGCAGCGAGGTCACGGCGATGGCGATGTTGGTGTACAGCATCAGCTTGCGCCGGTCCACGCTGTCGGCGACGGCCCCGCCCCACAGGGCGAAGACCACCAGCGGGACCAGCCCGGCGATGCTGGAGTAGCCGACCCACGCGGACGAGCCGGTGATGTCGTAGATCTGCTTGGGCACGGCGACGGCGGTGAGCTGGCTGCCCACCGCGGTCACGGTGGTGGAACTCCACAGGCGCCGGTAGGCGGGGTGGCGCAGGGGACGGGTGTCCATGAGCCAGCGGCTCCGGCGGGTGCCGCGCTCGTCCTGGGTGCCGGGCGCCGTGACGCGGTCCGCGGTGGGTTCGTCGGCGGGGGCGTCGTCGGCGGTCTTCTTGGTGCTGTCCACGGGTGCTGTTGCTTCCTCGTACAACTATCGCTGACCCGCTGACACTACCCGCCCGCCCTCGCCGGGTGTGAGGGCGGACGGGCAGCGCCGGGTCAGCGTCCCGCGGGGATGGTGCGGGCGGTGTGGCGCGGGGCGGGTGGGAGGGCCGCGGCGCGCTGTGCGGCGGGCGTGTGCGGGGCCGCGGCGGCCAGGCCGTGCGCTCCGCCGACGAGCGGCAGCAGGGCACGTGAGCGGGCCAGGTCGAGGGTGACGGTGGGGGTGGTGTCGGGGGGATCGATCATCCCCGCGTCGGTACCGGCCACGATCAGTGCGAGCCGGTGCCCGGCCGGGACGACGTGGTCGGTGGCGCCGAGGGTGACGGTGACCGGGTAGGACCGGCCCGGGACGAGGGGGCGGCCGTGCCACGCGGAGGCGGCGTGCCCGAGGTCGGCCCAGCCGCGGCTCACCACGGTGTGGGTGACGTCGGCGGTGTCGGCGGCGGTGTCCGTGAAGCAGGCGCTGTCGCCCGCCGTGCTCTCGCCCCAGCAGGAGCGGGTGGTCAGGTCGACGATGCCCTCCTTGGCGCCCAGGAAGTCCCGGACGGTGGCCGGCCCGAGGTCGACGAGGACCGCGGAGAGGTGGGCGCTGGTCGTGGAGGAGGACGCGGTGACGGTGACCGTGCCGCTGCCGGACAGCCGCAGGTCGCGGGCGAGGGTGCCGGTGGTGAAGACGGCCCTGGAGGCGCTCGGGGTGTCCGCCCCGGCGGCCCAGTCCTCCTCCCACTCCTGCGGCGCGTCGGTGAAGACCGCCGTGCTGCCGGGCACGGCGGGGGCGGTGCTCAGGGTGCCCTGGCCCGGGACGGTGCCGGGCCGCAGGCTCAGCCCGGTGTTCCGGGTGCCGGCGGGCGGCCAGGAGCGGTCGGTCGTCCAGTGGCCGGGGGCGCGTTCGACGTCCGCGCCGGGCTCTCGTTCCACGCCGTTGCGTACGCCCAGCAGGTAGTGGTCGAACCAGCGGTGGAGGGTGGACACCCAGGCCCCGCGCCGGAAGTCGAAGGGGTCGACGTGGCCGGTCTGGGACAGCCACACCTTGCGCTCCACGCCGTGCGCGGCGAGCGCGCTCCACCACTGGCCGAAGTGCTTGGTGCGGACGTTGAGGTCCTGCATGCCGTGGACGGCGAAGACGCTGGCGCGGACCTTCCCGGCGTCCTTGGTGTAGTCGCGTTCGCGCCAGAAGGCGGTCAGGTCACCGCTGCGCGGGGCGCCGTCGACGATGCGCTGCTGCACGGCGGCGCAGCGGGCGCGGGCCGGCTCGCTCTCGACGTAGTCCGACAGCCAGTCGGGGCCGGAGTCGTAGAGGGCGGCGCCCTGCTGGAAGTAGTAGTCGTACCAGGAGCTGATGGCGCTGATCGGCACGATCGTGCGCAGGCCGCGCACCCCGGTCGCCGCGACGCCGTTGGCGATCGTCCCGTCCCAGCTCTTGCCGATCATGCCGACGTCGCCGGTGGCCCAGCGGGCGTTGGCGCGCCGGGAGCCGGTGCGGGAGGTGTAGCCCTCGGCCCGGCCGCCCAGCCAGTCGATCACGGCCTTGGCCGAGCCGATGTCGGAGGGGCCGCCGACGTCCACGCAGCCGTCGGAACGGTTGGTGCCGGCCAGGTCGACCAGGACGACGGCGTAGCCGCGCGGCACGAAGTAGTTGTCGTAGTACAACGGGGCCTGGACCATCCGGCCCTGGTCGTCGTAGGTCTTCGCCTGGCCCTCGTTGCCGCGTCCGCAGCAGGAGTAGTAGGGGCTCGCGTCCATGATCACCGGTACCTTGCGGCCGGCTGCCGCGGGCTCGCGGGGCCGCACGATGTCGGCGGCGACCCGGTCGGTGCGGCCGTCGCCGTCGTCGTCACGGCCCGTCTCGACCCAGACCGCCTCGCGGACGGCGTCGGTGTACGAGTAGTCGGGCCGGCTCAGCCCGTTCCGGACGGTGCCCGCGGCCGAGACGGCCTGCGCGGTGGTCACCGGGAGGAGGACGGCGGCGAGCGCGGCGATCACGGCCGCCACCAGGGAGGTCGTCCGTATGCGGTCGTGGTCGGTACGGGGGCGGGTGGTGCGCGTGGGTGTGGGCACGCGCGGACGGTAGTCGCGGCCCCGCTCGCGCGGCCAGAGCGATACCGGTCAACTTGTGCGGCCGGACGGCCACTTGTGGCGTGCCGCGGCACGGGGCGGAGCTCCCGCCTCACGCGTTCGGCGCATCCCGGCGATCCCCCGAACACGATCTGTGATGACCTGGTTACGCAGCTGGGAGTGGGGCGACGGCGTTGACCGTTCCCTGCCGGGGCACGGCGCCCGGACCCGCCCCCGCGGCCGCTCACCGATGCCGACCAGCCCCGCGTCTCGCAACGGGCGGAAACGAAGGCGTGGCGATGAAAGCTGTCCCGGCCACCGGCCGAATACCCGGGCGCGGCCTGCTCTGCGTGATCGCCGTGCTGATCGTCTTCGGGACGCTGCTCGCCACGTGCACGGCGGTGACGCACACCCGCAGGACCGCGGGGCCCGCTCCCTCGGGGGCCGCCTCCCCGAGCCCGGCCTCCGGCACGATCCGGCTGGACCTGCGGCGCTACTACACGCAGGACCTGCGCTGGCGGCCCTGCCCCGACAGCTCGTTCCAGTGCACGAGCCTGCGGGTGCCGCGGGACTACGCGCACCCCCGGGCCGGCGACATCTCCCTGACCGTGATCCGCAGGCCCGCCTCCGGCCGCGGCGCGGCGCGCATCGGCGCGCTGCAGATCAACCCGGGCGGGCCCGGCATCTCCGCGGTCGACGACCTGCGGGACTACGCCGACACCTACTCCGCGTCGCTGCGTGCCGCGTACGACCTGGTCGCGGTCGACCCGCGCGGGGTCGGCCACAGCACGCCGGTGGACTGCGGCGCCGCCGGGGCCCCGGGCGCACGGACCCGCGGGACGCCGCCTCGGGACGAGGCCACGGTCATCGACACGTGGGCCGCCTACCACGCGGAGGTCGCCGCGGACTGCGCCCGGCACGCCGGGCGGCTCCTGCCGTACGTGGGCACCCTCGACGCGGCCCGGGACATGGACGTCGTCCGCGCCGCGCTGGGCGAGGAGCGCCTGCACTTCCTCGGCTTCTCCTACGGCACCTACCTGGGCGCCACCTATGCGGAGCTCTTCCCCGACCGGGTCGGCCGGGTCGTCCTGGACGGCGCCGTCGACCCGGCGATGGACGGCTACCACGCCTACCTCAACCAGGCCCGCGGTTACCAGATCGCCTGGGAGTCCTTCGCGGCGGACTGCGCCCGCCGCCGGCACTGCCCGGTCGGCCGCTCCGTCGAGGAGGCGGGCCGCACCCTGGACGCGCTGGTGGCCGACCTCGACCGGGCGCCCGTACGGCGGGGCAAGGACGAGCACCTCGACGGCGAGGACCTGCTCGGCGCGGTCGTCAGCACGCTGCGCGCACCCGACTGGGAGACGCTGCGCGCGGTGCTGGACGAGGTGCGGACCGGGGACACCACCGTGCTCGGGGAACTCGTCGGCGACGAGGACGAGACGGCGCCCGGCGACGCCTCCATGACGGCGGTCAACTGCCTGAGCTCCGCGCTGGAGTCGCGCTCGACCCCCGCCCAGACCCTCGCCGCGCTGCCCGAGTTCCTGCGGGCCTCGCCCCAGTTCGGGGCGTTCTACAACGAGGACCTGTCGACGTGCGCGCACTGGCCGGCGCGGCCCACGCAGCTGCCGCGCCGGGTCAGCGCCCGCGGCGCGCCGCCCATCCTCGTGGTCGGCACCACCCGCGATCCCGCCACCCCCTACGACCAGGCCCGGGCGCTGGCCACCCAGCTCTCCTCGGGCCGGCTCCTCACCTGGGACGGCGACGGGCACACCGCCTACCAGCGGGGCAGCCGCTGCGTCGACACGGCCGTCGACGACTACCTGTTGCGCGGTCTGCTCCCGCCCGACGGCGCGGTCTGCCGCTGACGCGACCACCCGCCGCGCGCTCCGCGCGGCGCACAGAAAGGCGTGGCCATGAACGCACCCCGACGCAGGCTCCACGGCTTCGTCGCCGTGCTCGGCAGTTGCGGGCTGCTGCTCACCGCTTGTGCGGCGGGCGACCTCCGGCAGAGGCCGGCGGGGGCGCCCGCGCCGGGCGCGGCCACCGCGGCACCGGCGGAACTCGCCCGCTACTACGGGCAGAAGCCGGGCTGGAAGCCCTGCGACGAGGTGCCGTCGTTCCAGTGCGCCACCATCAAGGTGCCGCTGGACTACGGGCGCCCCCAGGGGGGTGACATCACCCTGGCCGCGATACGTCAGCGGGCCACCGGCAACGGCACCGCGCGCGTCGGCTCGCTGCAGATGAACCCCGGTGGGCCCGGTTCGTCCGCGATCGCCTACCTCCTGGGCAACGCCGGCTCCTTCTCCCCCGCGGTGCGCGCCGCGTACGACCTGGTCGCGGTCGACCCGCGCGGCGTCGGCGCCAGCACCCTGGTGGACTGCGCCGCGGACACCCCGGCGGCCGCCCCGGACCCGGGCGCGCGCCGGGCCGACATCGATGCCTCGGCCGCGGCCTACGCGCAGGTCGCGGCCGAATGCGCCCGGCACGCGGGAGGGTTGCTGCCGCACGTGGGCACCCTGGACGCCGCCCGCGACATGGACGTCGTACGCGCCGTGCTGGGTGACGAGCGGCTCCATTACGTCGGCTTCTCCTACGGCACCTACCTCGGCGCCACCTATGCGGAGCTCTTCCCCTCCCACGTCGGCCGCATGGTCCTCGACGGGGCCGTCGATCCCGCCCTGGACGGCTACGACTTCACGATCGGCCAGGCCCGGGGCTACGAGGTCGCGTGGGAGTCCTTCGCCGCCGACTGCGTCACCCGGCCCGACTGCCCCGTGGGCCGCTCGGTCCAGGAGGCCGGGCGCGTCCTGGACTCCCTGGTGGCGAAGCTGAACCGCATCCCGCTGCGGCAGGGCAAGGACGTCACCGTCACCGGGGACTCGCTCCTCGGAGCGGTCGTCCTCGCGCTCAGGACCCCGGCCTGGGAGGCGCTGCGCGCCGCGCTCGCGGAGCTGCGGGCCGGTGACACCACGGCGGTGCAGGTGCTCCTGGGCGCGGGCGAGGAGACCGACCCGGGCGACCAGTCGTACTACGCCGTGTCCTGTCTGAGTGCGGCGCTGGGAACCTGGTCGACCGCCGCGCAGGCGCGGGCGGCGCTGCCCGAGTTCCGGCGCGCCGCGCCGCGGTTCGGCGCGTACTACGCCGGGACCCTGCCGATGTGCACCCGGTGGCCGGTCCGTCCGGACCAGTCCGCGCACCCGATCGCCGCGGCGGGCGCGGCGCCGATCCTCGTCGTGGGCACCCTCCGCGACCCGGCGACCCCGTACCCATGGGCGCGGGCGCTGGCCGGGGAGCTCTCCTCCGGACGGCTGCTCACCTGGGACGGCGACGGGCACACCGCCTACCACCGGGGCAGCACCTGCGTCGAGAGCGCCGTCGACGACTACCTGACACAGGGGCGTCTGCCTTCCGCCGGCACGGTCTGCGTCTGACGGGCGGTGGCCGCCGTGCGGGCCGCGAGTGTCCTGTCCGGCCGGGGCGGGCGCATCGCCGCCGGGCTGCTGAGCGCCTGCCTGGTGCTGACCGCCTGTTCGCCCCAGCGCCCGCACCGCCCGGCGGGCGCCGAACCGTCGGCGAACGGGGCCGAACCGGTCCGTTCCGCCGCCTCTGCGGCGGCGTCCGCCGCGGCGTCCGCGGCCGCGGCACCGGATCTCTCCGGCTACTACCGGCAGCGCCCGGAGTGGCGGCCCTGCCGGGCGGCGGAGTCGTTCCAGTGCACCTCGGTGCGGGTGCCCCTGGACTACGCCCGTCCGGAGGCGGGCGACATCCGGCTGGCGGTCGTCCGCCACCGCGCCACCGGTCCGCGCGCCGTCCGCGTCGGATCGCTGCTGATCAATCCGGGCGGCCCCGGCATCTCCGTGGTGGACGACCTGCCGGCCGTCGCCGACGGCTTCTCCCCCCGGATGCGCGCCGCGTACGACCTGGTCGGCGTCGACCCCCGGGGGGTGGGGCGCAGCTCCCCCGTCGACTGCGGGAGCGACACCTCGCCGCCCGTCCCCGAGGCCGGTCCCGGGGCCGGAGGCGGGGCCGCGGCCGGAGCCGGTGCCGGGACGCCCGAGTCGGGCTTCGCCTTGATCGCCGACGCGTGCGCACGGCACGTGGGCCGGCTCCTGCCCCACGTCGGCACCCTGGACGCGGCCCGGGACATGGACGTCGTACGGGCGCTGCTCGGCGACGACCGGCTGGGCTTCCTCGGCCTCTCCTACGGCAGTTACCTGGGCGCCACCTATGCGGAACTGTTCCCCTCGCACGTCGGCCGCATGGTCCTGGACGGCGCGATCGACCCCGGCATGGACGCCTTCCGCGCCACCCTCGGCATGGCGCGCGGCTACCAGGTCGCCTGGGACGCCTTCGCCGCCGACTGCGTCGCCCGGCCCGGCTGCCCGGTCGGCCACTCGCTCAAGGACGCGGGCCGTGGCCTGGACGCACTGGTCGCGGAACTCGACGAGGCCTCCCGGGAAGGGGTCGACCACGGCGGTTCCGCCACCGGGGACGATCTGCTCAACGCGGTCACCGCCGCACTCGCGGCTCCGGCGTGGGGCGAACTGCGTTCCCTGCTCCGCGAAGTGCGGGCGGCCGACGCCGCCACCCGGCTGCAGCTCCTGGGCGCCGACGGCGCCCAGGGGCCGGGTGAGCAGTCCCTCGTGGCGGTCAACTGCCTCAGCTCCGCGCTGGGTCCGCGGTCGACCGCCGCCCGGACGCGGGCGGCGCTGCCCGAGTTCCGGCGCGTGGCGCCCCAGTTCGGCGCGTACTATGCGGGGTTCCTCCCGATGTGCGCCCACTGGCCGGCGAGGCCGACCCAGGTGCCGCACCGCATCACGGCGCGCGGCGCACCGCCCATCCTCGTCGTCGGCACCACCCGCGATCCCGCCACCCCCTACGACCAGGCCCGGGCGCTGGCCACCCAGCTCTCCTCAGGCCGGCTCCTCACCTGGGACGGCGACGGGCACACCGCCTACCGGCAGGGCAGCACCTGCGTCGACACGGCCGTCGACGACTACCTGCTGCACGGCCGGCTCCCGCCCGACGGCACCATCTGCCGCTGAAGGGCTCCACGTCGCGGCGTCACCAGGCCGCCGACCCACCACGTCACCAGAAGGGCAGGGCGATGGACGCCATCCGGCACACCGGCCGCGTACGCGGGAGGCGACGACACCGCACGGTCGCGGTGCTGGCGGTCTGCGCCCTGCTGGCCGCCGCCTGTTCCGCCCTCCACGGGGGCGCCTCGCCCGGCGCGGCCCGCCTGGCACCGGCCGGCGCGACGCAGTCCGGGGACGCGCCGCCGGAGCGGGCCAGCCATGCCGCGCAGCAACCCGTGTGGAGACCGTGCGAGGACGAGCCGTCCTATGAGTGCACGACCCTCAAGGCGCCACTGGACTACGCCCGCCCCGACGCGGGCGACATCACCCTGGCCGTCACCCGGCTGACGGCCACGGGGAACGCCTCACAACGCATCGGCTCGCTGCTGTACAACCCCGGTGGTCCCGGCGACTCCGCGATCGGCGGCCTGCGCGACCTCGCCCGCGGCTTCTCCCCCGCGATGCGCGCCGCCTACGACCTGGTCGCCGTCGACCCGCGCGGCGTCGGTGCCAGCACCCCGCTGGACTGCGGCACCATGGCGCCGGAAACCGGAGCGGACTCCCGTCCGGTCAGTGCCGGGGCGCCCGACTTCGAGGCCCTGGACGAGGCCCGCGCGCGGACCGCCGACGCGTGCGAGCGGCGCGCGGGGTGGCTGCTGCCGCACGTCGGCACCCCGGACGCCGCCCGCGACCTGGACCTGGTGCGCGCCCTCGTCGGCGACGACCGGCTGCACTACCTCGGCTTCTCCTACGGCACCTACCTCGGCGCCACCTATGCGGAGCTCTTCCCCTCCCGCGTCGGCCGCATGGTCCTCGACGGCGCCGTCGACCCCGCCATCGACGACTACCGCCGTTTCCTGGACCCCGCGCACGGCTACCAGGTGGCCTGGGACGCCTTCGCCGCCGACTGCGTCGCCCGGCCCGGCTGCCCCGTCGGCCGGTCCGTCGAGGAGGCCGGACGCGTCCTGGACGCCCTGGTGGCCCGTCTCGACCGCAGCCCGCGGCGGGAGGGCAAGGACCTCACCGTCACCGGGGACGACCTGCTCCGCACCGTCCTGGCGGCGCTGAAGCAGCCCGCGTGGGACGAACTGCGCCGGACGCTGGGCGAGGTGGTCTCCGCGGCCGGCGGTACCTCCACGCTCCAGCGGCTCTCCGCGGCGCAGGAGGAGGCAGTCGCCGACGTGGGGTTCACGGCAGTCAGCTGTCTGAGCGCGGCGCTCGGGCCCGTGTTCACCCCCGCGCAGGCCGAGGCGCTGCTCCCCGCGTTCCGGCGTGCCTCGCCCCAGTTCGGGGCGTACTACTCCGCGCTGCTCACCACCTGCGCCCACTGGCCAGTCGGCCCGGACCGCGCGGTGCGGGCCGGCGCGGCGCCCCGCACCGCGCCGATCCTGGTCGTCGGCACCCTGCGCGACCCGGCCACCCCGTACGCCTGGGCGCGCTCGCTCACCCGGTTCCTGCCCTCCGCCCGCCTGCTCACCTGGGACGGGGACGGGCACACCGCCTACCTGCAGCCCGGGAGCGGGTGCGTCGACGTCGCGGTGGACCGCTACCTCCTGAGCGGCCGGCTCCCGCCGGCCGGCGCGGTCTGCCGCTGAGGCTGCCGGCGAGACCGCCGCTGGACGGACGCCGAAGGCGCGCTCCCCCGGTCCTCCGGGAGAGCGCGCCTTCGGCGTGCGGGCTCAGCCGCGGCGGCCGTTGCCCCCGCCGAGGCCCTTGTCGAGGCCGGCGCGACGCAGGGCGTCGGCCATGGCGCCGCCGGGGGCCGGACGGTCACGGTCGCGGTCGCCGCGCGACTGTCGGGGCGGGTTGCCGCCGCCCCGCCGGTCGGGTCGGGGACCGCGCTCCTGGCGGCCGCCGCCGGCGCCCTGGGGCGCGCCGGCGCCGCCCTTGGGCGTGCCGGCCTCGTCCTCCAGGCGCAGGGTGAGGGAGATGCGCTTGCGCGGGATGTCGACGTCGAGCACCTTGACGCGGACGATGTCGCCGGGCTTGACGACCTCGCGCGGGTCGCTCACGAAGTTCTTCGACATGGCCGAGACGTGCACCAGCCCGTCCTGGTGGACGCCGACGTCGACGAAGGCGCCGAAGGCCGCCACATTGGTGACGACGCCCTCCAGGACCATCCCGGGCTTGAGGTCCTTGAGTTCCTCGACGCCCTCCTTGAAGGCGGCGGTCTTGAAGGCGGGCCGCGGGTCGCGTCCGGGCTTCTCCAGTTCCGAGAGGATGTCGGTGACCGTCGGCAGACCGAAGGTGTCGTCGACGAACTCCTGCGGCCGCAGCCCGCGCAGCACCGTGGCGTTGCCGATGAGCGCCTTGATGTCGGTGCCCGCCGCCGTGCTCATGCGCCGCACCACCGGGTAGGACTCGGGGTGCACGCTGGAGGCGTCCAGCGGGTCGTCGCCGTCGGGGATGCGCAGGAAGCCGGCGCACTGCTCGTACGCCTTGGGGCCGAGCCGGGCCACGTCCTTCAGGGCGGTGCGCCGCCGGAACGGGCCGTTGGTGTCGCGGTGGGCGACGATGTTGGCGGCCAGGCCCTCGGTGATGCCCGACACGCGGCGCAGCAGCGGTACGGAGGCGGTGTTGACGTCCACGCCGACGCCGTTCACGCAGTCCTCGACGACCGCGTCCAGGGAGCGCGAGAGCTTCACCTCGGACAGGTCGTGCTGGTACTGGCCGACGCCGATCGACTTGGGGTCGATCTTGACGAGTTCGGCGAGCGGGTCCTGGAGCCGGCGGGCGATGGAGACGGCGCCGCGCAGGGACACGTCCATCTCGGGGAGTTCGGCGGAGGCGTAGGCCGAGGCGGAGTAGACCGAGGCGCCGGCCTCGGACACCACGGCCTTGGTGAGCCGCAGTTCCGGGTGGCGCTTGACGAGGTCCGCGGCGAGCCTGTCGGTCTCGCGGGAGGCGGTGCCGTTGCCGATGGCGACGAGGTCGACGTCGTGGGCGGCGGCGAGCCGGGCGAGCGTCGCGATGGAGGCGTCCCACTGGTTGCGCGGCACGTGCGGGTAGATGGTGTCGGTGGCGACGACCTTGCCCGTGGCGTCGACCACGGCCACCTTGACGCCGGTGCGGAAGCCCGGGTCCAGGCCCATGGTGGCGCGTGTGCCCGCGGGGGCGGCGAGCAGCAGGTCGCGCAGGTTGGCGGCGAAGACCCGCACCGCCTCGTCCTCGGCGTCCTGGCGCAGCTGCACGCGCAGGTCGAGGCCGAGCCGGACGAGGAAGCGGGTGCGCCAGGCCCAGCGCACGCCGTCGGCGAGCCACTTGTCGGCGGGGCGGCCGCGGTCGGTGATGCCGAAGTGGTGGGCGATCTTGCGCTCGAAGGTGGAGGGGCCCTCCTCGACGGGCTCCTCCGGCTCCATGGTGAGGTCGAGGATCTCCTCCTTCTCGCCCCGCAGCATGGCGAGCACACGGTGCGAGGGGAGCTTGGTGAACGGCTCGGCGAAGTCGAAGTAGTCCGCGAACTTCGCGCCCGCCTCCTCCTTGCCCTCGCGCACCTTGGCGACGAGCCGGCCCCGCTCCCACATCCGGGTGCGGAGTTCGCCGACGAGGTCGGCGTCCTCGGACCACCGCTCGGTGAGGATCGCGCGGGCGCCCTCCAGTGCCGCCGCGGCGTCGGCGACGCCCTTGTCGGCGTCGACAAAGCCGGCGGCCTCGGCCTGCGGGTCCAGCGACGGGTCGCCGACGAGGCGGTCGGCGAGGGGCTCCAGGCCGGCCTCACGGGCGATCTGCGCCTTGGTGCGCCGCTTGGGCTTGTAGGGCAGGTAGATGTCCTCGAGGCGGGCCTTGGAGTCCGCGGCGAGGATCTGCGCCTTCAGGGCGTCGTCGAGCTTGCCCTGGGACTCGACGGACTCCAGGATCGCGGCCCGCCGCTCGTCCAGTTCGCGCAGGTACCGCAGGCGCTCCTCCAGGGTGCGCAGCTGGGCGTCGTCGAGGCCGTCCGTCGCCTCCTTGCGGTACCGGGCCACGAACGGCACGGTCGCGCCGCCGTCGAGCAGCCCGACGGCCGCTGTGACCTGACCTTCCCGTACGCCGAGTTCCTCGGCGATCCTGCGCTCGACCGAGACCGTTGTCGTCACGATGTGCGACCTGCTTTCTGGCTGGACTACCGGTGCATTATTGCGGAGCCCGGCCGCCCGGCCGCGAGCCTGGGCCTATGCCGCGCCGGAGGGCGGGCCGAGACGCTTCTCGAACCAGTGGTCGGCGTACCGTTCGCCGTTGTAGTCGTCGATCTCCCGGTACCCCAGCTTCGCGTACAGCGTCCGTGCCTCCACCAGGTCGGCCCGTGTGTCGAGGCGGATCACGGCGGCGCCCAGGTGTGCGCGGGCCGCGTGTTCGGCGGCCGCGACCAGCCGCGCGGCGCCGCCGGTGCGGCGGGCGGCGGGGACGACCCAGACGCGGCGGAGTTCGGCGACGCCGGGGGCGAGGAGGCGGACGCCCGCGCAGCCGGCGGGCACACCGCCGTGGCGGCCGACGAGGAAGTGCCCGCGGGGACCGGCGAGGTCGTCACTGGTGTGCTCGGCGAGCAGGTCGTCGATCTCCCGCGGGGTCATCGGCCTGCCGTAGTAGCGGCTGACGATGTCGTCGTAGTACCTCCACAGCAGGTCCCTCGACACCGGGTCGTCAACGGCGAGCGGGGCGATCTCCCATACGGGCGAAGCGTGGACGTTCGGTCGCGGTACGGTCACGCGGCCCATCCTGGCAGCACCCGCCGTCGCTATCCTCCGAATATTCGTTGGCACGTCAACGACGTACGGGGGCACGACATGACGCGGCACGCCGCGCGGAAGAGCCATCCCATCGCCACCGCCGACCAGTCCCGCAACGACGTCCTGGTCTTCGACCCCGAGGCCCGGGACTGGTCGGGGCCCGACGCCGTGACCTGGCGCTGGAGCGCGCCGGGCGGGGCCGGCACGAGCTGGCAGCACCTGTCGGACGTGCGGCTGCGCAGGACGCAGGCGTACGGGCGGGTGGTGCTGGTCGCCGCGTCCGGCGGGCGGGCGGCCATGGTGCGCGAGGACACCGGGGCGATCGTGTGGCAGACGGTGACCCCGGCCGACAGCCCGCACGCCATCGAGCGCATCCCGGGCGGGGTGATCGTCGTGGCCTCGGGGGCGCCCGGGCGGCTGCGGCTGTACGCGGACACGCAGCAGGCCGCGCCGTTCCGCACCGTGCCGCTGCCGAGGGCGCGCGGGGTGCTGTACGACCCGGAGCACGCGGCGCTGTGGGCGATCGGTGCCGAGCGGCTGGTGCGGTACGCGGTGTCGGGCCGGGGTACGGCGACGACGCTGACCGAGCACAGCGCCGTCGGCTTCGAGGGCGAGGGCCGTGACCTGCAGCCGGTGTACGGCGAGCCGGGGGCGCTGTGGTTCACCGACACCTACGGGGTGTACCGGCTGGACGTCGCGACGCGCAGGTACCGGCAGGTGGACGGGGCGAGCGGGGTGAGCGCGTACACCAGCCAGCCGACGGGGACCCGCATCCGGGCCCGTTCACGGGCGTCCGGCCCCCGGGGCTGGGGCGGCCCGACGATCGAGTTCCTCGACGCGGACGGGACGCCCGCGTACGCCAGGACCCGTCCCGGCGCGGAGTTCGCCACGGTGCGTCTGTGGACCCCGGACTTCCGCTGAACCGGGGGCGCGGACGGGCCGCCGGGGCGACCGGGGGGACCGGCCCCCGCGCCGGCCGGGGAACGTGCAATGATCAGATGTATTTGCCCCTGCCACCTTTTCTGCGGCCGGCGCCCGCCCGGGCGCCGAGCCCCCGGCATGCCCCGGTGCGCCCGCACCCGGGCCGGCCGGCATTCACGGACACGCCAACGGAGGCTTCGCTCCCATGGAATACCGCCATCTCGGCCGTAGCGGCCTGGTCATCAGCGAGATCGCGTACGGCAACTGGCTCACCCACGGCTCGCAGGTGGAGGCGGACGCCGCCACGGCGTGCGTGCGCGCGGCGCTCGAGGCCGGCATCACCAGCTTCGACACGGCCGACGTCTACGCGGGCACGCGTGCCGAGTCCGTCCTCGGCGAGGCGCTGAAGGGCGAGCGCCGCGAGGGCATCGAGATCTTCACCAAGGTGTATTGGCCGACCGGCCCGGGCCGCAACGACCGCGGGCTGTCGCGCAAGCACATCATGGAGTCGATCGCCGGCTCGCTGCGCCGCCTGCAGACCGACTACGTCGACCTGTACCAGGCGCACCGCTTCGACGTGGACACCCCGCTCGAGGAGACGATGGAGGCGTTCGCCGACGTCGTGCACTCGGGCAAGGCCCTCTACATCGGCGTCTCGGAGTGGCCGGCGGAGCAGATCCGGCGTGCCCACGCGATGGCCCGGGAACTGCACGTCCCGCTGGTGTCGAACCAGCCGCAGTACAACGCCCTGTGGCGGGTCATCGAGGGCGAGGTCGTCCCGGCCTGCGAGGAGCTGGGCATGGGCCAGATCGTCTTCTCGCCGATCGCGCAGGGTGTGCTGACCGGCAAGTACCGGCGGGGGCAGGAGCCGCCGGCGGGCTCGCGGGCCACCGACGACAAGGGCGGCGCGAACATGATCTCGCGCTGGATGGGCGACGACGTGCTCGACGCGGTGCAGCGGCTCCAGCCGCTCGCCGCCGAGGCCGGGCTCTCGCTCGCCCAGCTGGCGGTGGCGTGGGTGCTGCAGAACTCCAACGTCTCGGCGGCCATCGTCGGCGCGTCCCGCCCCGAGCAGGTCGCGGAGAACGCCAAGGCGGCGGGCGTCGTCCTGGAGAAGGACCTGCTGGCGCGGATCGAGGAGATCCTGGCGCCGGTCGCCGTCACCGACCCCAAGCGGGTCCACGACAACGTTCCCGCCTCGCGCCGTTCCTGAGCCCTCGCACCGTTCCTGAGCCGGTGCGTCCCGGCCCCGCGATCCGTTCGGGTCGCGGGGCCGGGACGGGTGCCGTCGCGGGGGCCGGGGCGCGCGTCAGGCGGTGTGGCAGTGGCCCTCGCCGCGCGGCGTCTCCTTGGGGAGGTCCAGCGAGGGGTTGCGGTCGAAGAAGCCGGTCGGCTTGAGGGTGAACCCGCTGTGGTCGACGGGCATGACCGGCCACTCCTCCAGCCGCGGCAGGTGGGTGGGGCCGAAGGTGTGCCAGACGGTCAGCTCGGTGTCCTCCAGCGACTCTCCCGCCGCCGTCCAGCGGGGCAGTCCGGCGCCGCCCGCGTTCTGGTTGGGGTAGTCGCCCGCGGGGAAGCGCCGCTCCGGGCGGTGGCGGGTGACCCACACGTGCTTGGTGCCGTAGGCCATGCGCCGGGCGACCGCCGAGCCGGGCTGGGCGAGGACGACCGGGCCGGGCTGCGGCACGAGCGTGTACGCCACGGGCTTGCCCATGCGGTTGAGGGAGCCGGGGTTGGTGATCCGCCAGCGGCGGCCGGCCAGCGGGTCCGCGAGACGGCCGCCCTCGGCGCTGTCGGCGAGCGGGGTGACCCGGGTGGTGAAGACGTTGCCGTTGGGGTTGTCCGGGCCGCCGGGTACCGGGACGACGTCCACCTCCTCCACGGTGTTGGCGTGGCCGTCGACCGCCGCGTCCAGCCGTACGCAGAACAGGTGCTGGTGGAACGGGGCGAGCAGGCCGGGGGCGACCTCCGTGCCGACCGCGTCGGCGGTGCCGGGCTCGACGGCGGAGGTCTGCACGATGCCGGTGGACTTGGCCTCGAAGCCGATCGTGCCGTCCTGGTGGAAGTACCAGTAGAAGCCGTAGTCGTAGTTGCCGACGGTGGCGATGTAGGAGACGACCAGGCGGCGCGCGCGGCGGCTGTCGGCGGCCATGTCGTTGAAGATGTCGGTGTGCTTCCACAGGAGGCCGTAGTCCTCCTCGTGGATGCAGATCGCGTTGGGCAGCGTCTCGGGGTTGCCGAGGTCGTCGGAGAGGACGGCGTCGAGGTAGGTGATCTCGCCGAGGCAGTCGCAGCCCAGCTTCAGGGCGTTGGCGTTGCGGCCGAGGGAGTACTCGCCGGCGTCGAGGAAGGCGACCCAGTTGCGGTCGTCGCCGGGCTCCGCGTAGGCGACGGCCATCTCGGCCAGTGAGGCGCGGTGCAGGACGGGGCGGACGCGGTCGCCGTCCTCGTAGCCGATCTGGTGGAGGACGAGGCCCTCGCGGCCGTTGAAGTCGATGCGCAGGCGCCACTTCTGCCAGGTCAGCAGCCGGCCGCTGAGCGAGAAGGACGGCCCTTCGGGCTGGGTGATCTCCAGCGGGCGCAGGTCGGTGCGGGCCGGTCCGTTGAACTCGGTCTCGTAGCGGCCGCATTCGGTGGGGACGGGGACGGCCCCGGTGTCGATCAGGCGGACGACCTTGCGCTCGATGACGTCGACGTCGGCGACGAGCCCGGCCACCGGGTGCGCCCAGGGGCTGTCGGAGGCGTCGCAGCGCAGCCAGGTCAGGGAGCGCATCAGGCGCGCGCCGGGGCGGTCCGCCAAGCGCAGCGGGCCGGCGCCGAGGGGCGCGGCGACGGCGAGGTCGAGGTCGGTGACGCCGCGCTCGGCCATGGCCTTGCGCCAGCCGGGGTCGGCCTTGACGACCTGCTCGACGATCTCGTACTCCTCGAAGGTGACCGGGGGCTGGCCCTCCTCCGCGGTGTCCAGCGCGCGGTGCGCGACGACGGCGCCCGCCGTGACGTCGACCAGTGCCTCGGCGGCGGCGCCGGTGGCCGAGTCCAGCAGGGTGACGCGCAGCCGGCGCACCACGGGGTCGCCGTCGCGGTGGGCGTCGGCGGTGTGCCGGTCGGGCTCGTCGAGCAGGACGAGCGGGAAGCGGGTCGTGTCGGTGACCCGGCCGTCCTCGGCGAGGATGCGGCGGGCGGCGGATATCTCGTCGGCGGTCAGCGGGTCGAGGGGGTGGGGCGCGGCGGGCGCGGCGTCGGCGTCGGTGTGGCAGCAGGAGGACATGGGACAACCCTCTTGTGGATGTGAGTCGTTGCGCTACGGGGCGGACGGCACTGCGGACCTGGCTGCGGCCCGCCGCCCCCGGAGGGTGGCGGCGGGCCGGGCACGGTCAGGAGGCGGCGGTCTCCGCGTCGGCGCCCGAGGTCTCCCGGGCCTGCTCGATCCGGAACGCCTCGTTGCCGAGGCCGATGCGGGCGTGCACCTCGGGACGCGTGGCGCGCAGCACCGCCCCGTACACCAGGCCGGCCACGACGGCGGCACCGATGATGCCGGGCAGCACCCAGGAGACGGCGGAGCCGTCGCCGGCGACCAGGACGTCGAAGTCCTTGACGGCGTAGACGGCGATGACGACGAGCGCGACGCCCGCGAGGGCGGAGGCGACGATGCGCGGCGCCTGGGTGCGCAGCGCGCCGCGGCGCACGAAGTAGCCGATGACGGCGAAGGACGCGGTCGCCAGCAGCACGATGACGCCGAGGGCGCCGACGTTGCCGAACCAGGTGAAGAGCTTCAGCACCGGAGCGGTCGGGTCGTGGTCGGCCGCCGCGCTGCCGTCCGTGACGGCGAAGGCGACCACGAAGCCGAGGGACACCAGCGTCTGCAGCAGCGAGCCGAACGCGGGTGCGCCGCTGGTGGGGTTGGTGCGGCCGAAGGCGGAGGGCAGCAGGCCCTCACGGCCCATGGCGAAGGCGTAGCGGGCGACCACGTTGTGGAAGCTGAGCAGGCAGGCGAACATGCCCGTCACATAGAGGACGTGCAGGATGTCGGTGAAGGCCGTCCCGATGATCGACTCGCTGAGGCCGAAGAGCAGCCCCGGGCCCTGCTTCTGCGACTCCTCGACGATCTGGGACGGGCCGGCCGCGATGCTCAGCGCCCAGGAGCTGAGGGCGAAGAACACCGCGACGAAGGTGACGGCCAGGAAGGTGACCCGGGCGACCACGACCTGCGGCCGGCTGGTCTCCTCGGCGTAGACCGGCGACTGCTCGAAGCCGACGAAGCTGGCGATGCAGAAGCACAGGGCGGTGCCGAGGCCCGCGCCGCTGAGCGTGCTCGGGTCGAAGGCGTGCAGCGACAGGCCCTCCTTGGCGGGGCTGCCGACGGCGGCGACGTCGAAGATGACGACGAGGGCGATCTCGATGATCAGCAGGACGCCGAGCACCTTGGCGTTGACGTCGATCTTGAGCCAGCCGAGCGCGCCGACCAGGAGGACGCCCAGGACGGCCGGGATCCACCAGGCGATCGTGGTGTCGAGGTAGGTCTGGAAGAGCCCGGAGATCTCGAAGCCGAAGAGGCCGAACACCGCGAACTGCATGGCGCTGTACGACACCAGGGCGACGAGCGACGCGGCGGCGCCTGCGGTGCCGCCGAGCCCGCGGGCGATGTAGGCGTAGAAGGCGCCCGCGTTGTGGACGTGGCGGCTCATCTCGGCGTAACCGACGCTGAAGAGGAGCAGCACCACGCCGAGGATGACGAACAGCAGCGGCTGTCCGACGATGCCCATCACGCCGTACGTGGTGGGCATGACGCCCGCCACCACCATCAGCGGCGCGCTGGCCGCGACCACCGACAGGAGCAGGCCGGACATGCCGAGGCGGTCGGCCCGCAGGGCTCTCTCCTCGCCTTTGAACGTGCTGATCCCGCTGTTGCCCGTCAGCATGGCGGTTCCTTCCTGGGAGGGGTTGGGTGGTGCTGGTGCGTCATGTGGCGCGGGCCCTAAGCGGAGCCGGGGCCGAGGACGGCCTCCCGCGCGGCGCGGAAGGCCTTCTTGGGGTCGCGGTCCGGATAGGCCCACGGGATACGGGTGGCGTGGGCGCCGATCCGGTTGAACAGGGCCGCGGCCTCGGCACTGCGGCCCTGCAGGAACTGCGCGTGGACGAGGAAGTTGAGGTCGAGTTGGAGGCGCGGGTGGTCGTGCCCGTCGTCGTCGAACTCCAGCCACCAGTCGAAGCCCCGCTTGAGCGCCTGCCGGGCCCGCCAGCCGTCCCAGTGGCCGGAGGCGGCGGGGTCGGCGGGCAGGGTCCCGGCGGTGGCGAGGACGCGGTACAGCTCGGCGTGGGCGACGACCGGGAGGACGGCCAGCGGTGAGCCGGTGGGTGCCTCGCCCGCGGCCCAGTCGGCGAACTCGTACACCTCGTGGAAGGCCTCGCCGTCGGCGGCCGCCTGGGGGCGTTCGGCGAGGCAGGCGGCCATCAGGTGGTGCCCGTGGTGGTGGCTGCGGTGCCGGCCGCGGACCTGGTCGAAGGCGCGTATCTGCTCGTCGTCGCTGCCGGTGTGGCGGGCCAGGATCAGCAGGCAGAGCCACGGGGTGGGGTCGGCCGGGGTGAGCGCGGCGGCGGCGAGGCAGGCCTCGCGGGCCCGTTCGGGCTTCTCCTTGCCCGCGACGACGCGGAACACCGTGGCGCAGGCCAGCAGTGCGGCCGCGTCGGAGCTGCCGGGTTCGGCGAGCTGCCACTCGCGGGCCCAGGTGGCGCTGGCGCTGCCCTCGCCGAGGACGACCATGCGGTGGCCCCGGCGGTCCCAGTCGTCGCCGGTCTCGGCGAGCAGGCCGCGTACGGCGGTCCAGCGTCCCTGGGCGAGCGCGGCGCGGGCGTCGGCCAGGGGCTCGTCGTCCAGGGCAGGGTCGAACCGCAGGTCGTCCCGGGAGCGGGAGAAACCGAACGGGGGTGGAGGAGGAGTCATCCTCGGGGTGCCTCCACGGCGCGCACGTGATGTCCGGCCCGGGGCGGGGTTCCCGTTCGGCGTCCGGTGATCGCTTGATCACACGAAGCCAACCGGTATGAGCAGGTCCACTTCAAGCCCGGGCCTGTTGTCTCGATGTAGTCCCGCACGCGTGTCCGAGCGCGGGCGTGCGCCCCCCTGAAGGACGGAGGGCGGATCGGGGACGGATCGCGGCGATCGCCTGCGCGGCACGGGCCCCGCCTGATATTCGAACCTACGAACATCAGACGAAGGAGCAATGCCGTGGCGGACGACACCGCGCCGGCACCGTCCCATCCCCTGGCGTCCGTACGGCGCAGCCACGGCTGGAGCTACCAGGACCTCGCCCGGGTCGTCGCCGACAACGCCCGTGCCCTCGGCGTGCCCATGGCGGCCCGGCGGGAGAAGGTGTGGCGCTGGGAGCACTGGGGCGTGGTGCCGGAGAGGGACAGCCAGCGCGCCCTGGCGCGGGCGCTCGGCGTACCGCTGCGCGAGGTCGACACCCGCCCCTGGCCCGGCTGGTTACCGTCGTTCGACGGCATCCCCGACGGGCTGCCGTGGACCCGGACGGGCGGTCTCGACGCGCTGGACGCCCTGCTGGACGGCGGCGGACGCGACCCGCGCGGCCACCCCGTGCTGGCGGGGGCGGAGTTCCGCGACGCCGTCGCCGACTGGACGGCGGGGACGGACGGCGAGCGGAGCGCGCCGCCGCAGGGCGGCGCGGGTGCGGCCGCCGGACGGGAGGGTTCCGTCGCCGACGAGGAGACCGTGGCGTGGCTGGAGCGCGGAGTGCTCGGGCTGCGCCGGCTCGACGACCGGCTCGGCGGCGAGGCCGTACGGCACCGGGTCGAGGCCGATCTGCGGATCGCCCTGGACCTGCTGCGCCGGGGCCCGTACCGGGGCGTGCTCGACGCCCGCCTGCTGCGCGTCGCCGCCGGCCTGGCCCAACTGGGCGGCTGGGCGGCCACGGACTGCGGACGGCACGGGGCGGCGCAACGGCACTACCTGACCGGGCTGCGCCTCGCGCACGGCGCGCAGGACCGGCCGCAGGCCGCCAACCTGTGGGCGGGGCTGAGCCTCCAGGCGGTGTTCGCGGGCCGTCACGACGACGCCCTCGCGGCGTCCCGGGCCGCGGAGTCCGCGGCGGCGGGAGCGACCTCGCGCACCCGCGCGATGCTCGCCACCCGCCGTGCCCGGGCGTACGCGGGGCTCGGCGAGGACGCGGCGTGCCGGCGGTCGCTGGAGGAGGCGGGGCGGCTGCTGGACACCGCGCCCGGGGACGACGACCCGTCGTGGATCTACTGGTTCGACGAGGCGGAGCTGTCCGCGCAGAGCGGGATCGCGCTGCTGGACCTCGGCCGGGCGGAGGAGGCGGCCCCGCTGCTGGAGAAGGCGCTGGCGATCCAGGACCCCCTCTACCGGCGCGACCGCACGCTCTACACCGCGCGCGCCGCCCTCGCCCGCGCCCGGACCGGCGACCTCGACACGGCCCGCGCCCTCACCGGCGACGCCGTGGACCTCGCCCGCGACTGCGGGTCGCCCCGGGTGGCCATCGCGCTCGAGCAGGCCAGGACGGCACTGCCGCAGACCCGTTGACGTCCCCCGGGCGCCGCCCGGTGGCGAGGCCGCCCCGCGCCCCGCACGCCGGCGGGCCCGCGCACGCCCGGCCGCCGGGCGGCACGGTTGCGTCCCGCGGGTCGTGGCAGCCCGATGTGCGCCACCAGGCCCCGAGCCGTGTCGTCACATGCTCTCCCCCAGCCTTCGGCCAGGGTGCCCCACCCAGCGGAACTGGGGGATCATGAACAGAAATTGTGCCTTGGTTCATGAGCTGGTCAAAGAGGTCCGGTTCCGGCAGGAGGCGCTTGTTCAGCTGACTGCTGCTCACCTTGGGTGCCCGTCCTAGGTGGTGCAGAGGTGGTGCAGAGTACGCGGGCATCATCACTCGTGTTGAACGGCCGGCCCCTGCTGTGACCGTCTCAGGACGGACAGCATCCCTGGGTCACTCATCCACCAGGTGTCTGCTTCACCCGTCGTAACGGAGCCAGTCGATGTCAATGTGGGCCAAAGGGGCCAGAGCGCTGCGGTGAGTGGCCCCGGCCCAGGCGGTGAACTGGTTGTCCTCCCACCCGTTCGAGACATGCATGACGAGTCCCGGGGCCGCGTAGAAGCGCGTGGATGTCTCTGGCCAGAAGGGACGCAGAGGAACCTGGCGCAGTCCTTCGGTGAGCTGTTGGACCTGTTCTCCGCTGATTTCGCGCGACAGTGCCTTGTAGTCGGCGCTCATCGAGGCCTCGAAGAGTGAGAACTGAATGAGGAAGCCGCTGAGCGGTTCAAGTTCGGCGATTGGCGGTTCGGCGTCCTCCCGGTACCAAACCGTGGGGTCATCCTCGGGCTCGTCGAGCGACCACAACAGGGACCAGCAGAACCCTCCTTGGTTCTCCACACCGAAGACACGCATGTCCCCACAGATGTCGGTTGTCCTGCCAGGGTCCTGAACGATGTAGTTCTGCACTCCCAGAACACCTGGCCGCTGCTCTGCCAGTCGGTAGAGCTGCCTGAGCCCGTCGGGCAGGGCTGCGGAGGGCATGCCTACGCACGCTGGATCCGCGGTGCCGACGGTGGCTGGGTACCAGCCCGCGACGAACTGTTCCAGTGCAGTGACGCGGTCGTCGTTCACGTGCCGCAGCCACTCCAAAGCTGGAAGCTGTGCGGGAGGATGCGGCGGACGGACTCGTTCCAGCAGGGACTTGCTCAGGGGTGGGTCCGGTCGCAATTTGCATCGGACGAGTTCGTGGGCGGCGCAGCCGGGACGACGCACCGTCTCAGCCTGCCCTACCTGGCCGGTGCCCAGATACAGCAGGCCCTCTCCGACGCGAGCGATCAGATGAATGGGCAATGGAGTGTCACCCGAGCTCCGTGCGTCGGTCTGCCCCAAGAGTCGCTTCATGACCGGCGCTGGCGCAGGGCCGAGCAGACGGACCTCCTTAGCGTTCCACACACCGCTTCTATCTGGAGCATCCGCGGCCTCTGTGATGATCAATGTTCCTGCTGGGCCTATGGCCACGGTCGCGCCACCGACGGTGAAGTGCTCGGTAGCCGAGGCACCGACCAGCGCAAGTGCCCCGGCTTCATCCATCACGACTGCTGGGGCAAGCACCGAGTTCTGACCAACCATGCTCCTATCTTCCTCGGCCGCCATAGGGATCAGCGACGCGTCCTGGCAGTGCAACCCGTGTCTCACGGCGGGTTCAACTCGCGAGGGGGTGACGGGGATTCGGCCCGTGCTCTGGGCTTGGAAAGCTCATGTGACGACACGGCCCACGTGACCACCGGCGGGCCCGGCCTGGCGGCAAGGCCAACCACGCGGCTCCCTCGGCCGCCTCGCGGCCAGGCGGCGCAACCGACGTGCCCAACGCCTACGACGCGAACGCACGGCACCAGCGGCAACCACGAGCCCCCCGACCGCCCCCACGCAGACCCGCACAGCCGCCCCCGTCCCACCGCCCGGCGGCAGGGCGGTGGTTCGGGCCCCGACCGACACACGAGCATCGGGCCACGGGGCACGGGCCGCGGCGGCGGGCGGTCTGGTGCGGGGGCGTGGGGTCGGCTAGGTTGCCGCGCCATGACGCCGATGGGGACGATGAGACGGGTGTGGACGGCGCTGCTGTGCGGGGCGGCGCTCGCCGCGCTGACGGCGGCCCCGGCCCGCGCGGCGGGTGAAGGGCCCGGTCCGCGCTGGGAGCTGAAGGAGACCGGCAGCACGGCCCGGTTCCGCGGGCTGGCGGCGGTCAGTGCGAGCACCGCCTGGGTGGCCGGTTCCGAGGGGAAGGTGCTGCGGACGGTGGACGGCGGGCGCCACTGGGCGGACGTGTCGCCGCCGGGCGCCGCCGAGTTGCAGTTCCGCGACGTCGAGGCGTTCGACGCGCGCCGCGCGGTGGTGCTGGCGATCGGCGAGGGCGAGGCCTCCCGGGTGCTGCGCACCCAGGACGGCGGCGCGACCTGGACGGAGGCCTTCCGCAACACCGACCCCCGGGCGTTCTACGACTGCGTGACCTTCTTCGACGACCGGCACGGCCTCGCCGTCAGCGACCCCGTCGACGGCAGGTACCGGATGCTGTCCACCGGTGACGGCGGCCGCAGTTGGCGGGTGCTGCCCTCGGCGGCGATGCCGCCCGCGCTCGCGGGCGAGGCGTCCTTCGCGGCGAGCGGTCAGTGCCTGGTGAGCCACGGCCCGCGCGACGTGTGGCTGGCGACCGGCGGTGCGTCGCAGGCCCGCGTGCTGCACTCCCGTGACCGGGGGCTGACCTGGACGGCCGCGGCGTCGACGGTGCCGGCGGGCGACCCGGCGAAGGGGGTGTTCGCGCTTGCGTTCCGCGACACGCGGCACGGCATCGCCGTGGGCGGGGACTACCGGCCCGACCAGGCCTCCCCCGAGGCCGCCGCGGTGTCCCGCGACGGCGGCGCCACCTGGACGCGTTCCGGGCGTCCCCCGGCCGCGTACCGTTCGGGGGTGACCTGGCTGCCGTACTCCTCGCGCGTGGCGATCGCGGTGGGCCCGTCGGGCAGCGACCTGAGCCTGGACGGCGGCCGGAGCTGGCGGACGTTCGACACCTGGTCGTACGACACCGTGGACTGCGCCCCGGACCTGGGCTGCTGGGCCGCCGGTGAGCAGGGCCGCGTCGCCCGCCTGGGGATCGGCCGGGGCGGGGCGGTACTCCCGTAGCCTTCGCCCGGTGAACCGAAGACGTCGCAAGAAGCTGAGCCGGGCCCTGGTGGCCGCGGCGGGGTCCGGTTCCCTGGGCGCGGCCGGGGAGTTGCTGCGCCGGGGGGCGTCCCCCGAGCACGCCGACCCGGACGGGACGACCCCGCTCTACGCGGCGTCGGTCAATGGCGCGCCCGCCGTGGCCGCGCTGCTCCTGGCGGCCGGGGCGCGGCCGGACACCGAGAGCGGCCACGGCGACGAGGGCACCCCGTTGTGCGCCGCCGCCTGCTGGGGCCACGTGGAGACGGTGCGTCAGCTCCTGGCCCACGGCGCCGACCCAGGGCTGCGCGAGGACCACGGCACCGGGCTCACCCCGCTGGAATGGGCGGAACGCGGTCCGCACCCGGAGACGGCCGAACTGCTGCGCGCGGCGGCGGCGCGGGGGACGGCCCCTACGGAGCGGTGAACGCGGACGCGCCGGTACGGTGCCGCCGGGGCACCGTACCGGCGCGTGACCGGGTCCGTGGTCAGGCGACCGGGCGGCCGCGTCCCCGTCCACGGGTGAGGCTGTAGCCGGCGATGCCCGCGAGCGCGCCGAGCACGCCGCCGGCCGCGGTCCAGATCCAGCGGTCGGACCACCAGCCGCCGCCCCAGCCGTCCTCGGGCTGGGCCAGACCGGCCGGCACCGGGGAGGCGCTGGGGTCGGCCTCGTCGTCCGCGGCCTCGTCGGACTCCTCCGTGGCGGACACGGACGGCACGGCGTTGGGGTCGAGGGTGGCCCCGGCCTTGGCGACGGGGGTGAGCGGGGCGGCGAGTTCGCCGTCGACGGCCTTGGAGCCGCCCGCGTCCGTCGAGGTGGTGCCGACCTGTGCCTGGACCGGCAGGCCGAGGTCCTGGTCCGGGAGCCGCAGCACGGTCAGGCGGATGTAGTACGCGCCCGGCAGCGGGTCGTCGGCCCACGCCTCGGACCACGCGCGGACGGTGCGCAGCCGGCAGCTCAGCTCCAGCTGGGTGTCCTGCGCGGACGCCGTCCTGGTGGGCTTGCCCGAGGCGCACGCCTGACGGCGGCGCAGGCCGTCGTAGACGTCGAGCTGCCAGGTCTGGCCGCCGTGCCGGGACGCGGACTCCGGCAGGGTGACGGTCGCGGAGACCGTGGGCACCTCGCCCGCGGCGGCGGGGAAGACCCAGTAGAGGTAGTCACCGGTGGAGGCGCTGGACGGGGCCGTACGCACCCCCGGCCGGAGGTTGCCCGCGGTGCGGAAGCCGGTACCGGGCTGGACGGTCTCCTCGGTGGCCCCGGTGCCGCTCGCGGACGGGCTGGGTGTGGCGTCGTCAGCGGCAGCGGTGCCCGCCCCGGCGGCGAACAGGGCCGCGCCGGCGAGCAGTACGGCGGCCGCCCGGCGCGCCGTTCGGATGGTACGCATCAGTTGGTCCTCCAGACGGCGACGCGCCAGCGCGAGATCCAGCCCCACAGCACACCGGCGACCAGGCCGGTGACGACCAGCAGGGCCAGCAGCCACCAGCCGCGGCCCAGGCCGAAGGAGGCGACGTCGGACGGCTCGTCGGGCGAGGAGACCAGGTCGACGCTGAGTTCGAGCGGCAGGCCCGGGGTGCGCTTCACGGCGTCGGGCGCGGAGAAGGAGTTGCTGACCTCGATGCACACGGTGCGGGCGGTCGCGGCGGCGTCGTCGTCGGCTTCCGGCCAGGCGTAGCGCAGTCCGGAGGAGATGACGTCGGTGCGTCCGCTGCTCGCGTCGGAGCCGCGGACGAGTTCCCGGCCCCCGGTGGTGACGGCCCGTACGAGGACGCCGTAGTCGCGGTTGACGGCGCGGTCGGCGCCGACGCTGACGGAGGCGCGCAGTTCCTGGCCGTCGGTGACGCTCACCCGGTACCAGCGGTGCTCGGTGAACTCCTCGCGGTCGCTGTAGACGCCGGCCCCGAGCAGCGGGGCGTCGGCGCAGCGGTCGGCGCCCTGGGTGACGGTGGGGGTGACGACCACGTTGTCGGCCGAGCGGTCGACGAGTTGCTTGATGCGGTCGGAGAGCTGGTCGGCGTGGTCGACGGCGGTGTAGGTGCCGCCGGTGGCCTCGGCGATGCAGCTGAGCTGCTCGCGGATCTTGGTGTTGGGCACCAGGCCGAGGGTGTCGACGACCAGGTGGGTGCCCTCGGCGGCGAGCTGGCGCGCGACCTCGCACGGGTCGAGCGGCTGGCAGGTGTCCTCGCCGTCGGTGATGAGCACGATGCGGCGGGTGCCTTCGCCGCCCGCGAGGTCCTTGCCGGCGGCCAGGAGGGCGGGCCCGATCGGCGTCCATCCGGTGGGGGCGAGGGTGGCGATGGCGGTCTTGGCCTCGGTGCGGTCGACGGAGCCGACCGGGTAGAGGGCCTCGGTGTCGCGGCAGCCGACCTTCTTGTCCTTGCCGGGGTAGTTGGCGCCGAGGGTGCGTATGCCGAGCCGCACCTCGTCCGGCACCGCGTCGATGACCTCGTTGAACGCCTGCTTGGCCGCCGACATGCGGGACCTGCCGTCGATGTCGTTGGCCCGCATCGAGCCGCTGACGTCGAGCACGAGCTCGACCTTGGGGGGCTCGTGGGCGGTCTCGGGCCCGTCGTCCGCGGCGGCCGGCGCCGCGGCCGGGAAGAGCGCGGTGGCGAGGGTGGCCGCGAGGCCGCACAGCCCCACCGCCAGCCGTTTGCTTATGATCATTGGCGGATCCTATGGAAGATCCTCCTCCGCCCCCAACTCGGCCCGGACCGCGCCGCTCCGGCCTTCTCGGGAGCGGACCGCGCCCCGGCCCCGGCACACGGCGCTGACCAGCGGCGGCCCGCGATCACCTCTCTCGTACGGCTCGACCCACCGAACTGGCGGTCCGTCAATTTCGATCACCGCCCTCCGGTCGCCACACCCGCGGTAGCCCGCCGGCCGCCTCACGGCATCCATAGTGTCCCATTGACGATAAGGGGGTCCTCGTGCGAGGCTGACGCGGCATCACGCCGGGAGTCCCTTTCGAACCCCCGGGACCGCCGCGTCCGGCCAGGACGGCGTTCGCCCCGGCACCCGCCCTCCGGCCCGTCCCGCACGTGCCGCCGCGTCACCAGGAGGACACCCGTGGCCCAGGCCCCCGTACCCCGTCCGCACCTCGACGCGCGGGCCACCGACCGGGCCGCCGGGGTGTTGCTCGGTGCGGCCGTGGGTGACGCGCTGGGTGTGCCGTACGAGTTCAAGGCGACGCTGCGCGCGGACCAGCAGCCGCGGATGATCGGCGGCGGCCTGGGACCGTACGAGTCGGGCGAGTACTCGGACGACACCCAGATGCAGGTCTGCGTCGCCGAGGTGGCGGCGACCGGGGCGGACCTGCGCGAGCAGACGGCCCTCGACGCGGTCGCCACCCACTTCCAGGAGTGGCTGGGCGAGGGCGCCAGCGACGTCGGCAACCAGACCAGCCTGGTCCTGAGCACCGCCGCCCGCGCACCCGGGTCGGCGGGCACGGCGCTGCGGGAGGCCGCCCGCGAGTACACCGCCGCCCACGCGCGCAGCGCGGGGAACGGCTCGTTGATGCGGACCGGGATCGTGGCCCTCGCGCACCTCGGCGACGCCTCCGCGATGGCCGAGGCCGCGGTCGCCGTCAGCGCGCTCACCCACCCCGACCCCGACTGCGCCGACGCCTGCGTGCTGTGGTGCTCCGGCATCCGCACCGCTGTGCTGCACGGCACCTTCGACGGCGTGCGCGACGGCCTGGCCCTGCTCCCGCCCGAACGCCGGCAGACGTGGGCGGAGCGGCTGGACGAGGCGGAGGCCCACCCGCCGCACCACTTCGCCGACAACGGCTGGGTCGTCCACGCGCTCCAGGCCGCCTGGTCGGCCGTCACCCGCACCGCCGTTCCCGAACTGCGGCCCGCCGAAGGCGGCTTCCCCGCCGGGCACCTGCGCCTCGCCCTGGAGGCGGCGGTACGCGCCGGAACGGACACCGACACCGTCGCGGCGATCGCGGGCGCCCTGCTCGGCGCGCGCTGGGGCTGCTCCGGCATCCCGCTGGAGTGGCAGCAGGCCGTCAACGGCTGGCCGGGCCTCACGGGTGCCGACCTGGTCCGGCTGGCCGTCCTCACCGCCCGCGGCGGGAACGACGACGACGCCGGCTGGCCGTCGGCGCCGCGCTTGCCGACCGGCGGTCAATCCGGCTTCGCCGTACCCCACCCGCACGACGACGGGGTGATCCTGGGCAACCTCGCCCTGGCCCAGGGCACCGGACCGGTCGACGTCGACGCCGTGGTCTCGCTCTGCCGCGTCGGTACGGACCCGCTCCTGCCCGGCACACCCGGCGTCGAGCAGGTCCGCGTCTGGCTGGTCGACAGCGAGGGGGCGAACGCCAACCTCCACCACGTGCTGGACCAGGCCGCCCGCCAGGTGCTGCGGCTGCGCCGGGAGGGCAAGCGGGTCCTGCTCCACTGCCATGCCGGGCAGAGCCGCACCCCGGCCGTGGCCGCCGTCTACAGCCACCTGGCCGAGGGCACCGACGCGCGGAGCGCGCTGCGGGACCTGCACCGGGTGCTGACCGGTGGCCGGGACCTCCACGCGCACCCCGAACTCCGCTCCGCGGTCCACGATCTGGCCACCCCGGGGTGGGATCGCCGGACCGACGGCTGAGCGGCGCCCGGCGTCGGGACAGCGCGGCATGGCGCGTTCTGTACTTTGCAAAGCGTCGCGAACATGCTGTGCGGCGGCCTGACGTCGTGACAAACTACGCGGGGATCGGCGGTGTTGGAGGAGATTGACCGTGACTGAAGCGCGGGCGGCAAGCGCTCCCACCGTGCTGCGGGTGGTACTCGGCAGACGCCTGCAGGACCTCCGCGAGAGGGCCGGGCTCTCCTACGAGCAGGCGGCCCGCGCCCTGGACGTCACCCACGCCACGGTGCGCCGCATCGAGAAGGCCGAGGTGGGCCTGCGGATCCCGTACGTGGAGAAGCTGCTGCTCACCTACGGCGTCACCGAGCCCGCCGAGATCGCCAACTTCCTGGAGCTGGCCCGTGAGGCCAACCGCCCCGGCTGGTGGCACCGCTTCCGCGACGTGCTCCCGGAGTGGTTCAGCGCCTTCGTCAGCCTCGAGGGCTCGGCCGAACTGATCCGCGCCTACGAGCCGCACTACGTGCCCGGGCTGCTGCAGACGCCGCAATACGCGGAGGCCGTGCTGCGCGCGGGCCGGCCGCACGCGACGCGCGAGGAGATCGAGCGCGGCGTCGCGCTGCGCATGGAGCGGCAGCGGCTGCTCTCCCGCGACAAACCGCCGCTGCTGTGGGTCGTGATGGACGAGACGGTGCTGCGCCGCCCCATCGGCGGGCCCGAGGTGATGCGCGCTCAGATCGACCGGCTGATCGAGGCGTGCGGGATGCCCCAGGTGCGGCTGCAGTTGATGCCCTTCGCCTCGGGGCCGCATCCCGCGATGTACGGGCCGTTCCACATCTTCCGCTTCCCGCTGCCCGAGCTGCCGGACATCGCCTACGCGGAGAGCCTGATCGGCGCCGTCTACCTCGACGAGCGCGAGGACGTCTCGCAGTTCCGCGAGGCCCTGGACCGGATGAGCGCGCAGGCACTGCCCGCCGGGCCCACCCGGGAGTTCCTGGAGGAGGCGCGGGCCCGGCTGTGAGCTTGCCGGGCCCCCGCGCTGCGGCCGTCCCGTCAGCGGGGCATCGCGGCCAGCTTCGCCGCGAGGCCCTCCACACGGTCCCGCCAGACGTCCAGCGCCAGGGCGGCCGGCACGTCGGGGACCCCGGTCTGGGTGAGGACCAGCCGCGCGCCGTGCCCCGTGCCCCGGCTCAGCTCCCAGCGCACGGTGCCCTCGTGGCGGCCGTGCAGGCTCCACGGATAGGCGAGCGCCTCCCGCGGGCGCAGCTCGCTCACCGGCCCGGCGGCGAAGTCGCCCACGACGAACCCGCGCGGCACCGGTCCGCCGACCTCGGGCGCGGTCACCCCGCCGAGCAGGGTCTTCCACACGGTCGCCACGGGCTGGGTCAGCTGCCGCTCGAAGCGGACCAGCCAGCCGACGGGCAGTTCCTCCGCGCTGCCCCGGTCGAGGCCGAACTCCTTGACGTACCGCTCGTGGGCCGCCTTCATGTCGCCCGGCGCGGGCACGGGCTCGCCGGCCAGCTCGGGGTCGATTCCGGCGATGCAGGCGTCCCAGCCGGCCGCGAAGCTGGCGGCGCCGGGGCGGTCGCCGAAGGTGTGGGTCAGGATCAGCACGGAGCCCAGGGACTCCGGCACCACCTCCCAGCGCAGCAGGTCCTCGTCCCAGGTGTAGGCGACGACGTGCGGCGGGTCCCACTCGGTGACCTCGCCCTCCATCGTCTCCCCCTCTCCGTGCCGGAACGGGAAGCGCACCTTGCCGCCCACCCGCGGCTCCATCTCCACGTCGGAGGGGAACCACTTCGACAGGTGCCCGGGCTCGGTCAGGGCCCGCCACACCTTCTCCGGCGGGTGGGCGAGCCGCCGCTCCATCCGCAGCGCGGTGCGGCCGTCCGCGGTGGTCAGCGTCTCGCCGCTGTCCGTGGTCATGGCTCCTCCATCTCGTCGGGCATGGTGTCCAGGTGCCGCTCCAGCGCGTCCAGTCCGGCGCCCCACAGCCCGCGGTACGGCGCGAGCCAGGCGTCGACCTCCCGCAGCGGCTCGGGGCGCAGCTCGTACCAGCGGCGCTGCGCCTCGGCGCGGACCCGGACCAGGCCCGCCTCGCGGAGCACCCGCAGGTGCTTGGACGTACCGGGCTGGCTGAGGCCGAGCTGCTCGGTGAGTTCGCCGACGAGACGGGGGCGTTCCAGGAGCAGGTCGAGGATCCGCCGCCGCGTCGGCTCGGCCAGCACGTCGAAGGGTATGGACACCCTTCCAACATACTCCGGAGGCTATATACCCGCAACGGCATGTACGCGTGAACGGGCGCCGGGCGGTCGCCCTCGCGCCCTGGTGCGCGCCCCCGACGGTGGGTCAGAATGTCCGCCGTGACGATCACCACCGCAGAGGCGGACAAGGTCCTGGCCGACAACTTCGCGCCCTGGGTGCGGGATCTGGGGCTCTTCGTCGAGGAGACCGGGGAACGGCACGCGGTACTGCGGCTGCCCTGGTCGGACCGACTGGCCCGGGAGGGCGGCGCGCTGTCGGGCCAGGCCCTGATGGCCGCCGCCGACACGGCGACGGTGATCGCGGTGTCCGCGGCCCGCGGCGGCTACGGCCCGATGACGACCGTCCAGCAGTCCACCACCTTCCAGCGGGCGGTCATGGGCACCGACGTCCTGGTCACGGCGCGGGTCACCAAGCTCGGGCGGCGGCTGGCGTTCATCGACGTCGAGCTCACCCCGGAAGGCGCCGACGAGCCCGCGGCGCACGCGACCACGGTCTACGCCTTCCCCGGCTGAGCCGCGGGGGGAAGACGGGGGCCGGGCGACCGTGTCCCACCCGTAAGGCCCCCTTCCCTCCGGCTTTTCACCGTATCGTGTCGGATTCCCCGTCACGTGCGGCGTGGTGGTGCGACAACACCGCCATCCCGGGCAACCATTGACCTCTCGTCAGGTAATCGGTTTTTTCGGGCTGGAGCGACGTGACTCGACGACCCCGCCGGGTGCGCCTGGCGATCTCGGCGGCGCTGGCGTGGAGCGCCCTGCTCGGCGGCACGAGCGGCGCCGCCGCCGCGGTCGCCGGCGACGGACTGCGCTACGGCGCGACCACCCTGCTCGCGCCGGGCGTGGACTACCGCACCTTCACCTACCGGGGAGCCCACGGCACGGCCCGCGGGCACCTGCTGACGGTGGACCTGCGCGATCCCGGCGTCACCGTGGACCTGCTGCACCCCGGCGTCGTCGCCGGCCGCGGCTCGGTCTCGGGGCTCGCGAACGCCGCGGGCGCGGTGGGCGGCATCAACGCCGACTTCTTCAACATGAGCGAGACCCAGCACCCCGGTGTGCCCGCGACCAGCGCACCGGTCGGCCCGGCGATCGCCGCCGGACGGGTCCTGAAGTCGGCGGTGCCCCCGGCCCAGCGCTTCGGGCCGAAGCTGCCGCCCGGCACCTCGACCGAGGACGTGCTCGGGGTCGGCACCGACGGGGTCGCCCGGCTCGACCGGCTCCGGCTGACCGGCACGGTCGCCTTCGACGGGGGCACGGTGCCGCTCGGCGGCCTGAACCAGTACGCGCTCCCGGTCGGCGGCGTGGGCGCGTACACCTCGGACTGGGGCAGCGCCTCCCGGCTCCGCGCCGCCTGCGGCGACGACATCAAGCGCGGGGCGCCCTGCAGCGACGACACCTACGAGGTCACGGTCAGCCAGGGCGAGGTCGTGGACGCCGCCGAGTACCCGGGCGAGGGCGAGATCCCGCCCGACACGGTGGTCCTCGTCGGCCGGGAGGCGGGCGCGGAGGCGCTGCGCCTGCTGGAGCCCGGCGACGCGGTCGACGTGCGGCAGCGGCTGGTGGCCTCCGTGTACGGCGGCGGGTACCGCTTCGCCGTCGGGGGCTACCCGATCCTGCGCGACGGCGGGCCGCTGACCGGCCTGGAGAACGGCGTCGCGGCGACCCGCACGGCGGCGGGCTACGGCGAGGGCGGGCACGTGATGTACCTGCTGGCACTGGACGGCAAGGCGGAGTCCGGCACCGGGCTCACGGTCCGCGAACTCGCCTCCCTGATGTCCGGCATCGGCGCGCAGGCCGCGGTCAACCTCGACGGCGGCGGCTCCTCCACCCTCGTCACCCGCGCCCCAGGCGCGCCCCGCGTCAAGGTCCGCAACCACCCGGCGGGCGGCACCGAACGCCTCGTCGCCAACGGCATCGGCGTCTTCACCACCGGCTGAGGCCTCTCCGCGCCCGCCCCGGTCCTCCGCCCGGGACGGCGCGGAATGCGGATGCGCACGGCACGGCCGGTTCCGTAGCGTGACCGCATGACCGGTGACCGCGTGACCGACGTTCCGCACATCCTGCACCTCACGGAGCGCTCCCTGTGGGAGGCGGCCCTCGCCTCGGGCAGCTACGAGGTCTCGACCCGCGGCCGCACCCTGCGGCAGGAGGGGTTCGTCCACTTCTCGACCCGCGACCAGCTCCCCCGCGTGGCCGCCTTCCTGTACGGCGGCTACGAGGGCCCCGACGAACTCGTGGTGCTGGTCGTCGACCCCGCCCGGCTCGACGTCCCGCTGAGGTACGAGGCCATGCCGCCGCACGGGGAGGAGTTCCCGCACGTGTACGGGCCCGTTCCGGTCGGCGCCGTGGTGGACGTCGAGCCCTGGGGGTGATCCGCGGCCTCGGCCCCCGGGTCCCGCGCGGGCCCGGCCTGCTTCCGCCGCCGGGCCTCAGCCGCCCAGGCCCGGCGCGCCCCAGACGGGGAACCAGCGGGAGAGGTCCTCCTCGAGGCGCAGGTCGTCGCCTAGCAGGGCTTTGACCTGGAGCTCCAGGGGGTTGTCGCGCTTCTCCCCGGGAAGCGGGGCGAAGGGGTAGAACGAGCCCCGTTTGTAGAGGTAGACCAGCGCCAGGGAGCGTGCCTGGTCGTCGCGGAAGGCGGCCAGGGAGCAGAGCAGCTGGGGGCCGAAGCCGTGGCCCTCCAGGGCCGAGTTGACCGCGTGGAGGTCGCCGACCAGGGCCGGCAGGTCCTCGGCCGGGCGCCGGACGACCAGCCAGGTGTATCCGTACGCGTCACGCACCGACTCCACCGGGACGGCGCCCTGGCCCTCGTCCATGTCGAGGAGGGCCCGTACGTCCTGCTGGACCTCGGCGAAGGCGCCGCCCTCCACGGCGGCGAAGCACACCGACCCCACGCCGGTGGGCCGGAAGCCGGCCGCGGCCTCGAGGGTCACGGCCGCCGAGGGGAGCCCGAAGAGCCCGTCCAGGTCGGGCCTGACGGGCTTGCTGCGGCCGAGCAGCGCGTCCAGGATCCCCATCAGCGCCGCCCCAGCTCGACGGAGATCCGGCCGAGCTGCTGCAGCCGCTGCTCCAGCGTGGGGTGCGTGGACAGCAGCTGGGCCAGGCTCTGGCCGCCGGCGAAGGCGGGGACGAAGTAGAAGGCGTTGAAGGGCTCGGCCTTGCGCAGGTCCTGGGTGGGGATGCGGGCCATCTGGCCGGAGACCTTGGTGAGCGCCGAGGCCAGGACGGAGGGCCGCCCGGTGAGCAGCGCGGCGGAGCGGTCGGCGGACAGCTCGCGGTAGCGGGACAGCATCCGGGTCAGCAGGAAGCTGACGCAGTAGACGAGCGCGCTGACCAGCGGGATGAGGATGACCACGAGCGCCGTGCCGGGATCGCGGCTGCTGCGGCCGAGGCCGCCCCACAGGCCGACGCGGGTGACCACTCCGGCCAGGACGCCCAGGAAGGAGGCGATCGTCATGACCGCCACGTCCCGGTGGGCGACGTGGGAGAGTTCGTGGGCGATGACGCCCTCCAGCTCCTCGGGCTCCAACCGGCGCAGCAGCCCGGTCGTCGCGCACACCAGGGCCGCCTTCTCGTTGCGTCCGGTGGCGAAGGCGTTGGGGACGTCGCTGTCGGCGATCGCCACGCGGGGTTTGGGCATGTCGGCCAGGGCGCAGATGCGGTCGACGACACCGTGCAGTTCCGGGGCCTGCTCGGGCGTGACCTCGCGGGCGCCCATGCTGAAGGCGGCGATCCGGTCGCTGAACCAGAACTGGGCGACGAACAGCCCGCCCGCGACGATCAGGATCAGCGGCCACGCGCCGCGCAGCAGCGCCAGCAGGACGCCCACGAACACGACGTAGAGCAGCCCGATCATGAACATGGTGACCACCATGCGGGTGGTCAGCCCCCGGTCGGGGGCGAAGCGGGTCCTGTCCATGGCCCCTCCCGTTCCTTCGGGCCGCCGGCCGCGGCTTCGTGCTCCGCTGTCGATTGTGCCTCCGCGAGAACGCGAACGGCGGGGGCGGAAGCGCGGCCGGCCCGTGGTGCTCAGCCTGCCGGGTCGAGGGTGAGCTTGCCGTAAGTGCGCCGGGCCCGCAGGTCCTCGTGGGCCCGGGTGACCTCGGACAGCGGGTACCTGCCGCCCTCCTGCGGCTTCAGCCGGCCGTCGGCGGTCATGGCCAGCAGCTCGGCCATCGGCTCGCGGTACATGCCGGGGCGCCCCACGCAGTGCATCAGCCAGAAGCCGACGACGGCCCGGGAGCGGCCCATGAGCTGCGCCGCCTGGACCGGGGCCGGGGGTACGCGGGAGGCGAGTCCGTACGTCACCAGGCGGCCGAAGGGGGCGAGCGCGGCCAGCGAGGCGTCGAAGACCGGGCCGCCGGTCATCTCCAGCACGATGTCGACCTTCTTGCCGCCGTTGGCCTCGACGAGCCGCTCCTTCAGCCCCGCCGCGTCCGTGGAGTCCGCCTCGATCGCGACGTCCGCGCCGAGCTCCAGCGCAAGGTCGCGCTTCTCCTTGGACGACGCGGTGGCGATGACCCGTCCCGCGCCGAACTCCTTGGCGAGCTGTACGGCGAGCGAGCCGGTGCCGCCCGCGGCCGCGTGCACGACCACCGACTCGCCCTCGGCCATGCGCGCGGAGGTACGCAGCAGGTGCCATGCGGTGAGGCCCTGGACGACCAGGGCGAGCGCCTGGCCGTCGGTGACGCCGTCGGGCACGTCGTGGGCGAGGTACTCCTCGGCGACGGCCCGCTCGGCGTAGCCGCCGTTGTCGGTGAGGGCCACGACGCGGCGGCCGCCGGCGGTGCGGCCGACCACCTCGGCGCCGGGCACGAGGGGCAGGGTGGCCTTGGACAGGTAGGAGTTCTCCACCAGGTGCGTGTCGGCGTAGTTGACGCCCGACGAGGAGACCTCGACGAGCAGCTGTCCCGGCCCCGGCACGGGTTCGGGCAGCTCCACCTGCCGCAGTACCTCCGGCCCGCCGAACTCGGTGATCTGGATCGCGCGCACCGCGACTCCCTCCGCGTACGTACCTGTGTCGTCCGGCGCCACGATATCCCGTAACACCGACCAGTCGGTATGTGGCTTCCACTAAGCGCCTGAAGCGCATGGCGCGCACCGAGCACCGGGCACCGCACACCGTCCCACGCCGTCCTCCATCCCTCGCCCGAGGAACCACCGCCAGGAGACGGCACCCGTACGGTGTCGGTGATCCTCCCGCCGGGCGCGCCGGTCCCGCCCCGTACCACGGGACGGCCGGACGCGCCGACGGATGAGCGGTACGGGTCGCCGCACCGTATGGTCGTGCGTAGGTACGGCCGGGGCAGCGCGGGGGAGCGCCTCACGGCAGCGCGGGCGACCGCGGCGACCGGAAGGGCACGAACGCATGTGGCGGCGCCTCCCAGTGCGTCAGATCGTCGGTGTGGCACCGCTGTTGCTGGTGGCCCTGATCGTCCTGCGGCAGTGGCCGACGGTGGACGCCGGCACCGACCGTCTGGGTTCCGCCGACGCCGAGTGGCTGCTGGCGGCCGGGGCCGCGACGCTGCTCGCCTGGGTGTGCTCGGCGGCCGCGCAGCAGGGCGCGGTGCTGGAGCAACTGCCGGCGGGGCGTCTGCTCGCCACCCAGTTCGCCGCCTCGGCGGCCAACCACATCCTCCCGGCGGGCGTCGGCGGCAACGCCGTCAACCTGCGCTTCCTGCTGCGCTGCGGTCTGTCCCCCAGCCGTTCCGCGGCCGCGCTGACCGTGCGGGCGCTGGCCGCCTGTGTGGTGCGGGTCGGGCTGCTGGCCGTCCTGCTCGCGGCCTTCCCGCACGCCCTGGACATGCGCAGGGTCGTACCCGGACGGCCCGGGCTCACCCTGGCGCTGGCGGCCGGCGCGGCGCTCTGCCTGGTCCTGGCCGTCCTGCTCTCGGTGCGCCACGTCCGGCGCACGGTCCGCTCGTTCCTCGGCACGGTCGCCACCGACGTCCGCGCGGTGCACGGCCGTTCGGCGCGGGTGGCGGCGCTGTGGGCCGGCTCCTTCGCGTTCCCGGTGATGCACGCCGCGGTGCTGGTCGCCGTCGTGCGCTCGCTGCACGCGCCGGTGCCGGCCGCGCACGTGGCCGTGGCGTACCTGGCGGGCAGCGCGGCGGCTGCGCTGCTGCCGACCCCGGGCGGGCTCGGCTCGCTGGACGTGGCGCTGGTCCTGGCACTGGTCACCGCGGGCGCCACCGGGGTGGCGGCGACCTCCGCGGTGCTGGCGTACCGCATCGTCACCGTATGGTTGCCTCTGCTCCCGGGTGTGCTGGTGCTGGCCGCGCTGGTCCGCCGGCGGGTGCTGTGAACCGTCCGGAAAGGGAAGTCCCGTGCGTGTCCTGACCGGTCTCCTCGGCGCACTGGTCGTCGCCGGGACCTTCTCCTCGGTGCTCCGCACACTGGTGATCCCACGGCCGACCCGGTCGAGCTTCACGCGCCTGGTGCACGCGGCGGTCCACCTGCCCTTCCAGTTCGTCGCCGACCGCTGCCGCACGCCCGAGGCCAAGGACCGCGTCCTCGCCCCGGTGGCCGCGGTGTCCATCCTCGCCAACCTGATCGGCTGGCTGGTCGCGTTCTGGGCGGGCTACGCCATGCTGCAGTCCGCGGTCAGCGACCTGGAGCCGGTCGACGCGCTGCGGGAGGCCGGTTCCTCGCTGTTCACCCTGGGCTTCGCCAGCAGCCACCACGTCGACCTCACGGTCATCGACTTCGTCGCCGCGGCGACCGGCCCGATCACCATCGGCCTGCAGATCGGCTACCTGCCGACCCTGTACGCCGCCTACTCCCGCCGCGAGGCGGAGGTGACCCTGCTGCAGGCCCGGGCAGGCAACCCGCCGTGGGGGCCGGAGATCCTCGCCCGGTACGCCCAGATCGGTCTCACGGACAGCCTCGCCGAGCTGTTCCGCAACTGGGAGCGGTGGTCGGCCGAGGTGAGCGAGAGCCACACCAGCTACACGGTGCTCAGCCGGTTCCGCTCCCCGCAGCCCGACCGCAGCTGGCTGATCGCGCTGCTCGCCGTCATGGACGCCGCCGCCATGCAGCTCGCCCTCAACCCCGGACGCCCGCAGGCCGAGGCCCGGCTGGCCCTGCGGGCGGGCTTCGTCTGCCTGCGCGACATCGCCGGGATCTGGCGGATCCCGTACGACACCGACCCCTCGCCGGACGCGACCATCCGGCTGCCGTACGAGGAGTTCGCCGCGGCCGTCGCCCACGCGGCGGCCAACGGCTACCCGCTGGAGCGCACCTCCGAGGAGGCGTGGCCGCACTTCCGCGGCTGGCGGGTCAACTACGAGGACCTCGCCTACCGGTTCGCCTACCTCTTCGACGCGGTCCCGGCCCCCTGGTCGGGCCCCCGCCGCACCCAGGAGGAGACGCTGACGCCCGTCACGCCGGTCGACCGCAAGCCGGCCGGCCGCGACTGACCGCCGGACCGCCGGACCGCCGCGGCGAGGCCCCACCGGTGATCACCACGGACCGCTTTCGAACCTGGCCTCGTCCGGGCCGTCCACCGGCCACGGCGGCACCGTCACCGCGACTGCCTTCAGCCCCTTTGCACCCGCCCGGAACTGGAACGTCGTGCCCAGCGGTATCGTCAGGCAGACCCCCGGCTCCAGCTCCGCGATCTCCTCGTCGCCGCCTTGGCTGCGCCACATCTCCCCCGAACCCGACGTGACGAACCAGACCTCCTCCACGGTGGCGTGCGAGACGGCCTTCGCCGTCTGCCCCGGTCCGAGCTGGAACTGGGCGAAGCTCGCCGTTCCCGGCAGCGCGCACAGCGGGCGCACCACCGAGCCGTCCGGAGCCATGACTTCCTGAGCCTGGTCGACGTGTGCCGTGCTGAACCGTTCCCCCATGATGCCCCGTCCCGAGTGCGCGCAGGGGACCACGACCCGCTTCACGTACACGGGCGCGAGCCCCGTCCGGCGGTGAAGTACGGCAACCGTAGCGACCGTTCGCGTCCCGCGGCGACCCCTCCGGCACGCATCCGACCCGCACGACCGCCGTCGACCGGAACGCCGGGGGGCCGCGGGCCGCAGTCCCGCTACGCCGCCGGGACCGGCTGGGGCGGGACCGGGCCGATGTAGCGCGCGGCCGGGCGGATGATCTTGCTGTCCGCGGCCTGCTCCAGGACGTTGGCGCACCAGCCCACGACGCGGGCGCAGGCGAAGGTGGGGGTGAACATCTCGCGCGGCAGGCCGCACAGCTCCATGACGACACCGGCGTAGAACTCGACGTTGGTGTGGAGTTCGCGGCCGGGCTTCAGTTCCGCGAGTATCGCCTCGACCCGCGCCTCGACCTGGACCGCGAGGTCGACGAGCGGGCCGCCGAAGGAGCGGGCGATCCCCTTGAGCATCCGGGAACGGGGGTCCTCGGTGCGGTAGACGGGGTGGCCGAACCCCATGATCCGGTCGCCGGCCAGGACGCGCTCACGGATCCACGGGTCGATGCGGTCCGGGGTGCCGATGGCGTCCAGGGTGTCCAGCGCGCGGCTCGGGGCGCCGCCGTGGAGCGGGCCGGACAGCGCGCCGACCGCGCCGGTGAGGCAGGCCGCGAGGTCGGCGCCGGTCGAGGCGATGACGCGGGCGGTGAACGTGGACGCGTTGAAGCCGTGGTCCACGGTGGAGATCAGGTAGCGCTCGACGGCCCGGGCGTGCGCCGGGTCGGGCTCGTGGCCGGTGAGCATGTGCAGGTAGTTCGCCGCGTACGACAGGTCGTCGCGCGGTTCGACCGGCTCCAGGCCCCGGCCGAGCCGGTACAGGGCGGTGAGCAGGGTGGGCACGGCGGCGGTCGCGGCGAGGGCGTCGGACAGCCGCTGCTCCGGGTCGACGTCGTACAGCGGGCGGAAGCCGCCGGCCGCCCCCAGCAGGGACAGCGCCGAGCGCAGTCCGGCCAGGGGGCCGCCGTGCGCGCCGGCGCGGGCGACGGCCGACAGCGCGTCGCGGACCGCCCCGGGCAGCCGGCGCAGCGGGGCGACGCGCCGGGCGAACGCGGCCCGCCCGGCGGCGTCGGGCAGCGTGCCGAGCAGCATCAGGTGCCAGACGTCCTCGAAGGTGCGGCTCTGCGCGAGGTCCACGGCCGAGTACTGGCGGTAGTGGTAGAAGCCCTCGGCGCCTCGGACGTCGCCGAGCGCGGTCTCGGTGACGACGACTCCCTTCAGGCCGCGGGGTACGTCGGGGGTGACAGGGGTGACGGGGGTGGCGGTCACGGTGGTCCTCCGGTCCTGCTGCGTGCGACTTGACATTGACCAGACCTTTCATCATTGATTCAATCCTCGTCAACATTGATTGAATCAATGTGTGATGTGATGGAGTCATGACGACGGAGGAACGGCTGAGCACGCGCGAGGCGGCCGAACGGCTCGGGGTCAAACCGGAGACGGTGTACGCCTACGTCAGCCGCGGCCTGCTGGGCAGCACGCGCGCCCCCGGCGGCCGGGGCAGCACCTTCGACCCCGGAGAGGTCGACGCCCTGGCGCGCCGCAACCGGCGCGCGGCACAGCAGTCCCCCGCCGACGACGGCACCGGCGCGGTGCGCACCGCCGTCACCCTCATCGACGGGGACCGCTACTACTTCCGCGGGGTCGACGCGACGACCCTGGCGGAGCGGTACGCCTACGAGGAGGTCGCGGAGTGGCTGTGGACCGGCGTCCTGCGCCGCGGAGTACGCTTCACCGCGCCGCCGGAGGCCCTGGGCGCCGCCCGGCGGGCGGTCGCGGCGCTGCCCGGGCACAGCGGGCCGATGGACCGGCTGCGGGCCACCGCCGTCGCGGCCGCCGTGGCGGACCCGCTGCGCTTCGACCTCTCCCCCGAGGCCGTGCTCGGCGCCGCCCGCGGCCTCGTCCCCACGCTGGTGGGCGCCCTCCCGGCGGCCGGGACCGCGCACCAGGGTGAGGGCGGGCTCGCCCGCGAACTGTGGTCACGGCTGACCGACCGGCCGGCCGACGAGGCGTCACTACGGGTGCTCGACGCGGCACTCGTGCTGCTCGTCGACCACGACCTGGCCGCCTCGACCCTCGCGGTGCGCGTCGCCGCCTCCGCACGCGCCCACCCGTACGCCGTGGTCTCGGCCGGCCTCGGGGCCCTCGACGGCCCGCTGCACGGCGCCGCCAGCGGCCTCGCCCACCGCATGCTGGCCGAGGTCCTCGACCGCGGCGGCGCGGCGCCCGTCGTCGCCGGCCACCTGCGCGAGGGCCGCCCCGTCCCGGGTCTGGGCCATCGCCTCTACCGGGCCGAGGACCCCCGCGCGGTCCTGCTCCTGCGGCTGCTCGGGGACGTCCCGTACGCGGCCCGGGCGCTTGCCGCCGCCCGCGAGGTGGCCGCCACGACGGCCCGTCACGCCCCGGCCCACCCCAACGTCGACCTCGCCCTGGCGGTGCTCTCCGTCTCCGCGGGCATGGTCCCGGAGGCGGGCGAGACGGTCTTCTCCGTCGCCCGGACGGCCGGCTGGATCGCCCACGCCCTGGAGGAGTACGAGGAACCCCCGCTCCGCATGCGCCCGAACGGCCACTACGTGGGACCGCGTCCGCCGCAACCGGTGCCGTAGCCGTTCGGGTCGGGGTGGGTGCGGGTGGGACTCGGGGCCGCGCCGGTGGGTCGGCTGTCCCGGCGTCTCGCGCCCTTCGGGCGCACGGCGCCGGCTGCGGACGGGGAGGGTGGGGGCCTGCCTTGTGTGCGGTGTGCGGGTGGGTGGTCGGCTGGGGTTCAGACGCCGGAGCGGGGCGGGTTGTTCGTCCGGCTCGGGTCTCGTTGCCGTCCGCAGGTGCAGATGGCCGGTGACCACGCCCACTGTTGGTGGGTGGCGCGTCCGCCGTAACCGGCGTCTGCGGGTGCTTCCCCGATCCGAAAATCGGGCTCTGTTCCGACGTCCATACCGTCGAAAGCGAGCCCGATCTCCCGCCGACCGCCGGACGGCACCACGAACCACCCCCAGTTGCGGATGCTTCCCCGACATCGGGCCCTCTTCCGACGTCCATACCGTCGAAAGCGAGCCCGATCTCCCGCCGACCGCCCGACAGCACCCCGAAGCACCCGCAGTCGCGGGTTACGGCGGGCGCGCCCACCACCCACGGATGGCGTGGTCACCAGCCATCTATACCCGCGGACGGCAACGAGACCCCAAGCCACCGGAAAGGCAACCCGCTCCGGCGCCTGAACCCCAGCCCCGCACCCACCCGCACGCCGCCGAAGACGAGGGCCCCACTCTCCCCTCCGCAGCCAGCCGCTGTGCGCCCGAAGGGCGCGAGACGGCGCGACAGCCGAACCACCCACCCGCACACAATCATCGGGCCGGCAACGCGGGACCAGGTCAGGAGGCCGCCTCCGGGAGGCGCACCTCGTACGTCAGGCCGTCGCCCGGTGCCGTGCGGCGTTCCACGGACGCCGCGCGGGCCGCGGCGCGGACGTCGGCCTCGGCGAGGGCGAAGTGGGCCAGCGCGGGGGCGGGGCCGGTGACGAGGAGCGCGCCGACCTCGGCCCTCATCGACAGCCGCGCTTCGGACTTCGCCCTGCGGACGGCGGTGATCGCCTCCCGCGCGGTGGCCAGGACGCGCGGGTCGCCGTCCCCGGCGAGGTCCCGCAGCGCGGCCGCGTCGGGCCACTCGGCGCGGTGCACGGAGCCCTCCCGCCACCACGACCAGACCTCCTCGGTGGCGAAGGGGAGGAAGGGCGCGAACAGCCGCAGGAGGACGGACAGGGCGGTGGCCAGGGTGGCGAGGGCGGAGGTGTCGCCTTCGTACGCACGGGCCTTGACCAGCTCGACGTAGTCGTCGCAGAAGTCCCAGAAGAAGGACTCCACCCGTTCCAAGGCGCGGGCGTGGTCGAAGTCCTCCAGGGCGTCCGTGGCGGCGCCGACGGTCGACGCCAGGGCCGCCAGGAGGGCGCGGTCCAGCGGCGCGGTGACCGCCCCGGCGCCTGCCTCCGGCAGTGCGCCGGAGGTGAGCACGAAGCGGCCGACGTTGAGGACCTTGACGGCGAGCCGGCGGCCGATCCTCATCTGCCCGGTGTCGAAGGCGGTGTCCGTGCCGGGCCGGGCGGCGGCCGCCCAGTAGCGGACGGCGTCGGAGCCGTACTGCTCCAGCAGGTCGCCGGGGGTGACCGCCTTGCCCCGGGACTTGGACATCTTCTTGCGGTCCGGGTCGAGGATCCAGCCGGAGATCGCGGCGTGCCGCCACGGCAGCACGTCCTGCTCGGCGTGGGCGCGGACGACCGTGCCGAACAGCCAGGTACGGATGATCTCGTGGGCCTGCGGTCGCAGGTCCATCGGGAAGACCTTGGCGAACAGCTCGTCGTCGGTCCCCCATCCGGCGGCGATCTGCGGGGTGAGCGAGGAGGTCGCCCAGGTGTCCATGACGTCCGGGTCGCCGGTGAAGCCGCCGGGGACGCCCCGCTGCTCCTCGCGGTAGCCGTCGGGGACGTCGGTGCCGGGGTCGACGGGCAGCGCCGGCTCGCCGGGGACCAGCGGCCTGTCGTGGACGGGCTCGCCGGCGTCGTCGAGGGGGTACCAGACGGGGACGGGGACGCCGAAGTACCGCTGGCGGCTGACCAGCCAGTCGCCGTTGAGCCCTTCGACCCAGCTGTCGTAGCGGACCCGCATGTGCCCGGGGTGCCAGCGCAGTTCACGGCCGCGCGCCAGCAGCCGCTCGCGGAGGGCCTCGTCGCGTCCGCCGTTGCGCAGGTACCACTGGCGGGTGGTGACGATCTCCAGCGGCCGGTCGCCCTTCTCGTAGAACTTGACGGCGTGGACGACCGGTTCGGGCTCGCCCTCCAGTTCGCCGCGCTCGCGCAGCATCCCCACCAGCCGTTCGCGGCCGGTGTGCGCGGTGGCGCCGGCCAGGGCCGCGTACGCCTCGCGGGCCCGCGCCGTCCGCAGGGCGGCCGGCGGCACCGGCAGGAAGCGCCCGTCGCGGCCGAGGACCGCCCGGGTGGGCAGCCGCAGTTCGCGCCACCAGGTGACGTCGGTGGTGTCGCCGAACGTGCAGACCATGGCGATGCCGGTGCCCTTGTCCGGGTCGGCCAGCCGGTGCGCGTGGACGGGGACCTCGACGCCGAGGACCGGGGTCGTGACGGTGGTGCCGATCAGCTCCCGGTAGCGCTCGTCGTCGGGGTGCGCGACCAGGGCGACGCAGGCGGGGAGGAGTTCGGGCCGGGTGGTGGCGACGACGACCCGGCCGCCGTCCGGGCGGTGGAAGGCGAGCCGGTGGTAGGCGCCGGGCCGTTCGCGGTCCTCCAGCTCCGCCTGGGCGACGGCGGTGCGGAAGGTGGTGTCCCACAGGGTGGGCGCCTCGGCCGAGTAGGCCTCGCCGCGCGCCAGGTTGCGCAGGAACGCGCGCTGGGACGCGGCGCGTGAACGGGCGCCGACCGTCCGGTAGGTGAGCGTCCAGTCGACCGACAGGCCGAGCCGGCGCCACAGTTGCTCGAAGATCTGCTCGTCCTCGGCGGTGAGGAGTTCGCACAGTTCGATGAAGTTCCGCCGGGAGACGGGTCGCCGGTGGGGGCCGCCGGGCTCGGACGGGATGAATCCGGGGTCGTACGGGAGCGAGGGGTCGCAGCTGACCCCGTAGTGGTTCTGGACCCGGCGCTCGGTGGGCAGGCCGTTGTCGTCCCAGCCCATGGGGTAGAAGACGGTCTGCCCGCGCATGCGCCGGTAGCGGGCGACGGTGTCGGTGTGGGTGTAGGAGAAGACGTGGCCGATGTGGAGCGATCCGCTGGCCGTGGGCGGCGGGGTGTCGATGGAGAAGATCTCCTCGCGCGGCCGCGACCGGTCGAAGCGGTGTACGCCCGACTCGTCCCAGCGCCGCGACCATTTCGCTTCGAGCCCGTCGAGGGAGGGCTTGCCGGGGACGTCGTCATGACGAGGCGGGGGGTTCATGCCGTCCCATGGTAGGCAGCCGGGCGTCCGCCGCCGAACGATTTGTGCACGGGATCATCCGTCTCACCGATGATCCGCCAACGGACCTTTTTGCTAGGCTCGGACCATGTCCACGGCATCCGCACCCGACTTCACCGGGCTGCTGCAGTTCGCCAGCCACGCCATGACGAACCGGCTGGCGGCCGCGCTGGCCGAGGTCGGGCTCACCCCCCGCGGGTACTGCGTGCTGCTGCACGCACTCCCCGGTGAGCTGACGCAGGCTCAACTCGCCGAGATCTCCCAGCAGGACAAGACCACGATGGTGGTCACCATGGACGAGCTGGAGCGGGCCGGCCTCGCCGAGCGGCACCCCGCCCCCACGGACCGCCGGGCCCGCGTCATCACCGTCACCGGGCCGGGCCGGGAGCTCGTCGCCCGCGGCGCGGAGATCACCGCCCGCGTCCACGGCGACCTGCTGGCGGCCCTCCCCGAGGACGAACGGGCGGTCTTCGCCTCCGCGCTGCAGCGGCTGGTGGACGGTCATCTCGCCGCGGCCGCGGATTCCCCGCGTCCGGTACGGCGCGCGCGGCAGTCGCGCAAGTAGGCTCGGAACGTGAGCGACAAGGCGGCTTTCGAGCGGGGCACCGACGGTCCCAAGGTGATCGTGGCGGGACTGGACGGATCGGAGTCGTCGTGGCGCGCCGTGGCGTACGCGGCGGGGCTGGCGCGGCGCCAGAACGCGCTGCTGGCGATCGTCTACGTGCAGCCGGTCCTGGCGGCGGGGGCGGCCTTCGGCGCCCCGGTCGCGGAGGCGACCGCCGAGATCGCCGACCAGCTGAAGGCGGAGATAGAGAAGGCCGCCGCGCGCTTCCAGTCGACGTCGAGCCTGCGCTGGGAGTTCCACACCTTCATCGGCGACCCGTTCAGCGGGCTTTCGCAGGCCTCGGACGAGCTCAAGGCCGACGCGGTCGTGGTCGGCGCGTCCGAGAAGGCCGGGCACCGGATCGTGGGCTCGGTCGCGGTGCGGCTGGTCAAGGCGGGCCGCTGGCCGGTGACGGTCGTCCCGTAGGGGCCGCACGCCGCCCCGGGCGGGACGGCGGCGCAAGGGATGTCAAGCCCCGTCGGTGACGTGGATGACGACCTTGCCGCGGCGGTGCTCGTGCTCCAGCGCCTCGTAGGCGGCGCGCGTCTCGGTGAGCGGCACCACCCGGTCGACCCGTGGCGTGAGTTTGCCGCCGTCGATGAGCCGGGAGACCGCCTCCAGGCCCGCCCGGTCCGGCTCGACGACGAAGAAGACGCCGCGGGCCCCGTGCGCGCGGGCGGCCTCCGGGTCGGGCGGGGACACGATGCTCACCAGCAGGCCGCCGGGGCGCAGCACCGACCAGGAGCGGTCCTGCGTGTCGCCGCCGACGGCGTCGAAGACCACGTCCACGTCGGCCACCTCGTCCTCGAAGCGGCTGCCGGCGTAGTCGACGACCCGCCGCGCGCCCAGCCCCGCGACGAAGCCGGCGTCGCGGGCGGCGGCGGTCGCCGTGACCTGCGCGCCGAGCGCGGCGGCGATCTGGACGGCGAAGGAGCCGACGCCGCCCGCCGCCCCGTGGACGAGGACGTGCCGGCCCGGGGTGACCCCGGCGTGCCGGGCGAGCGCCTGCCAGACGGTGAGGGCGGCGAGCGGGACCGAGGCGGCCGCGTCGTGGCCGATCCGCCGGGGCTTGGGGGCGAGGATGCCCGCGGGAAGGGTGACGTACTCGGCGGCGGCTCCGTCGCGGACGAAGGGGATCAGCGCGTAGACGGCGTCCCCGACCCGCGGGGTGATCACCCCGGGCCCCACGTCGGCGACCACGCCGGAGACCTCGTGCGAGGGGATGGTGGGGGTACGGTCGCGGCCCGAGCCGTCGGAGCTGTCGGTCCAGGTCGCCTCCCAGTCGAGCTCCCCCGGGGTCACGGAGGCGGCCCGCACGGCGACGAGGGCCTCGCCCGGGTCCGGCTCCGGGCGGGGCGCGGTCTCGTAGCGGAGCTGTTCGGGGCCGCCGCGCCGGTGGGCGCGTACGGCGTGCATCGTCGTCACCATCGGCCGCTCCCGTGGTCCCTCGCGCGCCTGCCCGGCGGGGGCGGCGGACGTCCCCGCCCCTCCAGGATCCGGCCCCGCCCGGCTCTCGGCATCCCCTTCCGCGAGGGCCGGCGGGGGACGCGCCCGGGGGCGGCGTTCGGAATAGCGCAGCGCTGCCTTCGGTTACGGTCAGTGGGTCCCGACCGACGGCACCCGGAAGCAGGTAAGGGAAGCATGAGCACTGTTGAGCTCACCAAGGACAACTTCGACGAGGTCGTCGGCAACAACGACTTCGTCCTGATCGACTTCTGGGCGTCCTGGTGCGGCCCGTGCCGGATGTTCGCCCCCGTCTACGAGTCGGCCGCGGAGAAGAACACCGACCTCGTGTTCGGCAAGGTCGACACGGAGGCGCAGCCCGAGCTGGCCGCCGCGTTCCAGATCCAGTCCATCCCGACGCTGATGATCATCCGTGACAAGGTGGCCATCTTCTCCCAGCCCGGCGCGCTGCCCGCGCCCGCGTTCGAGGACCTGATCAAGCAGGCCCGCGACCTGGACATGGACGAGGTCCGCAAGTCCATCGCCGAGCAGGGTGCCGACCAGGAGGCCCCGAAGGCCTGACACCTGACGGAGTGTCAGCTATGGTGCGGCCGTATGAGGCGCACCATGGCGGAGTTCGTCGAGGGCCAGTGGGGCGATCCGCGTCCCGGGCTGCTGTACGGGGAGCACCGGCTCAGCCGCCATGACGTGGCGGCCGCCTCCGCCGCCCGCGCGGCGCTCCTGGCCGACCTGCTGCCGCACGGCGCCGAACCGCATGTGGGGGTGCTCCTGGGCAACGTCCCGGAGTTCCCGCTGTGGCTCGGCGCCGCGGCGTGCGCGGGGGCCACCGTCGTGGGGATCAACCCCACCCGGCGCGGTGCGGAACTCGCCCGCGACATCACCCACACGGAATGCGCGCTGCTGGTCACCGAGCGCGCGCACCTGCCGGCGCTGCGCGGGCTCGCCCTCCCCCTCCCCCCGGAACGCCTCCTGGTCGTCGACGACCCGGCGTACCCGGCCCTGCTGCGCCCGTACGAGGGCGCCGCTCCGCCACGCGGCGGGCGGATACGCCCCGGCACCCGGCTCATGCTCTGCTTCACCTCCGGCTCGACGGGCGCCCCGAAGGCGGTGGTCGTGTCCCAGGGCAGGCTCGCCGACGCGGGCGCCTCCCTCAGCGGCTTCCTGGACCTCGGTCCCGACGACGTCCACTACCTGTGCATGCCCCTCTTCCACGGCAACGCCGTGATGGCGGGCTGGGCGCCCGCCCTCGCGGGCGGCGGCGCGGTGGCGCTGCGCCGGACCTTCTCCGCCTCCCGCTTCCTGCCGGACGTACGCGCCTACGGGGCCACGTACTTCACCTACGTCGGGCGCGCCGTGCAGTACCTGCTCGCCACCCCCGAAACGCCAGACGACCGCCGGCACCGGCTGCGCCGGGGTTTCGGCACCGAGGCCGGGGCCGTGGACGCGGCCCGGTTCGCGGAGCGCTTCGGCGTGACCCTCACCGAGGGCTACGGCTCCTCCGAGGGCGGGGCCGCCCTGCAGCGCTCACCGGGCACGCCGCCCGGCGCGGTCGGGCGTGCCGCGCCCGGTACGGACCTGGCCGTGGTGGACCCGGCGACCGGTGCCGAGCGGCCCCGCGCCGTCCTCGACGCGGCGGGCCGGCTGCTCAACGGCGACGAGGCGATCGGCGAGCTCGTCAACCGCGGGCCCTCCCGCTTCGAGGGCTACTGGCGCAACCCCGAGGCGGTCGCCGCCCGTACCCGTGACGGCTGGTACTGGACCGGCGACCTCTTCTTCCGCGACGCCGACGGCTGGTTCCACTTCGCGGGCCGCGCCGACGACAGGCTGCGCGTGGACGGCGAGAACCTGGCCGCCGCGGTCGTCGAGAACGTCCTGGCCCGCTTCGACGCCGCCGCGGCCGTCGCCGTGTACGCCGTGCCCGACCCCGTCTCGGGCGACCAGGTCATGGCGACCCTGGCCCTCCGCGAGGGTGCCGCCTTCGACCCCGGCGCCTTCGCGGCCTTCCTGGCCGCGCAGCCGGACCTCGGCACCAAGTCGGCGCCCCGTTTCGTGCGGATCGTGCCGCGCATGCCGGTCACCGCCACCAACAAGGTGCGGCGGGCCGCGCTGCGCCGCGAGGGCTTCCGCTGCCCCGACCCCGTGTGGTGGTCCCCGCCCGGCGAGGGGCCCTGCGGTACGGCGTACCGCCGCCTCGACGCCGTCGGCCTCGCCGCCCTGCTGGAGCGCTACCGCGCCCAGGACCGGGCGGGGCTCCTGGACCGCTGAGCCCGCGGCCCGCCGTCCCGCCCGGCCCGCAGACGGTCGTTTCGTGCGGGTCGGTCCGGGCAGACGCAGCCCATGTGCCACGACCGGTTCGGGCGACCGTACCCGCTTCATAAGGGGGCGGTCGCCGGGGCGCGCGAGCTGTTCCCGGCCCTACCGGTGCGTCGGGACCCGCGCAGGGCCCGCGCGACGGAGCACCCGGCACGCGCCGGCGACCGGCGGGGCGGGACACCGGGGCGTGCAGCGCGCCGTTCTCGGGGGAGATTCCGACATGAACCCTCTGACCTGCGCAGATACATTCTGGAGATGCGGGCCGCCGGGTCGCGGTCCACTCTTGATTCGGACCGGACGGCAGAGGCCGCCCTCGACACGGGTGTCACCTGCCGTCCCTCGGCCGTTCGTCCGGGGCGCTCTTGAGCGGCCCGGACCGAAGGGATTAGGTGGTACGGACACCGTCCGGCCCCGGCCGGGCGGACACGTAGAGCCGCCTTCGACGGGAGGTCCCGGCCATGCCCGGCACCAGTCAGCGGATGGAGACATCCGAACCGATCAGCGAGACGACAGCGGAGGACCATATCCAGGGCATCTGCTTCAAGACCGGCCCGCCGCGCCGCATAGGCGTGGAACTGGAATGGTTCCTCCACGACCCGCACGACCCGGCCCGCCCGGTGGGCCCCGCCCGGCTCGCCGCCGCCGTCGCCGGACTGCACGACCTGCACCTCCGCTCCCGGCTCACGACCGAGCCCGGCGGACAGCTGGAGCTCAGCTCGCTGCCCGCCCCCTCGCTGACCGCGTGCGTCAACGCCGCGGCAGCCGAACTCCACTCCGTACGCCACCGGCTCCGCCGGGACGGCCTCGTCCTGGCCGGCCACGGCCACGACCCCTGGCGACGGCCCCGCCGGCTGCTGGACGAGCCCCGGTACGCCGCCATGGAGGCGTACTTCGACCGGTCCGGACCCGCGGGCCGGGCCATGATGTGCTCCACGGCCTCGGTCCAGGTCTGCCTGGACTCGGGCACCGAGGAGCCGGGTCCCTTCGGCCTCGGCAGACGCTGGCTGCTGGCGCACCTGCTGGGCGCGGTCCTGGTGGCGGCGTTCGCCAACTCGCCGCTCAGCACCGGCCGCCCGACCGGCTGGCGCTCCACCCGGCAGGCGGTGTGGGCGGCGCTGGACCCCGGGCGCACCCTCGCCCCGCCCGGCGGGGGCGACCCGCGTGCGGCCTGGACGGCGTACGCCCTGGACGCCCCGGTGCTGTGCATCCGCGGCGACGAGGGACCGTGGACGGTGCCGCACGGGCTCACCTTCCGCGACTGGATCCGTGACGGCTCGCACCGCCGGCCGACCCTCGCCGACCTGGACTACCACCTGTCGACACTCTTCCCGCCGGTGCGGCCGCGCGGCTACCTGGAGCTGCGCATGATCGACGCGCAGCCGGGACGGGACGGCTGGATCGTGCCGCTGGCGGTGGCCGTGGCGCTCTTCGACGACGCCGCCGCCTCCGAGGTCGCCTACCGGGCGGTGAAGCCGCTCGCCGACGCGGCGGGCCGGGACCCGGCGCCCCGCAACCCGCTGTGGCGGCGCGCCGCCCGGCACGGTCTGGCCGACCCCGAGCTCCACGCCATCGCCGTGACCTGCTTCGCCGCGGCCCGCGAGGCCCTGCCCCGGCTCGGGGCGGACCGGGCCGTGCGGCGGGCGGTGGACGACTTCACCGAGCGCTACGTCGAACGCGGCCGCTGTCCCGCCGACGACATGCTCGACGCATTCCTACGCAAGGAGAGCCGCACGTGACCGCACCCGCGCTCGACCCCGAAGCCCTGCGCCGGCGGGCGCTGGACGCCCTGACCACCGCGCGCGAGCGCACCCGGGCGCTCACCACCTGCGTGGACGACCGTGAACTCACCGCCCAGCACTCCCCGTTGATGTCCCCCCTGGTCTGGGACCTGGCCCACATCGGCAACCAGGAGGAGCAGTGGCTGCTGCGGAACGTCGGCGGCCGTGAGGCCCTGCGCCCGGACATCGACCCGATCTACGACGCCTTCGAGCACCCGCGGTCGGAACGTCCCACGCTGCCGCTGCTGCCACCCGCGGAGGCGCACGCCTACGCGGCCGAGGTGCGCGGCAGGGTGCTGGACATCCTGGAGCGGGCACCGCTGCGCGGCACCCCGCTGACCGACGCGGCCTTCGCCTTCGGCATGATCGCCCAGCACGAACAGCAGCACGACGAGACGATGCTGATCACGCATCAGCTGCGGCGCGGCCCGGTGGCCCTCACCGCTCCCCCGCCGCCGCCCGCACCCGCGGACACGGCGCTGCTGCCGGCCGAGGTCCTGGTCCCCGGCGGTCTGTTCACCATGGGCACCTCGACCGAGCCGTGGTCCCTGGACAACGAACGTCCTTCGCACGTGCGCGAGGTGGCGCCGTTCTTCATCGACACGGTGCCGGTGAGCAACGGCGCGTACCTGGCCTTCGTCGAGGACGGCGGCTACGAGGACGAGCGCTGGTGGACCCCGGCCGGCTGGGCGCTCGTCCGCGAACACGGCCTGGCTGCCCCGCTGTTCTGGCACCGGGAGGGCGGTGCGTGGCTGCGCCGCCGCTTCGGGGTGACCGAGCCGGTGCCGCGCGAGGAGCCGGTGCTGCACGTGTCCTGGTACGAGGCCGACGCGTACGCCCGCTGGGCCGGACGCCGGCTGCCCACCGAGACGGAGTGGGAGAAGGCGGCCCGGCACGACCCGGCGACGGGGCGTTCCCGCCGCTACCCGTGGGGCGACGCCGACCCCGGTCCCGAGCACGCCAACCTCGGCCAGCGGCACCTGCAGCCGGCCCCGGTGGGCAGCTACCCGGCGGGTGCCTCGGCGCTGGGCGTACGGCAACTGGTCGGCGACGTGTGGGAGTGGACGGCGAGCGACTTCCTGCCCTACCCGGGCTTCGCGCCGTTCCCGTACAAGGAGTACTCGGAGGTCTTCTTCGGCCCCGACCACAAGGTGCTGCGGGGCGGCTCCTTCGCCGTGGACGCGGTGGCCTGCCGGGGCACGTTCCGCAACTGGGACTATCCGGTCCGGCGGCAGATCTTCGCCGGCTTCCGCACCGCCCGCGACGCCCGTCCGGAGCAGGTGTGAGGGCCCCGGGCAGACGGGGGCGCGGCTGATGTGCCGGCACCTGGCGTACGTGGGTCCGCCCGTCGCGCTCCGCGAACTCGTCATCGACCCGCCGCACTCGCTGTACCGCCAGTCGTGGGCGCCGCGCCGGCAGAAGTACGGCACGGTCAACGCCGACGGCTTCGGGCTCGGCTGGTACGCGGACGGCGACCCGCTGCCCGCGCGCTACCGGCGCGCCGGGCCGGTCTGGGACGACCCGTCCTTCGCGGACGTGTGCCGGGTGACGCGCTCCGGTGCGCTGCTCGGCGCGGTCCGCGACATCACCGAGGGCTCGGTGGCCGACGAGTCCGCCGCGGCCCCCTACACGGCGGACCGCTGGCTGTTCAGCCACAACGGGGCGCTGCGCGGCTGGCCGCACTCGGTCGCCGAGGCGGCCGCCGCGCTGCCCCCGCACGAGCTGCTGACCCTGGAGGCGCGCTGCGACTCGGCCCTGGCCTGGGCGCTGACCCTGCACCGGCTGCGGGCCGGCGCCCCGGCGGACGAGGCGCTCGCCGACACCGTCGGCCGGCTGGCCGCGCTCACCCCCGACTCACGGCTCAACTTCCTGCTGACCGACGGCCGGGCGATCGCCGGCACCGCCTGGGGCGACACGCTCTGGTACCTGGACGTGCCCGGCCGCTCCCTCGTCGTGGCCTCCGAGCCGTACGACGACAGTCCGCGCTGGACCGAGGTCCCCGACCGCCACCTGCTGTACGGCGATCCCACCGAGGTCCTGCTGATCCCGCTCAAGGAGCCGCACCTGTGAGCCCGTTCACCCTCACCCGCACCCTGCCCGCCGACGCCACCGCGGCCGCGCTGCGCGCCGACGTCGCGTACGGACTGACCCGCAGCCCCAAGCAGCTCCCGCCCAAGTGGTTCTACGACGCGCGCGGCAGCGAGCTGTTCGAGGAGATCACCCGGCTGCCCGAGTACTACCCGACCCGCGCCGAGCGGGAGATCCTGCACGCGCGTGCGCCGGAGATCGCCGCGGCGACCGGTGCCCGCACCCTGGTCGAGCTGGGTTCCGGTTCCTCGGAGAAGACCCGGCTGCTGATCGGCGCGCTGGGCGGGCCGCTGACGTACGTGCCGATCGACGTCAGCGAGTCCGCGCTCACCGGCGCGGGCGAGGCCCTGCTCGCCGACCACCGGGACCTGTCCGTGCACGCGCTCGTCGCCGACTTCCAGCACGGCCTGGCCCTGCCCGGGACGCCCGGCCCCCGGCTGGTCGCCTTCCTGGGCGGCACGATCGGCAACCTGCTGCCGCAGGAGCGGGCGCACTTCCTCTCCTCGGTCCGCGCGCTGCTCTCACCGGGCGACGCACTGCTGCTCGGCACCGACCTGGTCAAGGACGAACAGACGCTGGTGGCGGCGTACGACGACGCGCAGGGCGTCACGGCCGCCTTCAACAAGAACGTCCTGTCGGTCATCGACCGCGAGCTCGGCGCGGACTTCCACCCGGACGACTTCGACCACGTCGCCGTGTGGGACCGCGAGGAGGAGTGGATCGAGATGCGCCTGCGGGCGCGCGCCGACGTGACCGTGAAGGTACCGGCGCTCGACCTGACCGTGGACTTCGCGCGCGGGGAGACGATGCGCACCGAGGTCTCCGCGAAGTTCCGCGAGGAGGGTGTGCGGGCGGAGCTGGCGGCCGCCGGTCTCGCCCTGCGCCACTGGTGGACCGACGCCGGGGACCGCTTCGCGCTGTCGCTGGCGTTCCCGGCCTGAGCCGGGCTGACAGGACGTGGTGGCCGGTCCCGGGGACGGGGCCGGCCACCGCGTCCTTGCCGCGTCCGCAGATGTTTCACGAGTAAAACACCTGCTAAGCTTTTGGGCATGTCCGCTTTCCCCCTGCCCGTCCGCGGTGTCCTCCGGCTCCGTTCCGTGAAGGACCTCTGGCACCACCGGGCGCTCGGCGTCGTCGCCGCCGTGGGCCCGGTCGAGGTGACGCTGCTGGCCCTCGGGCGGCTGGACCTGGTGCTGTACGCCGCGGGCGGCGGGCTGTGCGCCCTGTACGCGCACGGGCTGCCCTACGCGGCCCGGGCCAGGGTGCTCGCCCTGGTCGTCCTGGGCATGGCGGCCGGGACCGGGCTGGCGCTGACCACCGCCGCGCTGACGCACTCGACGCCGCTGCGGGTGGCGGTGGCCGCCCTCCTCGCCGCCGTGCACAAGGTGGTGTGCGACGCGACGCGGATCGGGCCGCCCGGGAACGTGATCTTCACCTTCGTGGCGGCGAGCGCCGCCTTCGTCCCGCAGACACTCGGGCAGGTGCCGGCCCACACCGGGCTGACGCTGCTCGGCGGGGCCGTCGCCTGGCTGGTGTGCATGGCCCCCGCGCTCGTACGGCCGTACGCCCCCGAGCGCGCCGCCGTCGCCCGGGCCCTGGAGGCCCGGGCCCGCGCCCTGGCCGACGGGGGCACCCCCGGCAGCCGGCACGAGGCCACCGTCGCCGTGCACACCGCCTGGCACACCCTGCGCGGCGCCCGGACCACCGCCCACCTGGCGGGCCTGGAGCGGCTGCTGGCGCGCGCCGAGGCCGCGGACCCGGCCGACGGGGACCGGCTCACCGCGTGGGCCCGTGCCCTGCGCCGGACCCGCGCCCTGCCCGACCCGGGCCCCGCCGCACGCACCCCCGCCCCCTCGGTCGGCACCCGGACCGGCCGCGCGGGCCGGCGGCCGCACCGGCCCGCCCTGCGGCACCTGCTCCCGGTCGGGCTGCGCGTCCTGCTGGGCAGCGCCCTGGCGGGGTGGGGATCGACGGCGCTGGGCGTGGACCGGCCCTCCTGGGCCGTGGTGACCGCCGCGGCCGTCTTCGCGGCCAACACCACCCTGTCCTGGCACCGGGCGCTGCAGCGGGTGCTCGGCAACCTCCTGGGGGTGCTGCTGTTCACGGCGCTGGTGCCGGTCACGGCCACCGGGGCCGCGGCGCTCATCGTGACCGCCCTGGCGTGCAACGTCGCGGCCGAGGCGACGATCGCGCGCAACTACTGGATCGCCAGCGCCTTCGTGACGCCGATGGCGATGGTCATGACCGAGTTCACGGGCGCGCAGCCCGCCGGCCACCTGGTGGCCGACCGCTGGCTGGACACCCTCGTCGGCGCCGCGGCCGGGCTGCTGGCCTGCTTCGCCGTACCGAACCGCCGGGTGGGCCACCGGGTGGCGGCCGCATTGCGGCGCCTGGAGCACGAGCTCACCGCGCCCGTCGCCCGCGAGGCCCGGCTGGCGGCCGCGCTCCTGGAACTGCGCGAGGCCGCCGACACCGCCTCCGGCGAGTGGTGGGGCCGGGCCCTGCCCGAACGGCGCATCGCCGGCGCGGAGGAGCGCGGGCACCTGATGCTGGCAGGTCGGTGCCACGAAGGCCGGTCCGTCACCGTGACCTGACGACGCGTACGATCATGCGGACGCCGCCGGAGCCGCCGGCGTCCGGAGGGAGGACGACTCGCGTGGAGGACGCCGTCGCGACGGTGCTGCGCCAGTGGCAGGACGTCTACCCCGACCTGGACTTCGGTCCGGTCGCCGTGATCGGCAGGCTCAACCGCTGCGCGGCGCTGCTGCAGCAGGTCACCGAGACGCCCCTGGGCCGCGAGGGCCTGACCCGTCCGGAGTACGACATCCTCCTCGCCCTGCGCCGCGTCGGCGGCGAGCTCACACCCGGCCGGCTGGCCCGGGAGACCTTCGCCTCGGGCGCCGCGGTCACCAAGCGGATCAAGCTGCTGGAGGAGCGCGGCCTGGTGGCCCGCCGCCCGGACGGCCGCGACCGCCGGGTCTCCCACCTGCGCCTGACCGACGAGGGACTGACGCTCGTCGACCGCGTGCTGCCCGAGCAGCTCGCCTACGAGACGGGGCTGCTGTCCGGTCTGCCGGAAGGCCGCCGCGAGGATCTGGCGGGTATCCTGGGTGAACTCCTGCTGCTGCTCGAAGGCCGCTTGGGAGCGCTTTCCGGGTGAAGCGGGCGGTCCGCGGGGCCACGGCACCGGCACTTCAGCGAGCGCACATCTGCGCGCTCCGTCAAGGACACGCCAAGGCAAGGCCGCGACGGGACAGATAAGGGTGTCCCCGTCCCCCTGACCAGGGAATCGCGCCATGACCGCTTCGTACGAACTCGCACCCGTCGTCGACACCCCGACCGACCGGCCCCGCTACTCGGTGAGCCTCGCCCAGGACGAGGCGGAGGTGCGGGCCGCGCAGCGTCTGCGGCACCAGGTGTTCGCCGGGGAGATGGGGGCCGTGCTGGACACCCCCGAGCCGGGCCTGGACGTCGACGCCCTCGATGCCTACTGCGACCACCTGCTGGTGAAGGAGGACGCGACCGGTGAGGTCGTCGGCACCTACCGGCTGCTGACCCCCGCCAACGCCCGCCGCGCGGGCCGCACCTACTCCGAGTCCGAGTTCGACCTGTCCCGGCTCGCGCCGATCCAGCACGACATGGTCGAGGTCGGCCGCTCGTGCGTGCACCCCGCCCACCGGGACGGGGCCGTCGTCGCGCTGATGTGGGGCGGCATCACCCGCTACATGGCGACCACCGGTCACAACTGGCTGGCCGGCTGCTGCTCGGTGGAGCTGGCCGACGGCGGCTCGCTGGCGGCCGGCGTGTGGGACCGGGTCTCGGCCAAGAACCTGGCCCCCGAGGAGTACCGGGTCTCCCCGCTCCGCCCCTGGGACCCGACGGGCATCGCCCGCCCGGCCCGCGCCACGCTGCCGGCGCTGCTCCGCGGCTACCTGCGGCTGGGTGCCTGGGTGTGCGGCGAGCCCGCCCACGACCCGGACTTCGGCGTCGCCGACCTGTTCATCCTGCTCTCCCTGGAGCGCACCGACGAGCGCTACCTGCGGCACTTCGGCGCCCTCGGCTCGCTCGGGTCGGTCTGAGATGGCCGCGGCGTGGTGGTCGCCGGTCTCGACCTGCACCCCGCAGGCGTGCGTGACCGGTGACGGCCCAAGGGTGGGCCTCCTCCGGCGGCTGGTGCGTTACCTCGCCGCGGTGACGGTGCTGCTCGTCGGCGTCGTGCTGTCGGTGCCGCTCGGCGCGCTGTGCGGTCCGGCCGGGCGCGAGGGGCTGATCCGGCGCTGGACCCGCGCCGCGGTGGCGGCCTTCGGCATCCGGGTACGGCTGCCCGATGCGGCGCCGCGGGAGCCGGGCACCGGTCTGCTGGTGGTCTCCAACCACGTGTCGTGGCTGGACATCGTGCTGATCGCCGCGGTCTTCCCGGGGCGCAACGTCGCCAAGCGGGAGATCCGCGACTGGCCGGTGATCGGGCGGCTGTGCGTGCGCGGCCGCACGATCTTCATCGACCGGGAGCGGATCCGCACCCTGCCGGACACGGTGGCGGAGGTCGCCCAGGCGCTGCGCTCGGGCGCCACGGTCGTGGCGTTCCCGGAGGGCAGCACCTGGTGCGGCGGCGAGGAAGGCCACTACCGCCGGGCGCTGTTCCAGGCCGCGCTGGACGCGGGCGCCGACGTGCAGCCGCTGCTCGTCCGCTACCGGTACACCGACGGGCGGCCCAGCACCGCGGCGGCGTTCCTCGGCGAGGACACCCTGATGGACTCGGTGCGACGGGTGGTCGCGGCCCGCGGCCTCACGGCGGAGGTGACGGCGTTCCCCCGCATCACCGCGGACTCGCTGCCCGACCGGCGTGCGCTGGCGGCCGCCGCCCGCCACTCCGCCGTCGCCCCGGCGCCGCGTCCGGTCATACCGGTCCAGGCCGGTCCCCACGGGCGCGGGACGGGCGTCCGGGTCGGCGCGCAGGCCCTCCGTCCCGGCGACCAGGTCGTGGGACTTCCCGGCTGACGTCCGGGCCGGCGTCCGGGCCCACTCCCGACGAACGCGCAGGCTGACGTCCCGTCACCGGACCGCGCCCGCCGGCTGCCGCCTCCACGGCACCGGGCGGGCGCGGTCCGGCGGTTCGGGGCCCTCTTGTGACCGCCCTTTCGGTTCATGACAATGTGCATGCCAAAACCGAAAGAACTTCGGTCTCGAGAGGACCCCCCACATGAAACGACCTCTCAGAGGATTCCTCGCGGCCGCCCTCGCGGCCCTCGCCGCGGTAGCGACCCTCGGCCTGTCCGGCGCCCCCGCCTCGGCGGCCGGCCGTGACGCCGCGGCCGCACCGCACACGGCCGCGGCCCCGGCCCCGGCCGCCGTCACCGTCGACTTCGCCGGAACGGTGTCGCTCAGCAACTGCTCCGGGTCGCTCATCCGCTTCCCGTCCTCCGCGTCCACCGACCCCGCCCTGGTGCTCTCCAACGGGCACTGCCTGACCAGCGGCTTCCTCGACGCCGGCGAAGTGCTGGTGAACCAGACGTCCACGCGCACCTTCGGCCTGCTCAACGCCTCGGGCCGCTCGGTCGCCACGCTGCGCGCCACCAAGCTGGCGTACGCGACCATGACCGACACGGACATCTCGGTGTACCAGCTGAACCGCACCTACGCGCAGATCCAGTCCTCCTACGGGATCTCCGCGCTGGAGGTCTCCGGCACCCACCCGGTGCAGGGCACGGCCATCAAGGTGGTCTCCGGGTACTGGAAGACCATCTACAGCTGCTCCATCGACGGCTTCGTCCACCTCCTCAAGGAGGGCGACTGGACCTGGAAGGACTCGGTCCGCTACACCCCCTCGTGCAACACCATCGGCGGCACCTCGGGTTCGCCCGTCATCGACACCGCCACCGGCAAGGTCGTCGCCATCAACAACACGGGCAACGAGGACGGCGGCCGCTGCACCCTCAACAACCCCTGCGAGGTGGCCGCGAACGGCACCGTCACCGTCCGCCAGGGCATCAACTACGCCGAGCAGACCTACGGCATCGGCGCCTGCGTCACCACGGGCAACCGCTTCGACCTCACCCTGCCGGGCTGCGGACTCCCCAAGCCGTGACCGCGGTTCAGCGCCGGTACATGGCGTCGATCTCGGCGGCGTAGGCCTCCTCGACCGCCCGGCGCCTGAGCTTGCGGGAGGGGGTGACCAGCCCCCGTTCCTCGGTGAAGGAGGCGGCCAGCACGCGGAACGAGCGGATCGACTCCGCCTTCGACACCCGTGTGTTGGCCGCCGACACCGCCCGCCGCACCTCCGTCTCCAGGTCCGGGTCGCGCACCAGCTCCTGCAGCCCGGCCCGCTCCTTCCCGCGCAGCCGCAGCCACTGGGCCGTCGCCTCGGCGTCCAGGGTCACCAGGGCCGTCACGTACGGCCGGTCGTTGCCGATGACCAGGCAGTGCTCGATCAGCGGGTGTTCGCGGACCCGTTCCTCCAGGACGGCCGGGGAGAGGTTCTTGCCGCTGGTGGTGACGATGATCTCCTTCTTGCGGCCGGTGATCGTCAGGTAGCCGTGCTCGTCGAGGGAGCCGAGGTCGCCGGTGTGCAGCCAGCCGTCGCGCAGGGCCTGCGCCGTGGCCTCGGGATCACCGAGGTAGCCGGAGAACACGGCCGGGCCGCGCAGCAGGATCTCGCCCTCGTCCGAGATCCTGACCGCCGTGCCCGGCACGGGGTGGCCGACCGTTCCGTAACGCACCCGGCCGGGCGGGTTGGCGGTGGCCGCCGAGGTGGACTCGGTGAGTCCGTACCCCTCGTACACCGTGACCCCCGCGCCCTCCAGGAACAGCCCGAGCCGCCGCCCCATCGTGGAACCGCCGCTCACCGCGTTGCGGACCCGGCCGCCCAGTGCCTCGCGGACCCTGGCGTACACCATCCGGTCGTAGAACCGGTGCAGCACCCGCAGCGCGGCGCTCGGGCCCGGGCCGCTGCCCAGCGCGCGGCGTTCGCGGGCCTCGGCGAAGCGCACCGCCACGTCTACGGCCTTGTCGAACACCCCGAGGTGGCCGGCCTCCTCCGCCTTGTCCCGCGCGGAGTTGAAGACCTTCTCGAAGACGTACGGCACGGCGAGCACGAAGGTCGGCCGGAACAGCGCCAGGTCGGGCAGGAGTTCGGCGGCCGTCATCTCCGGCTGGTGGCCCAGCCGCGCCCCGGCCCGTACCGTCGCCACCTGGATCATGCGGCCGAAGACGTGGGCCAGCGGCAGGAAGAGCAGCACGGACGGCTGCGCGGAGGTGCCGCTGTCGAAGACCGGCCGCCAGCCCGCGATGAGGTTGTCGGTCTGGCACATGAAGTTGCCGTGGGTCAGGACGCAGCCGCGGGGGCGCCCGGTGGTGCCCGAGGTGTAGATCACGGTGGCGACGGCGTCAGGGGTGACCGCGAGCCGGTGCCGGTGGACCACGTCCTCCGAGATCCGCTCGCCGTCCGCCACCAGCTGCTTCACCGCCCCGGAGTCCAGCTGCCACACCCGGGTCACGGCGGGCAGCCGGTCGATCACCGAGCCCAGCGTCATGGCGTGGTCCTCGTTCTCCAGCACGCAGCCGACGGCGCCGGTGTCGTGGAGGATCCAGCGCAGCTGCTCGGCGGAGGAGGTCGGGTAGACGGGCACCGGCTGGGCCCCGACGGTCCACAGCGCGAAGTCGAACAGCGTCCACTCGTAGCGGGTGCGCGACATGATCCCCACCCGGTCCCCGAACCGCACCCCGTGCGCGAGCAGGCCCTTGGCCAGGGCCAGCACCTCGTCGCGGAACTCCGCCGCGGTCACGTCGTGCCAGCGGCCGTCCTCCTTGCGGCCCAGCCGCACCTCGTCGGGGGCCTGCGCCGCGGTCTCGAACACCACGTCGGCGAGGCCACCGGCAAGGGTGGCCGGGACCAGCGCGGGAAGACTGAATTCGCGCACGCGGGCACCTCGTGGGGGTCGGAGCGGGCGGAGAAACGTAACGTAACGGATCTCTCACGCACTGTCGGCCCGGGGCCGGTCGCCGTCCGGCTTCTTCACCAAACCTCCCCCGGCGAGAGATCATGGATGCAGGAGGTGACCTCCATGACCACCAGGATCCGACTCCACGGCGGCCCCGGGGACGGTCTCACCCTCGGCATCGTCCTGGGAGCCGGGGGGCAGCCCCCCGAGGGCATCCTGTACGACCCGCTGGCCATCAGCGTGCAGGACGCCGGGGTTCACCAGGCGTGGCCCGACAGCGCCGCGTACTACAAGCGCCTCGAGCACATGGCGGACGAGCCCTGGGACTACGCGTACGAGAGCGAGGCCACCGCTCCCCTGGAGTGACCCGCCGGCCCGCCGCCGACCGCCCCGGGACCGCCCCGGGACCGTCCCGGGCCGCCGCCCGCGGCCACCGGACGGGGCACGGGCGAAAGCCGCCGTTTTGGCCGGGGCCCGCCGCCTCCGTAGAGTTCCGCAGGACACCAGTGGGAACACACGATCCAGGGAACGACGGCGGGCATGACGGCGACCGAGAACGAGCAGAGCACGGCCACGGCCCGGGACGGCGACCCCGGCATCGACCCGGTACGCCTGGAACTGTGCCTCAGCGTGCTGAGGGAACTCGACGAGCTGCCGCTGGACCACCCCGACGCGATCACCGTGCGCAGGGCGACGGCCGGCATCTACCGGACGGTGAAGCAGCGGCGCCGCCAGGAGCGGCGTTCCGCCAAGACGGCCCACGACAAGGCCGTCACCGAGGCCACGGCCACCGGTTCCGCGGAACGCATCGACGACGAGACCCAGGGGCTGCTGCCGTCCTCCTCGACCATCGGTGAGATCGCCGGCATCCTGCAGCGGCCGCGCTCCTGCTACGTGTGCAAGGGCCGCTACGTCGAGGTCGACGCCTTCTACCACCAGCTGTGCCAGGACTGCGCGGCCTCCAACCGTGCCCGGCGTGACGCGCGGGCCGACCTGAGCGGTCGGCGTGCCCTGCTCACCGGCGGCCGGGCCAAGATCGGCATGTACATCGCGCTGCGGCTGCTGCGCGACGGTGCCCACACCACCGTCACCACGCGCTTCCCCGCGGACGCGATCCGCCGCTTCAAGGCGATGCCGGACAGCGACGAGTGGATCCACCGCCTCAAGATCGTCGGGGTCGACCTCCGCGACCCGGCCCAGGTGGTGGCGCTCGCCGACTCGGTGGCCGCCGAGGGCCCGCTGGACATCCTGATCAACAACGCGGCGCAGACCGTGCGGCGCTCCCCCGCCGCGTACGCGGAGCTGGTGGCCGCCGAGTCCGCCCCGCTCCCGGCCGGTGCCCTGCCCGCCTCGGAGGTCTTCGGCGCCTTCGGCAGCGGCGCCCAGCCCGCGCTGCCCGCCCCGCGCGCGGAGCTGGCCGCCCGGGCCCGGGAGGTCACGGAGCTGGCCCTGGTGAGCGGTTCTGCCTCACTCGCCCGGATCGAGGCCGGCACCGCGATCGACGCCGGCGGGCTGATCCCCGACCTGGACGCGGAGAACAGCTGGAGCCGCGCCGTGGGCGAGGTCGACCCGGTCGAGATGCTCGAAGTGCAGCTGTGCAACGAGACCGCGCCCTTCATCCTGGTCAGCAGGCTGCGCCCGGCGATGGCCGCCGCCGCGGCCCGCCGCAAGTACGTGGTGAACGTCTCCGCGATGGAGGGCAAGTTCACCCGCGGCTACAAGGGCGCGGGCCATCCGCACACCAACATGGCCAAGGCCGCGCTCAACATGCTGACCCGCACCAGCGCCCGGGAGATGCTGGAGACCGACGGCATCCTGATGACCAGCGTCGACACCGGCTGGATCACCGACGAGCGCCCGCACCCGGACAAGGTCCGCATGGCCGAGGAGGGCTTCCACGCCCCGCTGGACCTGATCGACGGCGCCGCCCGGGTGTACGACCCGATCGTCCGCGGCGAGCAGGGCGAGGACCTGTTCGGGGTGTTCCTCAAGGACTACGCGCCGACCGAATGGTGACGGCCCCGGCACCGTCCCCCAGGGCCATGTGACGGCCCGTTGCGGGACAGGGGGGACAGGCGGGGCGGCCGGTCCGCGGCTACGATCGAAGCGTGGCCGAGCGAGGTTCCGCGCCCACCGCGCCCAAGCTCGTGCTCGAGACCGACGGGGACACCCGGATCCTGGTCCCGGGTCGGGACTACCACGTCGGTCGCGACCCCGACGGCGACGTCGTCCTCGACGACCCCCGGGTGTCGTGGCACCACGCGGTGATCAGCCCCGCGGGCGACAGCTGGATGCTGCACGACATGGACAGCACCAACGGCACCTTCGTCAACGGCCGGCCGGTGCGGCAGTGGGGGGTCGGCCCGGGCAGCGTCATCCGCTTCGGCCACGCCGAGCAGGGGCCGTGCGCCCGGCTGAGCAGCGCCGAGGCCCCCACCGGCGTCTACCGGGCGCCGCCCGCGGCCTCCCCCGCGGCGACCGGCACCTTCCGCCACCCGACCTCGGTGCGGTCGCTGCCGCACCGCACGATCCACATCGGGCGGGCCTCCGACAACGACCTGGTCGTCTCGGACCTGCTGGTCTCCCGGCACCACGCCGAGCTGCGGTCGCTGCCGGACGGCGGCTACGAGATCGTCGACCTGCACAGCCACAACGGCACCTACCTGGACGGCCAGCGCGTCGACCGGGCGACGGTGCACCAGGGCGACATCATCGACGTCGGTCACGCGGTGTTGCGGCTCGTCGGCGACGAGCTCCAGGAGTTCACCGACACCGGCGAGGTCTCGCTCAACGTCCGCGACCTGTCGGCGCGGGTGGACGACGGCGGCAAGGTGCTGCTGGACGACATCAGCTTCCCCGTCGGCGAGAAGTGCCTGCTGGCGGTGGTCGGGCCGAGCGGCTCGGGCAAGTCGACGCTGCTGAACGCGCTGACCGGGCTGCGCCCCGCCGACCAGGGCACGGTGCTCTACGACGGCCGGGACCTCTACCGGGAGTACGCGGACCTGCGCCAGCGCATCGGGCTCGTCCCGCAGGACGACATCCTGCACCAGCAGCTGCCGGTGGGCCGCGCCCTCTCCTACGCCGCGGAACTCCGCTTCCCCGGCGACACCGCCAAGGAGGAGCGGCAGGCCAGGGTGGACGAGGTGATCGCCGAACTGGGCCTGGAGGCGCGGGTGCGGCAGCCGGTGCACACGCTCTCCGGCGGGCAGCGCAAGCGGGTGAGCGTCGCCCTGGAGCTGCTGACCAAGCCCTCGCTGCTCTTCCTGGACGAGCCGACCTCGGGCCTGGACCCGGGGATGGACCGTTCGGTGATGACGATGCTGCGCGAACTCGCCGACGACGGCCGCACGGTCATCGTGGTGACGCACAGCGTGCTCAGCCTGGAGGTCTGCGACCGCCTGCTGGTGATGGCCCCCGGCGGGCGCATGGCCTACTACGGGCCGCCCTCCAAGACGCTGCCCTTCTTCGGCTTCCGGCAGTGGCCGGAGGCCTTCGAGGCGTTCGAGCACGAGGAGAACCGCGACTGGGCCGGCCAGTACGAGGCGTCCCCGCTCTACGACGAGTACATCGCGCCGGCGCTGGAGCCCGCCGGTCCCGGGGCCCCCGCGGAGCTCGAACCCCTCGAGCCGCCCAAGCCCCAGGGCTGGGGCGGCCAGTTGTGGACGCTGGTGCGCCGCTACACGGCGTCGCTGGCCGCCGACCGCACCTTCCTGGCGATCATGGTGGCGCTGCCCTTCGTCATGGGCGGGATGGCACGAGCCCTCGCCGGCGGTTCGCTGGGCCGGAACAACGCGCTCAACGTGCTGCTGATCCTGTGCGTCGGCTCGGTGCTCACGGGGGCCGCCAACGCGGTCCGCGAGCTGGTCAAGGAACGCGTGATCTACCAGCGGGAGCGGGCCGTGGGCCTGTCCCGCTCGGCGTACCTCGCGTCCAAGGTCGTGGTCCTGGGGCTGGTCACCGTCGCCCAGGCGGTGGTCCTGACGATGGTCGCCCTCGTCGGTGTCCGCCTGAGACCCCAGGGCGGGAGCGGGGTCCTGATGCCGCCGCTGCTGGAGATCACGATCGCGGTGGCGCTGCTGGCGTTCACCTCGATGATGCTCGGGCTGCTGATCTCCGCCCTGGTGCGCAAGGAGGAGGTGACCATGCCGCTGCTGGTGCTGCTCGCCATCGTGCAGGTCGTCTTCTGCGGTGCGCTGCTCCCCCTGCACGGGGTCCCGGGCCTGGAGGAGGTGGCCTGGCTGGTGCCGTCGCGCTGGGCGCTGGGGGCGATGGCCGCGACGCTGGACCTGCATGCCATCACGCCCAGCACCGTGACGTCGGACCCGCTGTTCCGGTCCGTCCCCTCGATGTGGCTCCTGGACATGGGCATGCTCGTGGTGCTGTCGGCGGCCTTCGGGTTCGTCGTCACCAGGCTGCTGCGGCGCCAGGAGCCGGCCGTCATGCGGAGGTAGGCCCCGATGTACGAGCCGGAGTTCGTCCCGACCCACGTCGCCCCGGCCGCCGGGCTCCCCACCTGGCGGGCGCCGGACGACTCCAGCCCCTCCGCCGGGCTGGACCCGCTGCTGCCGGTGCGGGTGACCGAGCACCGGGGCGACTGGGCGCGGATCGTGTGCTCCAACGGCTGGTCCGCGTGGGTGGACGGGCGGCTGCTGATCACGGTCCCGCAGGGCCCCCCGGCGGCCGGCGGCTCCCCGGCCCGCACGGCGGACGCCCGGCCCCTGCTGGGACGGCTGGTGGAGGCGCTCGGCTCGTACCGCGCCATGGTGCAGGACCTCGCGGCCGGCCGGATGGACCTGGAGTCCTTCGACCGCGGCACGAGCGGCATCCGGATCGGCGCCGTCGTCGACGGCGACGCGGTGTGGCTCTTCGACGCCGAGCACGACCGCTGGTGCTACTGCGACGGCTCCCGCATGGCCACGTACGCCTCCGCCACACCTCCGACGGCGGCCCCGGACGCCCCCGCCCCACCGGCGGAGCCGCCCCCGGGCAGCGCCTCGTCCCCGACCGAGACCCGCCCCGTCACGTGGCCGGGCGAACCGTGACGCGGGTGCGGGGCGGTCCGGGCGCCGGCGGGGCTGGGACGTCTCACCGGGCGGGACCGGCAGGGCGGCCGTACCGCCCACGAGCCGGCCGCCAGCCCGGTCCGTACAAAGCACGCGGACCCGCGCCGGGACCTCGCCCGCGATCACCGTCGCCGCCGCCGGGCGAAGCACAGCCGCCGGCCTGCTGATCCCACCCGCACGACGCCGTCGGATCGCCACCCCGCCGAACCGGCCCCGGCGACGGCGCCCGGGGCACGCCGCCGCCTCACCGGGCCGGGACGCCCCCGCGGGCGGGGCGGGCGGGGCGGGCGGGGGGCAGCAGGCGGGCGGCCATGCTGCCGAGGAGGCCGGCCGCGAAGCCCCACAGCGCGGCGATGCCGATCGCGGGGAGCAGGTTCGGGAGCAGCACGATCGAACCGCCCAGGCCGCCGGTGTCGGAGGGGTCGCCGATGCCGAACAGTGACAGTCCGTAGTGGGCGTCGATTCGGGTGAGCACGCCGATCAGCAGCATGGCCACCGCGGACGCCAGCGCCAGGTGGACGGCGTTGCGCACGTGCCCGGTGCCGGGTGGGGCGCGCCGGGCCGTGGCCCAGCCGGCGCCCAGCATGGCGACGGCGGCGGCGACCACCAGCCACCACGCGCGGCCGTCGTACTCGGACAGGGCCCCGAGGTCGAGGGTGACGTCCCCGTCCCCACCGCTCAGCACGGAAGCCAGCGCCTCCGGCACGGGCACGCCGAGTGCCCCCTGCACGTCGCCGTGCCACGAGGCGCCCATGCCGAGGCCGAAGGCGAGCCAGGCGACGTTCGGCAGGCCGAGGAAGACGACGGCGAAGCCGTCGGCGGGCTCCGCACGGGTGAAGGCGGTGACCACCGCGATCACGGCGCCTGCGACCACGTAGGCGAGCAGGACGCCCACCATGGCGCGGGCGGCCGGCCGGACGACGGTGTGCGCGGGCACCAGCCGGGAGGGCAGCGGCGCCCTCCGCGACACGGCGAACGCCAGGACGAGGACGACGGCCAGCCACAGCAGCCCGGCGACGACCGTGACCGGGACGTCGGCGCGGAAACCGACGGTGGGCGTGACGCCGAGCAGGTCGCTCAGGTCGCCCAGGAAGTCCTCGCCGGTGGAGATGGTGAACGTGTGGTGCGCGCCGAGGGCGATCAGCAGCGTGACGAGGGCCCACAGCACGCCCGTCCGGACGAAGAGCCACAGCATCCGGTGCCCGGGGACCACCGCGTGCCGCCGCAGCGGCCGTACGACCACGTAGGCGGTGACCAGGGCACCGGCGAGGGCGACGGACAGCGGGAAGACGGTGACCGCGGCGTCCGAGCGGGCGATGGTGCCGGCGCCTCCCTCGAGGCCGACGCGGCCCCCGACGGCCATGACCACGGTGGCCGCGATGACGGGCAGGAACGCGCCCTGCGGCAGTTCGGAGGCCCCGGCGAGCCACAGGCCCAGGGCCGCCACGACCACCATGACGGCGTACCCGGCAACGACGGCCGCGAGCGCGTGCAGCCAGCCGTGGGTGAACCCCGAGGTGAGGGGTGGCGCCGTGGGCGGGGCGGAGGGCGGGTGCCGGGTCACGGTGTCAGGCTAAGCAGCCCGGCGGCCGCCCGCCCGTCCGGAATGCCCCGGCTTGCGGCCCGGTCGGAGGAGGGACGGAGAATGCGGGAGTGACCTCACCCCCGCCCGGGGAGCCGCCCGGCGCCCCCACGCCCGGCCCCCGTCAGGAGCAGCCCGCGCACGCGCGCCGCAAGTGGTGGACGTCGAGTGCCGGGCTGTCGGCACTCGCGGCGCTGGGCGCGGCGGTGCTCGTCCTGGCGGTCTTCCTGGCCACCCGGGGCGACGACGACGGCACCCCGGGGGCGGGCCCGTCGCCCACCGGGCCGCGGATCGTGCTGCAGCCCGCGCGGGAGGCGGGGCCCGACGCCTTCACCGCGGGCACGGCCGAGGAGTCGCCGCCCTCTGACGCCCCGGAGCCCACCCTGACCCCCGAGCCGTCCGCCGCATACGGGGCGCCCAGCGTCTCCGGCGGTACGCGCGCCCTGTACGGCGGCACCAAGGGCGCGTCCGCGTGCGACGTCGCGCGGCAGACCCGCTACCTGACCGAGGACCCCGCCAAGGCGGACGCGTTCGCCGGGGTGGCGGGCATCGACACGGACGGCATCGGGCGGTACCTGGAGTCGCTGACCCCCGCGCTGCTGCGGGCCGACACCCGGGTCACCGCCCACGGCTTCGCGGACGGCTCCGCGACCTCCTTCGCCGCCGTGCTGGAGACCGGGACGGCGGTGCTGGTCGACGACCGCGGCCTGCCCCGGGTGCGCTGCGCGGGCGGCAATCCGCTGTCGGCCCCGAAGGCGGTCAAGGGCGCCGCCCGGACCGGGCAGCCGTGGCCCGGCTACCGGTCGTCGGAGGTGGTCGCGGTGCGCGCCGCGCCACGGGCGCACCAATCGTTCGTCCTCTACGACGCGGGCCGCGACGAACTTTTCCGCCGCCTTGTGGGCACCAGGGGCGGCGACGACACCTGGGTGCGGTGAGCCGGGCCGTCGTGGCCGGGAACGGGGCTTGAGCCTCCAGCCACTGGAAGGTCCGGACTCGGCCGCATGAGCGACGACCAGGAGCTGCTCACCGTCGGCCTCGTGGGGCCGGCGCGGGAGCGCGGCGTGGCACCCGGCGCGCCGGAGGCCGAGCCCGTGCTGACCGCGCTCCTGGGCGCGGACGCCGACCGGGCCGCGGTGCCGGCCCGGCTGGAGGCGGGCCTGGACGACCGTGCGGAGCGCTACCGGCAGTTGCCGGCGGTACTCGCCGGTGAGCCGCCGCGTCCCACGCACGTGGCCGAATTCCGCTGGCCGGCCGAGGCCCTCAGGGCACAGCCCCGGACGCCGGACGCGCCTTAGGGAAGGTCTAGGAGTGCTCCTGCAGGCGCGGGCCGTACATGTCGAGCATCCTGGCCCGGGCGGAGCCCAGCCGCTGGGCGATGGTCTGGGCGGCGGCCAGCACGATGGCCTGGCCCAGCACCGGGCTCTCCCGGCACAGGTCGCGGATCTCGGCCGCGCTGAACTCGTACGCGCCCACCGAGCCCAGCGCGTGGGCGCCGACCTGCCAGCGGTAGGGAGGGAACAGCCAGGACCAGCCGACGAGTTCACCGGGGCCGAGGGTCTCCACGGAGACCGAGCCGCGGCCGGGCACGTCCATGTCGATGGAGACGGCACCCGACTCGACCACCCAGAACCGGTCGGCGAATCTGCCCTCGTCGCAGATGCGCCAGCTCTGCGGGAAGCTGACCCTCCTGGCGTGTTCGAGGAAGGCCCGGCGGTGGGCCGGCGGGAGTGAGTCCAGCATGGTCACCGTGCTGCTCATCGGCGCATCCTCCTGCTCCCTTCCTCGCCCCCTGACCTCAGGGTACGGTCACGGACCCGGGGTCGCAGGGAGGTGACCGGCCAACCAGTCGCGGGCCAGGTGCGCCACCTCGTCGAGCGCCCCCGGCTCCTCGAACAGGTGGGTCGCGCCGGGCACCACGTGGAGCAGGTTGGGGCAGCCGAGCGCTTCCTGGGCACGCTGGTTCAGCTCCAGGACGGTGGTGTCCCGGCCGCCGACGACGAGCAGGGTGGGCGCCCTGACCTCGCCGAGCCGGGGCATGGCCAGGTCCGGGCGGCCGCCGCGGGACACCACGGAGGAGACGTACGGGGCGGCCCGGGGGTCGGCCGCCGCCCACAGCGCGGCGGCGGCGCCCGTGCTGGCCCCGAAGTAGGCGAGCGGCAGGTTCTCCCCGCGGGCCCACTCGGTGACGTCGGCCAGGCGGCCGGCGAGCAGTCCGATGTCGAAGACGTTGGCGCGGTCCGCCTCCTCGGCGGAGGTGAGGAGGTCGAACAGCAGGGTGCCGAGGCCGGCCTGGTGGAGGACGGCGGCCACGGCGCGGTTGCGCGGGCTGTGCCGGCTGCTGCCCGTGCCGTGGGCGAAGATCACCAGGGCCTGCGCGTCGGCGGGCCTGGTGAGCGTCCCCGCGAGCCGCGTCCCGGAGGCGCCGCCGACGGCGAGGCCCACCTCGGTGGTCCGCGGTCCCCGGGCGGCGGCCTGCTTGAGCAGCCCGGACACCTCGTCGTCGCCGGTCTGGGAGAAGTCGTGGTACCACTCCCCCACCGCGAAGAAGGCGTTCGGCGCCGACAGGCACACCACGTCGTCGGCGGCCCGCCGCAGCGCCGGCAGCGACTGCGGCGAGGACACGGGCACGGCGAGCACGATCCGGGCCGCGCCTTGGGCGCGGGCCACCTCGCAGGCGGCGAGGGCGGTGGCGCCGGTGGCGACGCCGTCGTCGACGAGGAGCACCGTGCGGCCGGCCAGCGGCGTACGCGGGCGCCCCTCACGGAAGCGGTGCGCCTGCCGGGCCAGCTCGGCCTCCTCGTGGTGCTCGACGGTGTCGATGTCGGCGCGGGAGACGTGGCTCATCCGGACGATGTCGTCGCTGAGCACCTTGGCGCCGCCCTCGCCGATGGCGCCGAAACCCAGCTCCCGGTGGTACGGGACGCCGAGTTTGCGGACGACGATCACGTCCAGGGGGGCGTGCAGGGCCTGCGCCACCTCATAGGCGACGACCACGCCGCCACGCGGCAGGCCGAGCACGACGGGGTTGTCGAAGTCCAGATGCCGCAGCCGCTCGGCGAGCTGCCGTCCGGCATCCGCGCGGTCTGTGAAGTGCATGGTTCCACCCCCGCGAGCGGGAGATGCGGGACTCCTTACGACCTACCCTGAATGGGGAGCAGCAAGCAACCGGCCAGGGACCGCGCGATGTCCGTGCTCGTGGGAACGTCGGGATGGCAGTACCGGGACTGGCGCGGCGTGCTGTACCCGCCCCAGGTGCCGCAGCGGCTGTGGCTGGAGGAGTACGCGCGCCGTTTCGGCACGGTCGAGAGCAACAACGCCTTCTACCGTCTGCCGTCGAGGGAGACCTTCGCCGGCTGGCGCGAGCACACGCCCGAGGGCTTCGTGATGGCGGTCAAGGCCAGCCGCTATCTGACCCATATGAAGCGGCTGCGCGATCCGGAGGAGCCGGTGCGGCGGCTGCTGACGCACGCGGAGGGGCTCGGGGACCGGCTGGGCCCGGTGCTGCTGCAGCTGCCGCCGAACCTGCGGGCCGACGCCCGGGTCCTGGAGACGTGCCTGCGCTGCTTCCCCGCAGACGTGCGGGTGGCCGTGGAACCGCGGCACGCCTCCTGGTGGACCCCCGAGATCCGCGCGCTCCTCAGGCGCCGCGGGGCGGCGCTGTGCTGGGCCGACCGGCGGGCGCGCCCCGTGACACCGTTGTGGCGCACCGCGGACTGGGGCTACGTACGCTTCCATGAGGGCATCGCCCGGCCGTGGCCCCGCTACGGGTCCCGGGCGCTGACCACCTGGGCGCACCGCATCGCGGACACCTGGCCGGAGGGCTCCGACGTGTTTGTGTACTTCAACAACGACCCCGGCGGGGCGGCCGTCCTGGACGCCGACGCCTTCCGTGACGCGGTCGGCCGGGTGCGGTCGTCGTGATCCGGCGCCGGGTCGTGGTGTCGGGCGACGTCCAGGGGGTGTACTTCCGGGACACCTGCCGCATGACCGCGGCCGGCACCGGTGTCGCCGGGTGGGTCCGCAACCGGCCGGACGGCACCGTCGAGGCGGTCTTCGAGGGGCCGCCCGGGGCGGTGGACGAGATGGTGGCGTGGTCGCACGAGGGCTCCCCGCTGTCCGTGGTGGACCGCGTGGAGATCGTCGAGGAGGAGCCCGAGGGGCTCACCGGTTTCGAGGTCCGCCCCACCCCGTGGCGCGACTGAGCACGCGACGAGGGCGTGCGGCCGCCGTCGGCGCCGTCAGCCGAGGTGCCGCAGGCCCTCGCGGTCGACCGGCGGCAGGTACTCGCGCACGAGGCTCCGCTCCCACCAGGCCCCGGTGGCGCGCAGGGTGCGCCGGTCGGTGAAGCGGTAGTGGTAGAGGCGGGCGCGGACGTACGTCGGCGGGGCGTCCGGGAAGGGGTTGCTGCGCAGCAGCCGGAGCGTGCGGGGGTCGTTCTCCAGGAGCTTGCCGACGAACGGGAGGAACCAGCTCCACGCGTACGCCGAGGAGATCCCGGCGAACCACATCATCCAGTCCAGCCGCAGGTGGTACGGGGCGAACTGGCGGGGCAGCCGGTGGCGGTCGGTGGGCTTGCCCTTGAAGCCGTACTCCTTCCACACGGCGCCGGGCCCGGGCTCGGCCGCGTCGGTGCCCTCGACGACGACCTCCAGGCGCATCCGGTTGATGCTGCCGAAGGCGCCGTAGGAGTTGACCAGGTGCAGCCGGTTGAAGGAGACGTTCATCATCTGGCCGCGGGAGAGCAGGTTGCGGGCGGGCCAGTAGCTGAGGACGGCGACCAGGGCGGTCGCGGCGATCACCAGGGCCGCGTACCAGGCGGGCGGCGCGACGGACGCCGCGGGCGGTGGCGCGGCGACCAGGGAGCCGTCGAGGGCGGCGACCGCGAGGACGATCGTCAGCCAGTTCAGCCAGGCGAAGTTGCCGGAGAGCACCAGCCACAGCTGGGTGACGATGACGACGCAGGCGGCGACGCTCGCCACCGGCTGCGGGGTGAACAGGGCGACGGGGACCACCAGCTGGGCGAAGTGGTTGGCGGCGGTCTCGGCCCGGTGCGCCCCGCGCGGCAGGTGGTGGAAGTACCAGCTGAGGGGGCCGGGCATGGGCTGCGTCTCGTGGTGGTAGTACAGGCAGGTCAGGTCGCGCCAGCAGGCGTCGCCGCGCATCTTGATCAGCCCGGCGCCGAACTCGACGCGGAAGAGCAGCCACCGCATCAGCCACAGGATCAGCACGGGCGGCCCGGTCTCGTCGTTGCCGAGGAACACCGCCAGGAAGCCCGCCTCCAGCAGCAGGGACTCCCAGCCGAAGGCGTACCAGGTCTGGCCGACGTTGACGATCGACAGGTAGAGCAGCCACAGCGCCGCCCAGACCAGCATGGCGGCCCACAGCGGCACGAGGTCGGTGACGCCCGCCACGACGGCGGCGGACAGCGCGACGCCGCCCCAGGCGACGGCGGCGAAGAGCCGGTCGGAGTAGCGCAGGTGGAACAGGCTGGGCGCGTGGCGGAACGGCACGCGCCGCAGGAAGTCCGGGACGGGCAGCAGCCCGTGCTCGCCCATGAGGGCGCGGAACTGGTTGGCGGCGGCGAGGAAGCCGACCAGGTAGAGCACGCCCAGCCCGCGCTGGACGACGACGCGGCTCAGCCAGTAGTCGGGTGCCGTGAACCACTCCATGGCCGCTTCTCTAGTGCCCCGCCGGGGTGTCCGCGACCCGGCGGGACGATGGCGGGGCGAGGTTCATCCGATGGGACGCGGCGGGCACGCGCCACGCCTGGTGCGCTGGTGGTCCGCAACGCGCGTGGTCCGCCACGCGCGTGGTGCGCTGCTCGTGGTGCGCTACTCGTGGTCGGCGACGAGGGAGAGCAGCCCGCCCTCCGGGTCGCGGATGCCCGCGACCCTGCCGTAGGCGCTGTCCAGGGGTTCGCCGGTGACCTCGCCGCCCAGGTCCTTGGCGCGCCGGACGGCCTCGTCGACGTCGGCGACGGTGAAGAAGACGTGCCACCGCGGCCGGACCTTCGGGTCGGCCGCGGCCTCGACGCCCCCGCCGCGGATGCCCGCGACGCTGTGCCCGTCGACGTACAGCACGACGCGGTCGTTCTCCCACTCCACGACGTAGCGGGGGCCGCGCCGGTCCCAGTGGAAGACCTCGCCGTAGAACAGGGCCGCGGCGAAGGCGTCCCGGGTGCGCAGCTCGATCCACGAGGGGGCGCCGTGCATCCGCAGCTTGCGGGCGGGGCCGTGCTCGCCCTCCCAGATGCCGAAGGAGGCGCCCATGGAGTCGGCGACCAGGGCCAGCCGCCCGGCGTCGAAGTCGAGCGGGCCGACGGCCACCGTGCCGCCGCGGTCGCGGATGTCGGAGGCCGTGGCGTCGGCGCTCTCCACCCCGAAGTACGTGGTCCAGGACACCGAGGTCTCCCAGTCCCGGGCGATGGCCCCGATGCCGGCGACCTCCGTGCCGTTCACCAGCGCGCGTTCGTACGGGCCCCAGCGTGAGGGCCCGGGTTCGAACTCCCAGCCGAGCAGTGGTCCGTAGAACGCCTTCGCCACGTCCAGGTCGCGTGCCATCAGGCTGACCCAGCACGGGGCGCCCGCCACACAGCAGATCTTCGCGGTGGACACGTACCGGCCTCCTTGTCCTGCCCCGTTCCCAGAATGGCGGCAGCGGGTCCTGGAGGCATCTTCGGCGGTCCGTCGTACGTACCGGTGGGCGGGCGCCACGTGCTGCGGCCCGGTGGGTCAGTGGCCGAACAGGTGCATGCCCCGGCGGCGGGCGGAGGGGGTGGGGGTCTGGGCGGCCGCCGTCTCCTCGTCGGTCCTGGCGGTGCCGGCGGCGGGGGCCGCGGTGCCGGCGGAGGTGGTGTCGGGCGCCTTCTCGGCGGCGCGGGCCCGGCGGCGCAGCCGGCGCAGCTCCGCGCGGCGGCTGCGTTCGCGTCCGGCGCCGGCCAGGGCGACGACCGAGGCCAGGCAGAACACCAGGGCGAGCGCGAGACCGGCGAGGAACGCGCCGAGGGTGTTGACGGTGGCGATGTCGGAGCCGAACATCGTCACGGTGTAGTCGGGGCCTCCCCCGAGGTTCTCCGCGATCAGCAGTCCGGTGAAGGCGGCGGTCGCGCCCATGAGCACGAATCCCAGCAGCAGCATCGTGTCCTCCTCGATGTCGGGCGTGGTACGGGGCCCTCATCCCGCGCCTACCCCGGGTACGGTCACGGATGCGTACGGCCGCGCTTGCGCAGGAAGCGCCGCAGCCGGGTGAGCGGCCAGGCGTTGACGACGTCGTCCGCGGTGAGCCAGCCCCGCTGGGCGGTGCCGACGCCGTAGCGCATGAAGTCCAGGTGGACGGTGGAGTGCGCGTCACTGTCGACGGCGAACCGCACGCCGTGCCGGCGGGCCCGCAGGATCAGTTCGTCGCCGAGGTCGAGCCGGTCGGGCTGGGCGTTGACCTCGAGCGCGGTGCCGGTGCGGGCGCAGGCGGCGAAGACCTCGTCGAGGTCGGCGTCGATGCCCGGGCGCCTGCCGAGCAGCCGGGTGGTGGGGTGGCCGATGATGTTGACGTACGGGTTCTCCGCGGCGCGCACCAGGCGCCGGGTGAGGGTGGCGCGGTCCTGGTTGAAGTGGGAGTGGATCGAGGCGACGCACAGGTCGAACCCGGCCAGGAACCCGTCCGGCCAGTCCAGACCCCCGTCGGGCCCGATGTTGAGTTCGGTGCCGTGCAGGACGCGCATGCCCCGGTGCGCGCGGTCCAGGCGGCGGACCTGCTCCCGCTGGGCGAGGACCTTCGCCTCGGTCATGCGCTGCATGTACAGGTCGGGCGCGTGGTCGGTGACCGCGTAGTAGGCGTAGCCGCGGGCGGCCGCCGCGGCCACCATCTCCTCCAGGCCGGCGAGGCCGTCCGTGAGGTCGGTGTGGGTGTGCAGGTCGCCGCGGACGTCGCCGGGGGCCAGCGGCTCGGGGAGCTCCCCCGCCAGGCCGGCCTGGATCTCGCCCCGGTCCTCGCGCAGGGTGGGCGGTATCCAGGGCAGTCCGAGCCGGGCGTAGACCTCCTCCTCGGTCCGGGAGACGACCAGCTCGCCGGTCGCGGCGTCGAAGAGCCCGTACTCGGAGAGCTTGAGGCCGTGGTGGACGGCCATCTCACGGGTGCGGATGTTGTGGGCCTTGGAGCCGGTGAAGTACTGCAGCGCCGCGCCCCAGGCGTCGGGCGGCACCACCCGCAGGTCGACCTGGAGGCCCTTGGCGGTGCGGATCGAGGTCTTCTTGGCGCCGCGCACGACGACCTCGGCGGTGGCGGGCATCCGGGTGAACGCGTCCATGAACCGCGCGGAGCGTTCGGCGGAGAGGAGGACGTCGACGTCCCCGACCGTCTCCCGCATGCGGCGCAGCGAGCCGGCGTACGTGCAGCGCTCGCAGCCGGGGAGCGCGGCGAGCTCGGCGACGACCTCCTCGGCGACCTGCGTGGCGACGTCCAGCGGGACCCGGCCGCCCGAGGACCGCAGCAGGGCGATGCCGTGCAGGATGTTCTCCTCGGTGCGGGCGCCGAATCCGGGCAGGTCGCGCAGGCGTTCGGCGTGGATGGCGTCGGCGAGTTCCTGCACCGAGGCGATGTGCAGCTCCTCGTAGAGCATCATGGCCCGCTTGGGGCCGAGGGTCGGGATCGCGGTCATCTCCCGCACGCCCGCGGGGATGCGGGCGCGCAGTTCCTCGACGGCGGGGACGGTGCCGGTGCGCAGGTACTCGGTGACCTTCTCGGCGACGGACTTCCCCACGTTGGGGATCTTCCGCAGCTCCTTGTCGCCGAGCCGGGCGACGTCCTCGTGGTGGCCGCCGATGGCGCGGGCGGCCTTCTCGTAGGCGCGCGCCTTGAACGCGTCGCCGCCGGTGATCTGGATGAGGTCGGCGTACTCGCGGAGCAGGGCTTCGACCTCGTCGTTGACCCTGGCCATGTACGGCCCCTTCCCGGGGCGCGCCGCGGCCTAACGCCCCCGGCCGTGCTTCCCCTCGCGGCCCGACGGGCGATGGGGCACCGTGGAGGGGCGGCGGAACCGCCGGTCCCACCGATCAGGGAGGCCCCATGACCGACCACACGTACCGGGTGACCGAGATCGTCGGCTCGTCCGGCGAGAGCCTGGACGCCGCCATCCGCAACGGGCTCAGCCGCGCCTCGGAGACCCTGCGCAACCTCGACTGGTTCGAGGTGACGCAGATCCGCGGCCACCTGGAGGACGGACGGGTCGGGCACTACCAGGTCGGGATGAAGGTCGGTTTCAGGATCGAGGAGAACGGCTGAGCGACTGTCGTACCCGTCGGGCAGCATGGGCCCCACCGGTGCGGGCACCGGGCGGGCCACTTCGACGGAGGCACACATGGTCGCGTTCCAGCTCACGATCGACTGCGCGGATCCGGAGGCGCAGGCGCGCTTCTGGGCGGGCGCGCTGCGCTACCGCCTCGAGGACGCGCCGGGCGGCTTCGCCACCTGGCGCGCGTACTGGCTCTCCGTCGGTGTGCCCGAGGAGGAGCTCGGCGAGGGCGACTGCTGCGACTCCATCGTGGACCCGGAGGGCGGCGGCCCCCGGATCTGGTTCCAGCACGTGCCCGAGGGCAAGGTGGTCAAGAACCGGCTCCACCTCGACGTCAAGGTGGGCGGCGAGCGGGCCGAGGTGCCCCTGGAGACCCGCAGGGAGCGGGTCGAGGCCGAGGCCGGCCGGCTGGTCGCGGCAGGCGCCGAACGGCTGCGCGTGCTCGCCCAACCGGGCGTGGACCACTACGGCGTGGTGATGCGCGACCCGGAGGGCAACGAGTTCTGCGTGGCGTAGCGGCCGGTCCGCGGTCCGCCGCACATCGCCTTGCCTGCCCCAAATGGCCCACTTAGGCTCGGAATGACGGGGTGGCACCGTGGCGCCGACCGCCGCGACCAGCACCGGATCCCGCCGGGAAGAGGGGCAGTTTCATGCCTGCGACCAAGAAGATCCTGGTCATCGTGACGAACGTCGACGAGTACGAGAAGGTCGGCATGCGGACCGGGTTGTGGCTCGGGGAACTCACGCACTTCTGGGACGTGGTGGAGCAGGACGGCTACACCATGGACATCGCCAGCCCGGCCGGCGGCAAGGTCCCCCTCGACCCGGAGAGCCTCTCCCACGAGGTGCTGGAGGAGCTCGGCACCGGCGGGCACTACGCCGACCGCGAGTACATGGACCTCCTCGAGGACACGTTGCCGATCGCGCGGGTGGACCTCGAGGACTACGACGCGATCTACCTCACCGGCGGCCACGGCGTGATGTTCGACTTCCCGCAGAGCCGGGAACTGGAGGAGCTGACGGCCCGGTTCTACGAGTCGGGCCGGATCGTCTCCTCGGTCTGCCACGGCGCGACGGGGCTGCTCAACGTGACGCTGAGCGGCGGTGAACCGCTGGTCCGCGGCAGGCGGGTGACCGGTTTCTCCTGGCCCGAGGAGGAACTCGCGCACCGGGCGGGGGCGGTGCCGTACAGCCTCCAGGACGAGTTGCGCAAGCGCGGCGCCGACTACTCCACGGCCAGGCGGCCGTTCGACACCTACGTCGTCGAGGACGGCCGGCTGATCACCGGCCAGAACCCGGGCAGCGCCCGCGCGGTGGCGGAGGCGGTCGTCCGGCAACTGGCGGACGCCTGAGGCGGGAAGTCGTCCGCGCGGTGGGCTGTCCGGACCGTCACGCGGCGCGGGTTCCGGACCCGCCGACGGCATGGCGGGGCCGGGCGGCGCCGGTCAGGGGCGGGCCGGGACGGCGATCCGCAGGAAGGGGACGAGCGCCCCGCCCGCGAGCACGGCGAGGACGGTGAACACCGTTCGTGGGCCGCCGAGTTCGGCGAGCCCTCCGGCGAGGGCCGCGCCGAGCGGCATGGCGCCCCAGCTGAAGAGCCTGCTGACCGCGCTGTAGCGGCCCATCATCCGCTCCGGGACGATGTCCTGGGCAATGGTGCGGGCGTTGACGGCCCACAGGGTGCCGCCCATGCCGCCGAGGAAAGCGCCGACGGCCACCGGCCAGAGGGCCGTGGTCAGCGCGGGCAGGGCCATCATCGCGGCGGTCCCGGCGATGTCGGCGGACATCGCGCCGCGGCGGCCCAGCAGCCGGTTGACCCGGCCGACGGTGAGCGCGCCGGTCAGCCCGCCCAAGCCGAGGGCGCTCAGCAGGAGTCCGTACCGCCCGGCGTCCAGGCCCATGGCGTGGGTCGCGTACAGGGGCATCAGCGCCAGCCAGGCGCCCCAGCAGGCGCACAGCACGGTGAGGACCAGCGAGAGGGTTCGCAGGAGGTCGTGCCGCCACAGGTGGCGCAGCCCCTCGGCGATCTGGGTGCGGACGGCGGCCGGGGCGCGGTCCGCCGCAGCGGCCGCGCCCTGCGCCCCGGCCACCCGCCCGGCGAGCAGGAACAGGGCCAGGGAGGCGAGCGCGTACGCCGCCCAGGTGGCGCCGAGCGCGAAACCGGTGCCGACGGCGATCAGCAGGCCTCCGACGAGGGGGCCGCAGAACTCGTTGCAGACGGTCTCGGCGCCGGTGATCCACGCGTTGGCGCGTTCCCGCCCGGCCGGCGGCACCACGGACGGCACGAGCGCCGCCTCCGCCGTCAGCGCCACCACCTCCGCGACGCCGAGGACGGCACCGGCGACGCAGAGCACTCCGATGCCGGGCCCGCCCCGGGCCGCCGCCACGGCGAGGGCGGCCACGGCGGCCATCCGCACGGCGCCCGCGACCCACAGCAGGCCTCGGCGGTCACGCCGGTCGACCAGGACGCCCACGGGGAGGGCGACCAGCAGCCAGGGCAGGGTGAGGGTCAGGGAGACCGCCGTGACCTGCAGCGGTGAGCCGGAGGCCCGCACCGCGAGGAGGGGCAGCGCCATCTTGGTCACGCCGTCGGCGAGGTTGGTGACGGCGGTGAAGCCGACCAGCACGGCCGTGTTGCGGGTGCCGCGGAAGTCCGTCGGTGACGGGCTCGCGGGCATGGTCGCGGTCGCGGTCGTCGTCGTGGCCGCCGGGGCGGCGCCGTCCTTCATCGGCGTGGCGTGGGCCGGCTCCCCCATGTGAACTCCCCTGCACTAACCGGCTATTAGCTTCACTGGTGATTCTAACCGGCAATCGCGATGGACGGTAGACTCCGTGACGACAGGAGGTGCCCCGTGCTCGAACCCCCGCCCGCCGCCGCCCTGGTGGAGGCCTTCGCCAACACCGTCGACCTCGACCTCGGCACGGACGACCTGGCCGCGCCGGAGCAGGTGTCCGCCTTCCTCGCCGCCCACGGCCTGCTCGACGCGGGCACGCCGGTCACGCCCGGCGAGCACGACCGCGCCCTGCGGCTGCGGGCCGGCCTCCGTGAGGCGCTGGGCGCCAACGTCGGCGACACCCCCGACCCCGGGGCGGTCGCGGCCGCGGACGAGGTACTGCGGGGGCTGCCCGTACTCGTCGCGGTCGGCGGGGACGGTCCCGTACTGTCCCCCGGGCCGGGGCTCACGCCCGCGGAAGCGGCGCTCGCCCGCATCGCCCTGGCCTGGAGCGCGCTGGTGACCACCGGCGACGCCGCGCGCCTCAAGCGCTGCGCCGAGCACAGCTGCGGCTGGGTCTTCTGGGACGTCTCCAAGAACCGCAGCCGGCGCTGGTGCTCGATGCGCGTGTGCGGCAACCGCAACAAGGCACGGGCGTACGCCGCACGGCAGCGGTAGCCGCGCCCGCGGCGGCATGATCCCGGTTGCGGGTCGTTGACGGGCGAAACAGCATGAAAGGGAGACCGATCTGGAGGTGGACCGGTGTCCTCACATGTTTCGGCGAACACCGCGGCCGAGTCCGGCGTGCTGCCGGAGCGCGGCCCCGGTCCCGGCCCGGTCACCCTGCACGTCAACGGGGAGCGGCGGGCGGTGGACATCGAGCCCCGGGTGAGCCTGCTCGACGCGCTCCGTGAGCACCTCCGTCTGACCGGCGCCAAGAAGGGCTGCGACCAGGGCACCTGCGGGGCCTGCACGGTGCTGGTGGACGGGCGCCGCGTGCTGGGCTGCCTGACGCTCGCCGTCACGTGCGAGGGCCACGAGATCACCACCGTCGAGGGCCTGGCCCGGGAGGGCCGGCTCGACCCGGTGCAGGAGGCGTTCATCGCGCACGACGCCTTCCAGTGCGGCTACTGCACACCGGGCCAGATCATGTCGGCGGTGGCCCTGCTGCGGGAGGGTCACGCCGCGGACGACGCGGAGATCAAGGAGTGGATGAGCGGCAACATCTGCCGCTGTGCCGCGTACCCCAACATCCGTGCGGCGATCCGCGCGGTCCGCGACGCGGACCCCGGTGCCGCCCCCGGAACCGGCAGCGGAGCGTGAGATCGTGCGGCCCATCACCTACACCCGCGCCACGGGCACGGCGGACGCGATCGCGGCCGTCACCGCGGACCCGCAGAGCCACTTCCTGGCCGGCGGCACCACGGAGGTCGACCTGCTGCGGCAGAACGTGCTCGCGCCGCGCCGGCTCGTCGACATCAACGACCTCCCCCTGACCGGCGTGGAGGGCATGCCCGACGGCTCGCTGCGGATCGGCGCGCTGGCCCGGATGAGCCAGGTCGCCGAAGCGGCCGTCGTACGGGAGCGCTTCCCGCTCGTCGCGCAGGCCCTGGAACTCGGGGCCTCGGCCCAGCTGCGCAACATGGCCTCCATGGGCGGCAACATGATGCAGCGGGTGCGGTGCGGCTACTTCCGCGACACCTCGTCGCCCTGCAACAAGCGTGTGCCGGGCAGTGGTTGCTCGGCGATCGAGGGGACGAGCCGCGGGCACGCCGTCCTCGGCACGAGCGCGCACTGCATCGCCACCCACCCCTCGGACGTCGCCGTGGCGCTCGCGGCGCTGGACGCGCGGATCAGGACCCAGGGGCCGGGCGGTGAACGCTCCTACTCCTTCGACGAGTTCTTCCTGCTGCCCGGTGACGCCCCGGACCGGGAGCACCCGCTGGAGCACGGCGAGCTGATCACCGTGATCGAGGTGCCCTCGGTGCCGATCGCCCGCCACTCCACGTACCTGAAGGTCCGCGACCGCGAGTCGTACGAGTTCGCCCTGGTATCGGTGGCGGCCGCGCTGGCGCTGGCGGACGGGCTGGTGCTGGACGTCCGCCTCGCGCTCGGCGGGGTGGGCACCCGGCCCTGGCGGGCGGAGCGCGCCGAGGAGTTCCTGCTCGGGGCGCCGGCGATCCCGCAGAACTTCCGCGAGGCCGCCCGGGTCGAGATGGCGGCGGCACGCCCCACGCAGATGAACGCCTTCAAGGTCGAACTCGCCTGCCGGACCGTGGTCCGCGCGCTCGAGACCCTCACCGGGAGCCCGTCGTGACCCCGGCCGTCGGACAGCCCATGGACCGGGTCGACGGACGCCCCAAGGTCACCGGCTCGGCCCGGTACTCGGCGGAGATCCCGCTGCCCGGCATGGCGTACGCCGCGCTCGTCGGGGCCCACATCGCCGGCGGGCGGATCACCTCCATCGACACCGGCGAGGCCGAGGCCGCCGAGGGGGTCCTCGCGGTCCTCACCCACGAGAACACCCCGCCCATCGCGGCGCAGCCGCCGCTGATCCCCTCCCTTGCGGGGACGGCGGCCCCCGGCCAGACCTTCTTCCCGTTGCAGGACGACGTCGTCCACTACGCGGGCCAGCACATCGCCGTCGTCGTCGCCGACACCCACGAACGGGCCCAGCACGCGGCGAGCCTGCTGCACGTGCGGTACGCGGAGGAGCCCCCGGTCACCACCCTCGACCAGGGCCGCGACCTGGCCCACGTCCCCGAGACGATCTTCGGCGGCTTCATGCCGGGGCGCATGACCCGGGGCGACCTGCGGCAGGGGCTCGACGAGGCCGACGTACGGCTGGACCTCACCTTCACGTACGCCGCGAACAACCACAACCCCATCGAGCCGCCGGCGACCACCGCCTCCTGGGAGGGCGACCGGCTCACCCTCTGGGACGCCACGCAGGGCATCACCTCCACCCAGCAGACGGTCGCCGCGCTGCTCGGCCTGCCGGTCTCCCGTGTGCGCGTCATCGGGCACTACACGGGCGGCAGTTTCGGCGGCAAGGCGATGATCTGGCACCATCCGGCGCTCGCCGCGATCGCGGCCCGGCTGGTGGGCCGCCCGGTGAAGCTGGCGCTGACCCGTGAGCAGATGTTCACCTCGATGGGGCACCGCGAGGAGCAGGAGCAGACGATCACGCTCGGCGCGACCGGGGACGGGCGGCTCACCGCGCTGCGCCACCACAAGCTCTCCCCCACCTCGCACTTCGACGAGTGGGCCGAACCCTCCCTCGGCGTCGCCTCGCAGATCTACGGATGCCCCCACTACGAGGGCGAGTACCGGGTGTTCCCCGCGAACACCATGACGCCGACCTTCATGCGCGCCCCCGGCGAGGCCTCGGGCATGTTCGCCATGGAGTGCGCGATGGACGAGCTGGCCGAGCACCTCGGGATCGACCCGCTGGAACTGCGGCTGCGCAACATCACGGCGACCGACCCCTCGACGGGTGACCCGTGGTCGAGCTGGGGGCTGGAGGAGTGCTACCGCCGCGGCGCGGAGCGCTTCGGCTGGGCCGGCCGTGACCCGCGGCCGCGCTCCCGTCGCGAGGGGCACTGGCTGATCGGCACGGGCATGGCCAGCGCCGGCTACCCCGTCGCCCAGCCCGTCACGCCGCAGCGGGCCCGCGCCCGCCTGTACGCCGACGGTACGGCGCTGGTGCAGGCGGCCACCCCCGACTTCGGCACCGGCGTGGCCACGGCCATGACGCAGGTCGCCGCCGACGCCCTCGGCCTGCCGGCGGAGCGGTGCCGCTTCGAGAACGGCGACACGGCCTTCCCGCAGATCGCCGCCGCCGTCGGCTCGTCCGGCGCCGGCATGATCAGCGCGGCCGTCCACACGGCGGCCACGGCCCTGCGCGACGCACTCGTGGCGCGGGCGGTCGCCGACGCCGAGTCACCGCTGCGCGGGGCGGCCCCAGGGGCCGTGGAGCTCCGGGACGGGCGCATGGTGCTCCGGGACGACCCGGACACCGGCGAGACCTACGCCGAGATGATGCACCGTCAGTTCCTGCCCGACGTCGAGGCACTGGGCTCCTGGACCCCCGACGCCGGCGCGAACGGCCACGCCCTGATGACCTTCGGCGCCCAGTTCGCCGAGGTCGCCGTCGACGCCGACCTCGGCCTCGTCCGGGTCCGCCGCATGGTCGGCGCCTTCGCGCCCGGGCGGGTCCTCAACCCCAAGACCGCCCGCAGCCAGCTGATGGGCGGCATGATCTGGGGCCTGGGCCAGGCCCTCCTCGAGGCCAACCACATGGAGCCGCGCACCGGCCGCTGGGCGGCCTCCAGCCTCGGCGACTACCTGGTGGCCGTCAACGCGGACGTACCGGACGTCGACGTCGAACTCGTCGAGGTCGAGGACACCGTCGTCAACCCCCTCGGCGTCAAGGGCGTCGGCGAGATCGGCCAGGTCGGCGCAGGCGCCGCCATCGCCAACGCCGTCCACCACGCCACGGGCCGCCGCGTCCGCAAGATGCCGATCACCATCGAGGACCTGCTCTAGGCCGTGTCGTCAAACGCCCCCCTGCTCAGCGACGCCTGGCACGGCACCTCGCTGCGTTGTCGAATCGTCCGAGTAGCCCACTACGAGGACGACTCTCCGCCTTGCGATGCACCGCACCAGACGCCGCTGAGCCCGCCCTTCGGGCGGCCGGCGCTCATTTGACGACACGACCTAGGCACCGCCCCCTCGGGGCCGTCTCAGGGGCCCGGGGCGCGGCGGCGGAGACGGCGGCGGCGGAGGTGGCGGGCGGTCAGGGCGGCGGCGAGGAGGGCCGTGGCGATCAGGGCGTAGAGCTGGAAGCGGGTGAACCAGGCGTAGAGGGAGCCGAGGCGGGTGCCGGCGGCGTAGGCGAGGGCCGACCAGGCGCCGACCCAGAGCACCGCCCCGAGGGTGTTGCAGAGCAGGAAGCGCCACCAGGGCATGCCCGCGGTGCCGGCGATGATGCCGTTGGTCTGGCGCAGGACGTCGACGAAGCGGGCGAGCAGGACGACGAGGTCGCCCCGGCGGGCGAAGAACTCCTCCCCGCGCAGGAAGCGTTCGGGGGTGAGCAGGACGTAGCGGCCCCAGCGGTGGACGAAGGCGCGGCCGCCGCTGCGGCCGATGAGGTAGCCCAGGCAGTCGCCCGCGACGGCCGCGGCGACGGCGACCGCGACGACGCCGGCGATGTCCATGCGCCCGGTGCCCGCGTAGGCGGCCGCGACGACCAGGACGGTCTGGCCGGGCACGGGGATGCCGCCGTTGTCGAGGAGCACGAGGACGCCGACCGCCAGGTAGCCCCAGTCGTCGAGGAGGGGGGCCAGGTGCGCGAGGGGTCCGGGGAGGGGCGGCGGGACGTCGGCCGGGGCCACGGGCTCAGCCCGCGGCCGGGTCACGCGGGCCGCCGGCGAGCGTGAGGTTGTCGCCGGTGACCGGGTCGAAGAGCTGGGCCTGCGCGGTGTCCAGCCACAGTGACAGTCGCTCGCCCTCGCGGGCCCGGGTCCTGGGGGACACCCGGGCGACGATCTCCGGGCCGCCGGCTCCGGTGTCCGCGAGGCCGGAGTCCGCGGCGAGCTCGGCCAGTTGCCCGGCGGCCGCCGCGCCGCCCTCCTGGGCCAGGTGGACGTAGACGTCGGAGCCGAGGGACTCCCGGACGTCGACGGTGACGGTGAGGACGGCGCCGCCGCGGTCGGGGCCGACGAGCGCGGCGTCCTCGAAGTGCTCGGGCCGGAAGCCCGCGACGACCTCGCGCGGTGCGTCGCGGCGTGCCAGGGCGGCGCGCAGGCGGTCGTCGAGCGGCAGGTCGCCGAGCGGGGTGCGCAGCCGGTCCTCCTCCACCGCGGCGGGCAGGAAGTTCATCGCGGGCGAGCCGATGAACCCCGCGACGAAGAGGTTGCGCGGCCGGTCGTACAGCTCCTGCGGCGAACCGGTCTGCTGGACGACGCCGCCGCGCATGACGACCACGCGGTCGCCGAGGGTCATGGCCTCGGTCTGGTCGTGCGTGACGTACACCGTGGTGGTGCCGAGGCGCCGCTGCAGCCGGGCGATCTGGGTGCGCATCTGGACCCGCAGCTTGGCGTCGAGGTTGGACAGCGGTTCGTCCATGAGGAAGGCCTTGGGTTCGCGGACGATCGCGCGGCCCATCGCGACGCGCTGGCGCTGCCCGCCGGAGAGGTTGGCCGGTTTGCGGTCGAGGTGGCCGGTGAGGTCGAGGACACGGGCCGCCTCCTCGACCTTCTCGCTGATGACGGCCTTGTCCACGCCGGCCAGCCGCAGGGCGAAGCCCATGTTCTGACGGACGGTCATGTGGGGGTAGAGGGCGTAGCTCTGGAAGACCATGGCGATGTCGCGGTCCTTGGGGGCCTTGTCGTTGACGACCCGGCCGCCGATGCGGAGGGTGCCCTCGGTGATGTCCTCCAGCCCGGCGATCATGTTGAGGGTGGTGGACTTCCCGCAGCCGGACGGCCCCACGAGGATCACGAACTCGCCGTCCGCGATGGCGAGGCTGACGTCGCGGACGGCGACCGCGCCGTCGGGGTAGCGCTTGGTGACGCCCTCGAGGGTGATCTCGGCCATGTGCGGTCCCTCAGCCCTTCACTGCGCCGGAGGTCAGTCCGGCCACGATGCGCCGCTGGAACAGCAGCACGAAGACGACGATCGGGACGGTGATCACCACGGCGGCCGCGGCGATCGAGCCGGTGGGCTGCTGGAACTGCGAGCTGCCGGTGAAGAACGCGATCGCCGCCGGGACGGTGCGCGCGGCGGTGGTGGAGGTCAGCGAGATCGCGAAGAGGAAGTCGTTCCAGCAGAAGATGAAGACCAGGATCGCCGTGGTGAACACCCCGGGCGCCGCGAGCGGTGCGATGACCAGCCGGAACGCCTGGGCGGGGGTCGCCCCGTCGACCTTGGCCGCCTTCTCCAGGTCCCAGGGGATCTCACGGAAGAACGCCGACAGCGTGTAGATCGCCAGCGGCAGCGAGAAGGTCATGTACGGGATGATCAGCCCGGGCCAGGTGTCGAACAGCCCGAGGAAGCGCTCGATGTTGAACAGCGGCGACACCAGGGAGATCGGCGGGAACATCGCGATCAGCAGCGAGGTGCCGATGAGCAGTCCCTTGCCGGGGAAGCGCAGCCGGGCCACCGCGTAGGCGGCCATCGTGCCCAGTGTGACGGCGACGACGGTGGAGATCAGCGCGATCCCGATGGAGTTGACCAGGGCGCGGGTGAACTCGGAGGTCGCGAAGATGCCGCGGTAGTTCTCCAGCGTCCAGGTGCGCGGGACGAAGCTGCCGTCGGAGAGCGTGGCGGGGTCCTTGAAGGACAGGGCGACGATCCACCACACCGGGAAGAGCGCGTAGAGCACCACGACGGTGTTGACGACGCTCCAACGGGCGATCCGCCGCCGCTGCGCCGGGCTCGTGCTCATCGTCCGGTGTCCTCCGATCCGGGGGCGGCCGTGCCGAACAGCCTGATGAAGGCGAAGGCGATGACCGCGACGCACAGGAAGATCAGCACCGAGATGGCCGAGCCGATGCCGAGGTTCAACGCGGTGAAGAGGTTGTCGTAGCCGAGGATCGACACGGAGCCGGTGCCGTTGGAGCCCTGGGTGAGCACGTAGATGTTGTCGAAGATCCGGAACGCGTCCAGGGTGCGGAACAGCAGCGCCACCAAGATGGCGGGTTTCATCAGCGGCAGCGTGACGAGCCGGAAGCGCTGCCACCGGGTGGCGCCGTCGACCATGGCGGCGCGCAGCGTCTCCTCCGGCACCAGGGCCAGTCCGGCGAGCAGCAGCAGCGCCATGAAGGGCGTGGTCTTCCAGACCTCCGCCAGGACGATGAGGCCGATGGCCTTCCACTGGTCGGTCAGCGGGGCCGCGCCCGACGCGTCGACGAGGTAGCCGATGCCGGGCGTCCAGGCGTACTGCCAGGAGAAGGCGGCGACGACGGTCACGATGCCGTAGGGCAGCAGGACCGCGGTACGCACCCCCGAACGGCCGATCACCGCCCGGTGCATGACGACGGCCAGCCCCATGCCGAGGGTCAGTTCCACCGTGACGGAGACCGCGGTGATCAGGCAGGTCACCCAGAACGCCTGCCACCAGAACCCGGAGCTCAGGACGGCGGCGTAGTTGTCCAGGCCGACGAAGCGGGCCAGCTGGGGGAAGCGCAGGTCGTAGCGGTGCAGGGAGAGGTAGACGGCGTAGAGCACGGGGTAGGCGGTCACCACGAGCATGACGAGCACGGCGGGGGCGCAGAGCAGCCAGCCCAGGCGCCGCTCCTGCCGGGCGCCCTCCGAGAGGCGCGTCACGGGACCAGCCCCTTGGACTGCAGGGCGTCCTCGATCTGCCCCCGCAGGTCCCGGACGGACTCGGCCGGCCGGATCGCGGCGGGCGGTGACAGGGCGTGGGACACCGCGATGGACACGTTCTGGTAGGCGGGGGTCTGCGGGCGCAGGGCGGCGTTCTCCAGCTCGGCGAGGATGTCCTGGGCGAAGGGGTAGCTCCGCCGGACCTGGGGGTCGTCGTAGAGGGAGCGCAGGGTCGGCGGCAGGCCGCCGCGCAGCGCGGCGTTCCGCTGGTTGTCCCGGTCGCGCAGGCACAGCGCCGCCTCGAAGGCGAGCTCGGGCCGGCGGCTGTGGGCGCCGACGGCGAGGTCGATGCCGCCGATGGTGACCCGGGCGGGGCGGCCGGCGTCGACCCGCGGGTAGCGGGCCCACCGGAAGTGCCGGAACAGCTGCGGGTTGTCGGCCTTCATCGCGGGATAAACGAAGGGGTAGTTCAGCTCGAAGGCGGCGGTTCCCGCCTCCATGGCCAGCCGGTTCTGGTCCTCCATCTGGTTGGGCAGCGAGGGGTCGGCGGCGGGCGAGACCGCGAGGTCGCGCATGATGCCCGCGGCCCGTACGGCGGGCGGCCCGAGCGAGGGGGCGCTCGCGTCCGCGTCGAGGATCGAGCCGCCGGCGCTGGAGACGAGCGTGTTGAACCAGACCGTGAGCCCCTCGTACTGGGCGCCCTGGACCTCGATCCGGTGCGGCTTCCCGGCCTTCGCCAGGTCACGGGCCGTGTCGAGCATCGCGGCCCACGTCGTGGGCGGCTCCGGCACGAGGTCCGCGCGGTACCAGAGCAGCTGGACGTTGGTGTTGTACGGGACGGCGTAGAGGCGGTCCTTCCACGTAGCCGTGCGCAGCGGGGCGTCGAGGGTGTCCCGGACGGCCTCGGCGCGCCGGGTGCCCGTCCACGGGCGGATCCAGCCGGCCTCGGCGAATTCCGGGGCCCAGGTGACGTCCAGGCCGAGGATGTCGAGCGCGGGGTCGTGTGCGGCCAGCCGGCGTACGAGCTGTTGCCGCTGGCCGTCGGCCGTCCGGGGGAGTTTGTTGTAGCGGATGACGTAGCGTCCGCCGGAGGCACGGCCGCACCGGTCGGCGGCCTCCTGCAGCGCCCCGGAGTCGTCGGGGAAGTTGTACCAGTCGAGCGTCGCCCGCCCGGGGCCCGGCGACGCGCCGCCGCCGCACGCGACCGCGGCGGCCGCGAGGACCAGCACCGCGACAAGGGCCCGGGAGCGCCGCACCGCGCACGCCATAGGCACCTCGCTCCCCTGCTCGGACACACTCCGGCCCCGGACCATGAAGCCCCCGCGCCGGCCCCCGACGGCGCCTCAGGGGCGTGTCGGGGCCGGGTATTCACGCGGTCGGCGCAACCCGCCCCGCTGACCGGTGCCGGAGTCCCGGGTCCGGGGAGACTGGCTGGGTGCCCGGCGTCCTCCCCGCCCCGCTCGCCGACCTCCTGCGGCGCAACAACGACCCGATCGTCGTGCAGACGGTGCGCTCCACCGTGGCCGCGGTCCTGTCGTACGCCGTGGCGGTCTGGCTGCTGCCCAACCCGGCGCCGCTGACGGCCCCGCTGACGGCTCTGCTCGTGGTGCAGGTGACGCTCTACACGACGGTGACCACGGGCGTCCGACGGGTGGTCAGTGTGGTGGCGGGCGTCCTCATCGCGGTGGGTTTCGCGGAGCTGATCGGGCTGACGGTGTGGAGCCTCGGGCTGATCATCCTGGCGTCGCTGGTGACCGGTCACTTCATCCGGGTGGACGAGTTCGTGGCCGAGGTGGCGATCAGCGCGATGCTCATCCTGGCCGTCCCCGCCCCCTCGGGCGAGGCGCTGGACCGGGTGCTGGAGACCCTGGTCGGGGCCGGCGTCGGGGTGCTGCTCAACGTCGTGGTGCCGCCCCCCGCCTTCGTGGAGCCGGCCGGCGACGCGGTGCGCGAGCTCGCCGAGCACATGCGGGCGCTGATGCTCCGGATGGGCCGGGAGGTACGCGCCGGCGCCACCGCCGGACAGGCCGTCTCCTGGCTGATGGACGCACGCCGGCTGGACAACGAGATCGCGCGGTTCGACGCCTCGCTGCGCAGGGCGGAGGAGGGGACCCGGCTCAACCCGCGGGTGAAGCCGGCGGAGGGCGCGATGACCCGGCTGCTGCTGCGCAGCGGGCTGGACACCCTGGAGGTGTCGACCGTCCTGCTGCGGACGCTGTGCCGCTCGCTGACGGAGCTGGACCGCGAGCGCGGCGGCAGGGAGCCGCTGTTCACCGGCGAGCTCGCCGCCGGCATCGACGAGTTGTTCGCCGACCTGGCCGACGCCGCCGACAGTTTCGGCCGGCTGATCGCGGCCCAGGTCACGGAGGGCGCCGACCATGCGGAAGCCCGGCTGGCGGACGCCCTGCGGCGCGGCCGGCAGGAACGGGACCGGATCGCGGTGCTGCTGCGGGCGGAGACGGAACGGCGCTGGGAGAGCTGGGACCTGTACGGGGCGCTGCTGGCCAACGTCGACCGGCTGCTGGACGAGCTGGACCTCGAGAAGCGCTCGCTGTGGCTGTCCGAGCAGCTGGTCGCCGCCGCGCCGCGGCCGCCGACGCTGACCCGCCGGATGCGCCGTCAGGCCCGCTCCGCCGCCGCCCGGCTGCGCCTGAGGTCCCCCGGGGGGACCGCTTCCGGACGGGACGGTCGGTGATCATGCCTCATGCTGGGGGGATGGACCTGCTGAACGTGTGTGTCGCCGGGGCGACCGGCTGGACCGGGGAGGCGGTCGCCCGCGCCGTCCTGGACTCCGCGGACCTGCGGCTGCGGACGGCGGTGGCCCGGTCCGCGGCCGGCGCGGACCTCGGGGCGGTGTGGGGCGGCCCCGAGCTCGGGGTCCCGGTCTTCAGCACGGTCGACGACGCGCTGGACGGCGTGGACGTGCTGATCGACTACACCTCGCACACCGCGGTCGGACGCCATGTGCGCACCGCCGTGGTCCGGGGGGTCGACGTGGTGGTCGGCTCGTCGGGCCTGTCCGGCGCCGACTACGAGGAGATCGCCGCGCTGGCCGAGGAGCACGGGGTCGGGGTGGTGGCCTCGGGGAACTTCTCGCTGACCGCGGCGCTGGCGCAGGCGGCCGCCAGGCTGGCGGCCCGTCACCTGCCGCACTGGGAGATCGTCGACTACGCCTCCGCGACCAAGCCCGACGCCCCCAGCGGCACCGCACGTGAGCTCGCCGAACAACTGGCCGCCGTACGCCGCCCCGAGTACGCCGTGGACCCGGAACACACGGCCGGGCACCCGGAGGCCCGCGGCGCGTCGATCGCGGGCACGCAGGTCCACTCGCTGCGGCTGCCGGGCTACACCCTCGCCGTGGAGGCGCAGTTCGGGCTGCCGGACGAGCGTCTGGTGATCCGGCACGAGGCCGGCAACTCCCCCGCCCCGTACGTCGCGGGGACCCTGCTCGCGGCTCGCGCGGCCGCGGCACGCCCCGGTCTGGTGCGCGGTCTCGACACCTTGTTGCTGGGCGGGGACTGACGTTCCGTACCTCGTGGCACTGCGTCACTTCCTTGGCCACGCTGTCGCCCGGACGCTCCGCTCGACGGGCGGCCGTTTACCGCGCGACGTACGACTGGATCGCAGGGGCGGCGGCGATCGCCGCCCGCCATGCGTCCGAAGGAAGGACACTCATGCGAACCAGTCTGATGCGCCGCACCGCTCTCGGCGTCGCGACCGGACTCCTTGCGACCGGCCTCCTGGCCGCCTCGACCGGCAGCGCCGTCGCCACGGCGGGCAGCGACGACGGCAGGAACGGCTCCCAGAGCAAGGGCAGCGACGACTACGGCGACGACGACAACGGATACGGCGACGACGGCGGGGACGACAACGGATACGGCGGGGGCAACGGGGACAACGGCTACGGCGACAACGGCCGCGGAGGCGGCGGGGGCGGCGGCGGAGGCGGCGGGGGCAATGGTGGCGGTGGTGGGGGCAACGGCGGCGGTGGCGGGGGCGGGGGCCGCAGCGACTGGAACGACGACGGCAGCGGCAACGGCGGCGGCGGCGGGAACGACAACGGCCGCGGCGGGGGCAACGGTGGCGGCGACAACGGCCGCGGCGGCGGGGGCGGGGGCGGCGACAACGGCCGCGGTGGCGGCGGAGGCGGCGGAGGCGGCGGAGGCGGTGGCGGCCGCAGCGACTGGAACGACAACGGCAGCTCCCGCGACAACGGCCGCGGCGGCGGCGGCAACGACAACGGCGATGACGACGACAACAACGGCCGAGGCGGCGGCCGCGACAACGGCAACGACAACGGCGGCAAGGGCGGCAACGGCGGCGGCAACAACGGCAACGGCGGCAAGGGGAACAACAACAACGACGACAACGGCGACAACGCGACCTACAAGGACAAGGACGACAACAACGGGAAGGGCAGCAGCAACGGGAAGGGCAACAACAAGGGGGGCAAGGGCAGCAAGGGCAAGAGCAACAAGGGCGGCAAGGGCGGCAAGGGCGGCAAGGGCGGCAAGGGCGGCAACGGCCACGACAAGGGACACGGCAAGAAGCACGGCAAGCACCACAAGAAGCAGTGCAACAAGCACGGCTACCGGTTCAACTTCAGCTACAAGTACAGCGTGAGCTACGGCTATGGCATGGGGTACGGCAGCGGTGTCCACGCCCTCGGTCTCGGCAAGGGCGACGGGAAGGGCGCGGGCTTCGTCCACGCCGACTTCGGCTACGGGTTCGGCGACAAGGCCGGCCGCGGATACGGAGGTCTGTACGACAACGGTCTGATGAACGTGCTCATCTGACGCGGGGCTGCCGCCGGGTACGACGAGGGCCGGGAGGAACGGTGTGTTCCTCCCGGCCCCGCGTACGTGCGGACCCCGGCCTCAGTCGAGGTCGGAGGCCTTGATGTAACCGCTGTCGACGAGCAGCTTCTTGTAGTTGGACTTGTCGACACCCACCGGAGGCAGCAGGTACGCCGGCACGACCTTGTTGCCGTTGTCGTTGTCCTTGTTGTTGTTCACCTCGGGCTTCTTGCCGCTGAGGATGTCCTGCGCCATCTTGACCGCGACGGCGGCGAGCTTGCGGGTGTCCTTGTAGACCGTCATCGACTGCTCGCCGGCGATGATCTCCTTGACCGAGTCGACCTCGGCGTCCTGCCCCGTGATCACCGGCATCGGCTTGGCGGTGCTGCCGTAGCCGTCCGCCTTCAGGGACTTGATGACACCGCGCGCGATGCCGTCGTTGGGGGCCAGGACGGCGTCGACGGTGGAACCGCCCTTGTAGTGGTCCCGGAGGCGGGTCGTCATCGTCTCGGTGGCGATGTCCGCCTCCCACTTGAAGATGGTGACCTGGCTCAGGCGGGTCTGGTCGCTCTTGACGACCAGCTGACCGTCCTTGATGAACTCGTCCAGCGTGTCCATCGCGCCGTTGAAGAAGCCCTGGACGTTGTTGTCGTTGGCGTCGCCGGCGAAGACCTCGAGGTTGTACGGGCCGGCGTTGCCGCCCTTCTTCAGCCCGAGCTTCTGGACGATGTAGTCGGCCTGGAGCTTCCCGACCTTGTAGTTGTCGAAGCTCGCGTAGTAGTCCACGTTGCTGGAGCCCAGCAGCAGGCGGTCGTAGGCGATGACCTTGACACCGGCACGGGCCGCCTTCTGGAGCGCGTCACCCAGCTCGAAACCGTCGACGGCGCCGATGATCAGGAGCTTGTCACCCCGGTCGATCATCTCCTCGACCTGCTCGACCTGCTTGTCGACGCTGTCCTCGGCGTACTGCTTGTCTGTCTTGTACCCCTGCTCCTTGAACAGCTTTTCCATGTTGTCGCCGTCGTTGATCCACCGCGTCTGCTTCGTGGTGGGGAGGGCGATGCCCACGGTGACCTCGCCGCCCTGGCCGCCCGAATCGTTGCCGCAGCCGGTGACCGCGGCAGTCAGGGAGAGCGTGAGGACCGCCAGGGTCACGGTGCGCAGTCTGGCAGCGCCGCCAGCGTGCATGGGACTCAGTTCCTTTCGGGCCGAACAAAGGTGTGCTCTCATCGCCCACCCCCGAGAGCGACAGTGTCCGGGCCCGTCACGGAAGTCCGTGGCAGCCCAGCGATCCGCCGGAGCCCGGTGAACTGCTGATGCGTCAGGCCCGAGGAGTGCTGTGGGAGGCCGACGGCAGCACGCCGCGCTCCCGGTCCCGACGGGGTCCGTGATCACCGAACCCCACCTGGACGGATACCTCGAATGGATCCGGACAATAGCACAGCCGATCGTACGGACGTTCAGCCGACCGGCACCGCGTTGGGGCTCGCCTGGGTGCCGCTTCCGGGGACCGGCTCGGAGGCGTCGTCGCCCAGCGCGACGATCCGGTTGTCCGCGTCCACGTGCACGACGCGCGGCCGCAGCTCACGGGCCTGCGCGTCCTCGAACTGCGCGTAGCTGATCAGGATCACGAGGTCGCCGGGGTGCACCAGGTGGGCGGCGGCGCCGTTGATGCCGATCACCCCGGAGCCGCGGCGGCCCTCGATGACGTAGGTCTCCAGCCGGGCGCCGTTGGTGATGTCGACGATGTGGACCAGTTCGCCGGGCAGTAGGTCGGCGGCGTCCATCAGGTCGGCGTCCACGGTGACGGACCCGACGTAGTGGAGGTCGGCCTCGGTCACGGTGGCACGGTGGATCTTGGACTTGAACATGGTGCGCAGCACGGCTCACACTCCCGATGCGAAGGGTCGCGTCCCGGTCGGGGTACGCGCCTGTTACGGCCATCGTAGTCGTCGCCGGGCGACGGCCCGGAGGCACCCGTTCGCGTCAGCCTCTGCCGTTTCCGCACCACCTCTAGGCAAGTGGCTCAATAGCCGGATATCTTCCCTGCCTGCCGTCTCGGTGCGGCGGGGCACCGGCTCGGGGAAGGGGGCGCCGTGCGCGAGTTCAGCCTTCCGCCCCGGGCGGAGCAGTTGCGGTCGGGGGGACTCGCCGACTCGGTGTACGAGACGGCCGACAAGCGCCCGGACACGGCCGTACTGGCCCGGCGGGACGGGCACGGGGGCGACCGCTGGCAGGAGGTCGGCGCCGCGGCCTTCCGGGACGAGGTGGCCGAACTGGCCCGCGGTCTGGTGGCGGAGGGGATCCGCTTCGGCGAGCCGGTGGCCGTGATGGCTCGCACCCGGTACGAGTGGACGCTGTTCTCCTACGCGCTGTGGTCGGTGGGCGCCCGGATCGTCCCGGTGTACCCGACCTCCTCGGCCGAGCAGGTGCGGTGGATCCTCGCCGACTCGGGGGCGGTGGCGATCGTCGTCGAGCACGAGGACCACGCCATGACGGTGGGCGCCGTGTGCGACACCCTGCCCGCGCTGCGCCGGATCTGGCAGCTCGACGCGGGGTGCGTCCCGTGGCTGGCGGCGCTCGGCCGGCAGGTGCACCCGGTGGTGGTGGAGCAGTTGCGCTGGGCGGTCGAGCCGCAGTCGGTGGCGGTGATCGCCTACACCTCGGGCACCACGGGACCGCCCAGGGGCTGCCTGATCACCCACGCCAACCTCGCCGCCGAGTGCGACACGCTGCTGGTCGGGTACGGCTCGATCTTCGCCCCGCCGGGGGTGCGGCCGTCGGTGCTGGCGTTCCTTCCCATGTCGCACATCTACGGGCTGATGGTGACCACCTGCGCGGTGCGCGGGGGCGTGCTGCTCGGCCACCAGCCCGACCTCGCGCCGGGGGAACTCCTCCCGGCCTTCCGTTCCTTCCGGCCGACGATCCTGCTCGCCGTCCCGTACGTGTACGAGAAGATCATCCAGGGCGCCCGGAACGCCGCCGCCCGGGGCGGCAAGGGCCATGTCTTCGACCGGGCCGCCGGCGTGGCGGTGCGCTGGGCGGAGGCCGTGGAGCGGCAAGCCCTGGGCTCGGGGCCGGGACCGGGGCCGTTGTTGCGGGCGGCGCACTCGGCGTTCGACCGGCTGGTCTACGCACGGATCCGGGAAGTGCTGGGCGGGCGGGTGAACTACACGGTCTCGGGCGGGTCGCCGCTCAGCAGGGAGCTGGCGCTGCTGTTCGCGGGTGCCGGGCTCACCATCTACGACGGCTACGGGCTCACCGAGACGACGGCCGCGGTGACCGCGCAGCCGCTGGGGAAGGTGCGCTTCGGCACGGTGGGCCGGCCGCTGCCGGGCAGCGCGGTGCGGATCGCGCCGGACGGCGAGGTGCTGGTCCGGGGGACGACGGTGTTCGCCGGCTACCACGCCGATCCGGTCGCGAACCGCGAGGTGTGGCGCCGCGGCGGCTGGATGGCGACCGGTGACACGGGCTCGCTCGACCCTGACGGGTACCTGACGATCACCGGCCGGAAGAAGGACATCATCATCACCAGCGGCGGCAAGAGCGTGGCGCCCCTGGTGCTGGAGGAGCGGCTGCGGTGGCATCCGCTGGTCTCGCAGTGCATCGTGATCGGCGACAACAGGCCCTTCGTCGCGGCGCTGATCACCCTGGACCGGGAGGCGGTCCAGCTGCGGACCGCCATGACCGGGCGGGACGTGGACGCCGAGGTCCGGCGCGCGGTGTCGATGGCCAACTCGGCGGTCTCCCGCGCCGAGTCGATCCGGGCCTTCCGTATCCTGCCGCACGAGTTCTCGGTGGAGAACGGGATGCTGACGCCCTCCCTGAAGCTCCGCAGGAACGCGATCGTCAGCGCGTACGCGGAGCAGATCGAGTCGATCTACGCCTCCCCGGCCTCCTGACCCGCTCCGCTCCGCCCGTCGCCGTCGAGCAGCCCGCGCAGGCGGTCCAGGAAGGTCCGCTGGGCGGAGAGGATCTTCTCGTGGGCGGCCGGGCCGAGCGGGAACCACGCGGCCCGGTCCACCTCGGGGAACTCCCTGACCCGGCCGGAACCCCGGGGCCACTCCATGGAGAAGGTCCCGGGCACCACGAGGCCGGTGTCGAGGTCGCCCTCCAGCGCCCAGACGGTCACGACCTTCCCGTTGGGCTGCCGGTTCTCGCCGAGCGGCAGCAGCTCGCCCGCGGGCACCGGCAGGCCCAGTTCCTCCAGGAACTCGCGCCGGGCGGCCGCCTCTGCGGTCTCGCCGGGCTCGTACTCGCCCTTGGGGATCGTCCACGCCCCGTCGTCCTTGGACGACCAGAACGGGCCGCCCATGTGGGCCAGCAGCACCTCGGGCGCATCGCCCGGCGTGCCGCGGAAGAGCAGGATCCCCGCGCTGCGCTTGACCGCCTTGTCCGCCATCCGACCAGTGTGGCCGGTCAGTCGCGGGCCAGCCACAGGTCGGGGCCGAAGACCTCGTAGTGCACGGCCGAGGCGGGCACACCGCGCTCGATGAGCTGGGTGCGCACGGCGCGCATGAAGGGCAGCGGGCCGCACAGGTAGGCCCGCAGGCCCTCGGGCAGTTCTACGCCGGAAAGGTCGACCCGGCCGGCACGGTCGCCGGGGCCGGCGCCGGTGCCCGGGTCCTCGTACCAGAAGTGGGCGCTGCCCGCGGGCAGCTTCTCGGCCAGGGCGCGGTGGTCGGCGGAGTGGGCGTGGTGCCCCGGCGAGCGGTCGCCGTGGACGACGGTCACGGGCGCCGCGTAGCCGTCGCCGGCGAGCCGGTGCAGCATCGCGAGCATCGGGGTGCAGCCGATGCCGGCCGAGGCGAGCAGCAGGGGTCCGCCGTCGTCGGCGAGGACGATGTCGCCGTAGGGGGCGGAGAGTTCGACGCGGGCGCCCTCGCCCACGTGGTCGTGGAGGTGGGCCGAGACCTCGCCGTCCGGGCTCCCGGCGAGACCGCGCTCGCGCTTGACGCTGATCTGGCGGGTGGTGTCGCCGGGTGCGCCGGAGAGGCTGTACTGCCGGATCTGCCGGGCGCCGTCGGGAAGTTCGACGCGCACCGAGACGTACTGGCCGGGGCCGAAGTCGGGCAGCGGCAGGCCGTCCGCGGGGCGGAGCCGGAAGGAGGCGACGTCCTCGGTCTCCCGCACCTTCTCGGCGACCTCCCAGGGGCGCCAGATGTCCCCGGTCAGGACGTCGCGCTCGGCGTACAGCCGCTGCTCGATGGCGATGAGGGCGTTGGCCATCAGCCAGTAGACCTCGTCCCAGGCGGCGGCGACCTCCTCGGTGACGGCGTCGCCCAGCACTTCGGCGATGGCGGCGAAGAGGTGCTTCTGGACGACGTGGTACTGACCGGGGCTGATGCCGAGCGAGGCGTGCTTGTTGGCGATCCGGGCGAGCATCGCGTCGGGGCGCTGCCCGGGCTGCTCGACCAGGACGGTGGCGAAGTGGGCGATGGCTCCGGCGAGGGCCTCGCGCTGGGTGCCGGCCGCCTGGTTGCCGCGGTTGAACAGGTCCCTCAGCAGCTCGGGGTGGGCGGCGAAGAGCCGGTCGTAGAAGAGCCCGCTGATCTCGGAGATCGCGCCGCCGACGGCGGGCAGGGTGGCGCGGACGGTCGCTGCGGACTTCTCGCTGAGCATGGAGGGCTCCCTAATTGGTATCTGTAATTCGCATTAAAAGGCGTGCGGAGGCCCGCCCGGGTGGGCGGTGGGTTCCCGACGGCAGGATCAGCCCCGCGGACCGGGCGGGCCGGAGCCGACCAGCCCCACCAGGACGGGTCCGGTGGGCGCGGCGGTCAGGTCGGCGACGGTCAGCGGGTCCAGGGAGGCGTAGAAGGCCTCCTGCGCCCGGCGCAGCGCGCCGCGGAGGCGGCAGGCGCCGGCGAGCGGACAGGGCGTCTCGCCCTCGCAGTCCACGACGTCGCCGACCCCTTCCAGCTCCCGCACGAGCCGGCCGACCGAGGCCGTCCGCCCCGCGGCGGTGAGCTCCAGGCCACCGCCGCGCCCGCGGCGGGTCTCGACGACCCCCAGGTGCTGCAGCCGGGCGACGACCTTGGCGAGGTGCGAGTACGGGACCCGCATCGCCTCGGCCACGTCCCGGGCGGTGGACGGCTCGTCCTTGACGGCGAGGGCCATCACCGCGCGGAGCGCGAGGTCGGTGGACTTCGTCAGGCGCATGCTTCGAGGCTAGATAATACGAATCAGGGATTCAAGTTAAGACGGGGTCCTGCGGTCCACGTCACACGTACACGTCACAGGTACTCCGTGGCGGCGTCCAGCAGCCAGTCGGCGAGGTAGCCGGCGAAGGAGGAGCGGACCAGCACCCAGAAGCCCGCCCGCTCCTCCGCCCTGGCCACCAGCACCACCTGGGTACGGGCCAGCGTGGTCTGCGCGCAACCGCCGGGGGTGAACACCCCTGGGTGCAGGTCGAGCGAGCAGCCGTGCGCCAGCAGGTCGCGGGCGCGGGGGCCGGAGACCAGCAGGGTCGTGCGCTGGGCGGAGACGTCGGTGACGGAGACGTGCGCCTCGCCCGCGGCCTTGCGCAGCCGGGCCTCCAGCTCCTCCTGGGCGCCGGGCGGCCCCACCACCAGCCACTGACCGGGACCGAGCCACAGCACCGCCAGGTCCCCGGCGCGGACGGACGTGCAGGGCTCCAGGGGCAACGGCGCGCCGAGGGCGGTCCCGGCGGCCTCGGCGGCCGGGCCCCGGGGGTCCAGGCGCAGGTCGACCTGGGCGAGGAAGGGCAGTTCGGCCAGGCGCAGTACCCCGCCGGAGCCGCGGGTCGCGGCGGCGAGGCGGCCGGCCGCGGCCGACAGCGGACTGAGGCGGGTGACGGTGTCAGCCATCGCGGCGGGCCCCCTCGGGGTCGTAGAGGACGGGGGAGACGACGGTCACGGGCACCAGACGGCCGCCGACGGGCGCGTACAGCCGCTGCCCCACCCGTTCCCGGCCGCCCCTGACCAGGGCGAGCGCGAAGGCGCGGCCGAGGGCGGCGCTGCGGTAGCTGGAGCTGACGTGGCCGAGCGCCCTGACGGGAGGCGCGGCCGGCGTGGGTCCGGCGACCAGGTGGGTGCCCTCGGGGAGCAGCAGACCCGGGTCCTCGGGCAGCAGGCCGACGAGGTGCTTGCGGTCGGGGCGGGCGGTGTCGGCGCGGGTGTGCGACCGTTTGCCGATGAAGTCGCGCTTCTTCTTCGACACGACCCAGCCCATGCCGAGGTCCTGCGGGGTGACCGTGCCGTCGGTGTCCTGGCCGACGATCGGGTAGCCCTTCTCGGCGCGCAGCACGTGCATGGTCTCGGTGCCGTACGGGGTGGCGCCGGCGGCCCGCACCGCCTCCCAGAGGGCCGCCGCCCGCCAGGGCAGGACGTTGATCTCGTACGCGAGCTCCCCGGAGAAGCTGATCCGGCACACCCGGGCCGGCAGCCCCGCCACCGTGGCGTCCCGCCAGGCCATGAAGGGGAACTCGGCCCGGCCCACGGCCAGTCCGGGGGCGAGCGCCCCCAGCACCTCGCGGGAGCGCGGGCCCACGAGGGCGACGGTGGCCCACTGCTCGGTCACCGAGGTGCAGTGGACGCGCAGTTCCGGCCACTCGGTCTGCAGCCACTCCTCCATCCAGTCCAGGACCGCCGCGGCGTTGCCCGTGGTCGTCGTGACGAGGAAGCGGTCCTCGGCGAGCCGGATGACGGTGCCGTCGTCGAAGACCATGCCGTCCTGTCGGCACATGACGCCGTAGCGGATCATGCCCGGGCGCAGGGTCGACATCAGGTTGGTGTAGAGCCGGTCCAGGAACTCCGCGGCGTCCGGGCCCTGCAGGTCGATCTTGCCGAGGGTCGAGGCGTCCATGACGGCCACGTCCTCGCGGGCGGCCCGGCACTCGCGCAGCACGGCGGCCGTCATGTCCTCGCCGGGTAGCGGGTAGTGGCGCGGGCGCTTCCACTGGCCGACGTCCTCGAAGACGGCGCCGGCGGCGACGTGGAGGCCGTGCAGCGCCGTCACCCGGACCGGGTCGTGGAGCGCGCCGCGGTCGCGGCCCGCGAGTGCGGCGAAGGACACCGGCGCGTACGGGGGGCGGTACGTCGTCGTGCCGAGCGCGGACACCTCCACGCCGAGCAGTCCCGCGACGACGCCCGAGGCCAGGACGCCGGAGGTCTTCCCCTGGTCGTTCGCGGTGCCCGCGGTGGTGTACCGCTTGGTGTGCTCCACCGAGCGCATCCCGGCCTGGGTGGCCCGCCGCAGGTCGGCCACGGTGACGTCGCGCTGCAGGTCGACGAAGCGCGGGCCGGGGGCCGTCACGGGGACGTCGAAGAGCGTGAGCGGCGCGCGCCCGGGGGCCCGGTCCGGCGGCGGGAGGACGACCCGGCCCGGTGCGAAGCCCTCGGCCGCGAGCGCCCGGCCGGCGGCCGCGACCCCCTCGGCGGGTGTGGCGGCGAACTCCACGGCCTGGTGGGTCGATCCGGGCACCGGGACGAAGGTGCCGCGGGCCTCGTCGTAGCGCACGGCGCCGCCCGCCTGGCCGAAGAGGTGGCCGACGGGGTTCCAGCCACCGGAGACCAGCAGCAGGTCGGCCTCGATCCGGCGGTCGCCGAGCAGCACGGCCGACAGCCGGTCCGTGCCCTCGGTGCCCGTGACGTACGCGCCGTCGCGCGCGTCGGCGACCGCCGCGATCTCCACGCCCGCGGCGGCCAGGTCGCGGACGACGGCCCCGGTGCCGTCGTTGGTCGTGAACACCACGGCGATGCGGCCGGGGACGACGCCGTACCGGCGGACGTAGGCGCGGGCGGCGCCGGCCAGCATGACGCCCGGGCGGTCGTTGTCGGGGAAGGCCAGGGAACGCTCGTGCGCGCCGGTGGCGAGGACGACCCGGCGGGCGCGGACGCGGTGCACGCGTTCGCGGGCGACGTGCGCGGGGGCGGCGGCGCCGAGGTGGTGGGTGCGGCGCTCCAGGGCGAGCACCTGGTTGTCGTCGTAGTGGCCGAAAACCGTCGTACGGCGCAGCACGCGGACCCCGGGTTCCGCGGCGAGGAGCGCCTCGGCCCCGGCGACCCAGTCCAGGTGGCGTCCGCTGCCCAGGAGGCTGCCGCCCGCTTCGGGCTGGTCGTCCACGACGATCACCCGGGCCCCGCTGCCGGCCGCCGTCGCGGCGGCGGCGAGCCCGGTGGGGCCGGCGCCGACGACGAGCAGGTCGCAGTGGTGGTGGACGGCGTCGTAGCGGGCCGGGTCGGGACCGTGGGCGAGCCTGCCCTGACCGGGCAGGCCTCTTGCGACGAGCCCGTCGTGGAGCTCGACGGTCGTCGCGGGCAGCATCGGTTCGGGGAAGGGCTCCTCGATCTGCACCACGGCGTTGGGCTCCTCCACCCCGGCGGAGAAGATGCCGCGCGGACGGCCCAGCCTGATGCCCGTGCCGGTGGCGATGACCCCGTTGGCGAGCAGCGCGGAGGCGAGGGTGTCCCCGCGGTAGCCGGTGTACGTGACGCCGTCGAAGGTGAACGCCAGGGGCGCGGCGCGGTCGACGCGCCCGCCTTCGGCGAGCCGGAAGGGCTGGCCGGGGTCGCGCGCGGGCCGCAGGGCGGGGGCCGGGGCGGTCCGCGCATAGGACACGGCCGGCGACGGCCGGGACCGGGAGGGGGAAGGGGCGGGCGCGCCGGTGACGAAGCGGTTGGTCGCCGTGTCGCGCACCGCGTCGAACCAGCGGCGGCAGCCCGCGGTGTGCATCCAGCGCTCGGCGAAGGGGCCCTTGGGGTTGTCGCGGAAGAAGAGGTGGCGGGCCCACTCCTCGTCCGTCAGGGCCGCCGGGTCCGGCGGGTAGGCCAGGTGCGCCTGACCGCCGTAGTGGAACTCGGCCTCGTCGCGGGGACCGCACCAGGGGCAGGGGATGAGCAGCATCGATCGGGCTCCTCAGTGGGCGACCGCGGCCGCGCCGTGCTCGTCGACGAGCGCGCCGGTGGTGAATCGTTCGAGCGAGAAGGGCTCGGCCAGGGCGTGCGGGGCGTCGTGGGCGATGGTGTGCGCGTAGACCTGTCCCACGCCCGGTGTGGCCTTGAACCCCCCGGTCCCCCAGCCGCAGTTGAGGTAGAGGCCGCGCACCGGGGTGAGTCCGACGATCGGCGACGCGTCCGGGCTGACGTCGACGATGCCGCCCCAGGTGCGCAGCAGGTGGGCGCGGGCGAAGACCGGGAAGAGTTCCAGCGCGGCGGCCATCTGCCGCTCGACGACGTGGAACGCACCCCGCTGGGTGTAGGAGTTGTAGGCGTCGATGCCCGCGCCCATGACGAGTTCGCCCTTGTGGGCCTGGCTCACGTACACGTGTACCGCGTTGGACATGACGACCGTCGGGTGCACGGGTTCCAGCAGTTCGCTCACCAGGGCCTGCAGCGGGTGGCTCTGCAGGGGGAGGTCGAATCCGGCCATCCGCGCGAGCACCGAGGAGTGTCCTGCCGCGCAGAGCGCCACCTTGCCCGCGGCGATGGGCCCGAGGTTCGTCCGTACGCCGGTGACCCGGCCGTCATGGACGTCGATGCCGGTCACCTCGCAGTTCTGGACGAGGTCGATGCCGGCCGCGTCGGCCGAGCGGGCCAGGCCCCAGGCGACGTGGTCGTGCTTGGCGATGCCCGCCCGCGGCTGGTAGGTCGCGCCCAGCACCGGGTAGCGGACGTCCGGGGAGGTGTTGACGATCGGGCAGACCTCGGCCACCTGACCGGGGTCCAGCCACTGCGCGTCGACGCCGCACAGCAGGTTGGCCTCGACCCGGCGGACGCCCTCACGCACGTCCTGGAGGCTGTGGGCGAGGTTGAGGACCCCGCGCTGGGAGAAGAGGATCGGGTAGTCCAGTTCCTCCTCCAGGCCCTCCCACAGCTTCAGGGCGTGCTCGTAGATGCCGGCGCTCTCGTCCCAGAGGTAGTTGGAGCGGATGATCGTGGTGTTGCGGGCCATGTTGCCGCCCGCGAGCCAGCCCTTCTCCAGCACGGCGACGTCGGTGATGCCGTGCTCGCGCGCCAGGTAGTGCGCGGTGGCCAGGCCGTGGCCGCCCGCCCCGACGACGACCACCTCGTAGCCGCGTCTGGGTTCGGGCGTGCGCCAGAGGAAGTCCGGGTGCTCGGGAAGCGCGGCACCCGGGGTGCGGCGGGTCATCGGGCGTCGTCTCCGTCCTGCGGCAGGTGCGGGTAGAGCGGGTGCGCGGCGGCCAGGGCCTCGGTACGGGCGCGCAGCGCGGACAGGTCGGGCCCCGGGCGCAGGGCGAGCGCCACGACGTCGGCGACCTCGGCGAAGTCGTCCTCGGTGAAGCCGCGGGTGGCCAGCGCGGGCGTGCCGATCCGCAGCCCCGAGGTGACCATCGGCGGGCGCGGGTCGAAGGGGACCGCGTTGCGGTTGACGGTGATGCCCACGGAGTGCAGCAGGTCCTCGGCCTGCCGGCCGTCGAGTGCGGAGGCCCGCAGGTCGACGAGGACGAGGTGCACGTCGGTGCCCCCGGTGAGCACGGACACGCCCGCCCGCGCGGCGTCCTCCCGCGTCAGGCGCTCGGCGAGGAGGCGGGCGCCGGCCAGGGTGCGGGCCTGGCGTTCCCTGAACTCCTCCCCCGCGGCGACCTTGAAGGAGACCGCCTTGGCGGCGATCACGTGCTCCAGCGGACCACCCTGCATGCCGGGGAAGACCGCCGAGTTCAGCTTCCTGGCGAGGTCCGCGTCATCGGTGAGGATCACTCCCCCGCGCGGGCCACCGAGCGTCTTGTGGGTGGTCGTGGTGGTGACGTGGGCGTACGGGACGGGGTTCGGGTGCAGCCCGGCGGCGACCAGGCCCGCGAAGTGCGCCATGTCGACCAGGAGCAGTGCCCCGACCTCGTCGGCGATGCGGCGGAACGCCGCGAAGTCCAGCTGCCGGGGGTACGCCGACCAGCCCGCGATGATCATCTTCGGGCGGTGCTCCTTGGCGAGCCGCTCGACCTCGTCCATGTCGACCCGGTGGTCCGTCGCCGAGACGTGGTACGGGACGACGTCGAGCATCTTGCCGGAGTAGTTGAGCCGCATCCCGTGGGTGAGGTGGCCGCCGTGCGCGAGGTCGAGCCCGAGGACGGTGTCGCCGGGCCGCAGCAGGGCGAAGAGCACCGCGGTGTTGGCCTGCGCGCCGGAGTGCGGCTGGACGTTGGCGTACGCGGCGCCGAAGAGCGCCTTGACGCGGTCGACGGCGAGCCGCTCGGTGACGTCGACGTGCTCGCAGCCGCCGTAGTAGCGGCGGCCGGGGTAGCCCTCGGCGTACTTGTTGGTGAGGACGGAGCCCTGGGCCTCCATGACGGCGGCGGGCGCGAAGTTCTCCGAGGCGATCATCTCCAGGGTGGAGCGCTGGCGGCCCAGCTCGGCGCGGAGCGCCGCGTGCACCTCGGGGTCGAGCTCGGACAGGCGGGCGGTGAGCGGGTTCATGCGCGGGGCTTCCTCTCAGCGGCGGCGTCGGAGGTCTCGCGTGGTGCCGTCCGCGGGGCGTCAGCCGCGGAGGCGGGTCATGGCGGGGTCGAACAGCGGCTCCGCGGCGACCCGCGCCGCCACGCGCCGGTCGAAGTACGCGATGTCGAGGGCGCGCCCGGGGACGGAGAGCTCCGCCGGCAGCCACGCGTAGGCGATGCCCTTGCCGATGGTGTAGCCGTAGGCGGCGCTGGTGACGTAGCCGACGGGCCGGTCGCCGTCGTACACCGGCTCCTTGCCCATCACCGTCGCGTGCGGGTCGTCGACGGTCAGGCAGGTGAGCTTGCGCCGCACCTGCTCCCGGCGCCGGGCGAGCGCGGCCTTGCCGGTGAAGTCGTCCTTGTCCTCCTTGACGGCGAAGGCGAGGCCGGCCTCGTAGGGGTCGTGCTCGAAGGTCATGTCGGTGCCGAAGGAGCGGTAGCCCTTCTCCAGGCGCAGGCTGTTGAAGGCCCCGCGCCCGGCGGGGACGCCGCCCAGCGGCCGGGCCGCGGACAGCAGGGTGTCCCAGAGCTTCAGGCCCAGGTCCGCCGTGGTGTACAGCTCCCAGCCGAGTTCGCCGACGTAGGACAGCCGCATCGCCGTGACGGGCACGGACCCGACGTGCGCCCGCTTGGCGCGGAAGTACTTCAGGCCCTCGTTGGAGAAGTCGGCGTCGGCGAGCGGCTGCAGGACCTCGCGGGCGAGCGGTCCCCACAGGCCGATGCAGCAGGTGCCCGCGGTGATGTCGCGGACCGCGGCGGTGCCGTCGCCGGGCAGCCGCCGGGTGAACCAGTCGAGGTCGAGGCCGCCGTTGACGCCGACCTGGAAGAGGTCGGGGCCGAGGCGGGCCACCGTGATGTCGCTGCGGATGCCGCCGTCGTGGTCCAGCAGCAGGGTGTACGTCACCGACCCCACCGACTTGTCGACGTTGCCGGTGGTGAGACGCTGCAGGAAGGCGGCGGCGCCGCGGCCGGTGACCTCCAGGCGCTTGAGCGCCGTCATGTCGTACAGGGCGACGGCCTCCCGGGTGGCCTGGGCCTCCGCGCCCACGACCGGCGACCAGTGGCGGGCCGCCCAGTCGTCCGGGGTGGGGAGGGAACGGCCCTCCACGAGCGCGGCGTTGGCCTCGTACCACTGCGGACGCTCCCAGCCGTTCGCCTCCAGGAAGAACGCCCCCAGTTCCCGCTGGCGGGGGTGGAAGGGGCTGGTGCGGATCGGGCGGGGGGCGCCGGTGGGCTGCAGCGGGTGGACGATGTCGTAGACCTCGGCGAAGTTGCGGCAGCCGCGGGCGAGCACGTAGTCCGGGGCGAGTTGGTGCGGCTCGAAGCGGTTGACGTCGCATTCGTGGAGGTCGAAGGACGAGCAGTGGCCGTCCACCAGCCATTCGGCCATCGCCCGGCCGACGCCGGCCGAGTGGGTGACCCAGACGGCCTCGGCGACCCAGAACCCCTTCACCCCCGGTGACTCGCCGAGCAGCGGCATGCCGTCGGTGGTGAAGGAGAACAGGCCGTTGATGCCCTCCTCGACCTTGGCCTCGCGGGTGGCGGGGAGCAGGGACCGGGTCTCGGTCCAGGCGTCGGCGAAGTCGTCCTCGGTGAAGGCCAGGACGGACGGCATCCCGTCCGTCTCGCCGTACGCGGCGATCTCGTCGGCGGCGACCGGCATGGGGCGGTGGCCGTAGGAGCCGATGCCGATCCGGTCGTGCCGGTCGCGGTAGTAGAGGTCGGCGTCCTGGTGGCGCAGGATCGGGCGGACGGCCTCGGCGCCCTGGCCGGCCAGGGCGGGCACGGGACCGGTCCAGGCGAACTGGTGGGCGAGCGGGGTGAGCGGCAGCTCCATGCCCGCCATCCGGGCGATCCGCGGACCCCAGATGCCGGCGCAGCAGACGACGACGTCGGCCGCGAGTTCGCCGCCGCGGTCGGTGACGACCCCGGTGACGCGGCCCTGGTCCTGCGTGACGGCGAGGACTTCGTGGCGTTCCAGGAAGCGGACGCCGCGGGCGGCGGCGCGCCGGGTCTGCGCCTCGACGGCGAGGACGGCCTTGGCCAGGCCGTCGGTGGGGACGAACAGCCCGCCGAGGACGCGCCGGCGGTCCAGCAGGGGGTGGAGCGCGACGCACTCCTCGGGTCCGACGACCCGGCCCTCGACGCCCCACGACGTCAGCCAGCCGTGCCTGCGGTGCAGTTCGGCGAGGCGCTCGGGGGTGGTGGCCACCTCCAGGCCGCCGACCTGGAGGAAGCAGGGCCGTCCGTCGACGTCGAGGGAGCGGAGCTTCTCGACGGTGTAGCGAGCGAGTTCGGTCATCGTCTTGGAGGGGTTGGCCTGGAAGACCAGACCCGGCGCGTGGGACGAGGAGCCGCCGGTTGCGGGGAGCGGTCCCTGGTCGACGACCGTGACGTCGGTCCAGCCGGCCGAGGACAGTTCGTCGGCCAGCGCCGCCCCCACGACGCCCGCTCCGATGATGACCACGCGGGGTCCCGTCATCGCCACACCTCCCAGTTGCTGTCAGCGCAACATGATTCAGGTTGCGCAACTCAATGTGCCGGGCGCCGGAGAGGGTGTCAAGAGGCCCGCCAGGGGCGGGAGAAGGGCGCGCGGAGGCCGTCGCGCAGGCCCCGGGAGGGCAGGGCTGAGGCCGGGGAACGACGGTGCCCGGCGGGCTGGCGGAGCAGCCCGCCGGGCACGGGGTCGGTGCACGAGGAGGGGGTGGGGCGCGGCGCTACTTGATCCAGGCGTCGACCTTGCCGGGGTTCGCCTTCACCCACTTCTCGGCGGCGGCCTCGGGCGTCATCTTGTCCACGGCGATGTACTTGGCGACGAGGTTCTGGTCCTCGTTGGTCCAGTTGAAGTTCTTCACCAGGTCGTAGGCCGGGCTGCCGGAGGCCGCGAACTTCTTGCTGACGATCTTGTCCAGGTCGTAGACCGGGTAGTCGCAGGCCACCTTCTCCGCGTCGGCGTCGCAGCCGGCCTCGTACGGCGGCAGCTCGACCTTGGCGAGCGGGACCTCCGACAGGAACCACTGCGGCTCGTAGAAGTAGCCGAGCAGCCACTGCTTCTTGGCCTCGGCCTGCCGGAAGGCCTGGATCAGCGCGGTCTCGCTGCCCGCGTAGACGACCTTGAAGTCCAGCTTGAGGTTCTTCACCAGGGCCGCGTCATTGGTGACGTACGACGGGTCACCGTCCAGGAGCTGACCCTTGCCGCCGGACTCCGAGGTGCGGAACTCGTCGGCGTACTTGTCGAGGTTCTCCCAGTTCGTGATGTCCGGGTGCTCCTTCGCCAGCCACGGCGGCACGTACCAGCCGATCACGCCCTTGTTGCCGGTCGAGCCGGCCTCGACGGCGGTCTTCTGCTGCTCGACGTACTTCTTCTTCAGGTCGTCGTGGCCCCAGTTCTCCAGGATCGCGTCGACCTCGCCGGTGCCGAAGCCCTGCCAGGCGATCTCCTCCTTGAGGTCCTTCTTCTTGACCGTGCAGCCCAGTTCCTCCTCGGCGACGTACGCCACGACGGCCGCGTCCGCCTCGTAGCCGACCCACGGGTTGACCGCCAGGTTGAAGGTGCCGCACGCGCCGGAGGAGCCGCCGGAACCGGCCTCCGACCCGCCGACCTTGGCTCCGCCGCAGCCGGCCAGGACGAGGCCGAGCGCCAGGGCCGCGGCCGTGGCCGCCCCGGCACGCCCGCGCGTGGACCGGCCGGCGACCGTCAGGTGTGTTGTCATGTGTCTTCCGCCTCCTGCCTAGCGCCCGCCGGGCACCCTGCTGGTGCGCCCGGCCGCGGCCTGGGTGATCCGGTCGAACATCACGCCGAGCAAGACGATGGCGAGACCCGCCGCCAGCCCCTTGCCGTAGAGCTCGCCCTGCGAGAAGCCGGCCACCACGTCGTAGCCGAGGGCGCCCGCGCCGACCAGGCCGCCCACCACGACCATCGACAGGACGTAGATCAGGCCCTGGTTGGTCGCGAGCACCAGGGCGGCGCGCGACATCGGCAGCTGGACCTTGGTGACGAGCTGCCAGGTGCCGGACCCGGCGGCCGTCGCGGCCTCCACGGTCGTCTCCGGCACGCCGCGCACGCCGTCCGCGACGATCTTCGTCGTCACGGGCGCGGCGTAGACGACGGCCGCGACGATCGCGGTGAAGCGGCTCGCGCCGAACAGCGCGAGGAAGGGCACGAGGTAGACGAAGGGCGGCATGACCTGTGCCGCGTCCAGGCCGGGCCGGACGATCCGGTCGGCGAGCGCGCTGCGGCCCATCCACACGCCCACCGTGACGCCGAGCAGCATCACCAGCAGCGTCGCCACGACGGTCGAGGCCAGCGTGGTCATCGCGTCCTGCCACAGTCCGGTGCCCACCAGCAGCCCCACGCACACCGCGGCGCCGGCGCCGGCGCCGAGGCCGCCGAGTACGGTGCCCAGCGCCACGAGCACCAGGCCGGTGAGCCACCAGGGGGAGTCGGTGAGCAGGGTCTGGAAGGGGTTGAGCAGGGCCGTGGTGAGCACGTCGCGGATGCCGCCCGTGATCCCGGACAGATGGTCCTGCGCCCAGGTGGTCACGGTGTCGGCGGCGCTCGCCAGGGCGCGGCCCGTCCCGCCCTCGCCGGGGAACTCCGCGGCCCAGACGTAGGTGTGGGACAGCCAGGCCGCGACGGCCGCGGCGACCGCGCCCGCGCCGACCAGCGGCCCTCGCCACCGGCGCGGCGTCCCGCCGGAGCGCTGGGCCCGTTCCGTCCCGGCGGCGGCCGCGGTGGTGACCCGGTCCAGGACGATGGCCATGACGACGATGGCGAGCCCGGCGTTGAAGGCGGTGCCGACGTCGAGCGACTGCAGGGCCTGGACGACGGTCTTGCCGAGCCCGGGCGCGTCGATGAGGGCCGCGATGGTCACCATGGACAGGGCGGCCATGATGGTCTGGTTGACGCCCATCACCACCGTGCGCCGGGACATCGGCAGCAGCACCTTGCTGAGCGTCTGCGCCCTGGTGGACCCCAGCGACTGGGCCGCCTCCACGGTGGTCGCCGGGACCGAGCGGATCGCGTGCGCGGTGATGCGGACGGCGGGCGGAGCCGCGTAGACGAGCGTGGCGATGGTGGCGGAGGCGGGCCCGATGAGGAAGAAGAGGGTGAGCGGGGCCAGGTAGACGAAGGTCGGCATGGTCTGCATGAAGTCGAGCACGGGTGTCACGACGCGGTTGACACGCGACGACATCCCGGCCCACACCCCCAGCGGGATGCCGAACAGCAGCGCCACCAGCACCGCCGACAGCGTGAGCGCCAGGGTGTCCATGCTCTCCTGCCACAGGCCCTGCAGCCCGAGGAAGGTGAAGCCCGCCACGGCCAGCAGCGCCACCCGCCAGTTGCCCAGCGCCCAGGAGACGTAGCCGGCGATCGCGACGACGCCGAGCCAGCCGATCTGCGGCACCGGACGGCCGTCCGGCGGCTGCGAGACCAGCGTCTGGACGAAGGTCACCAGGGTGTCGATGACCAGCCGGATCTCGTTGAAGAAGTAGAGGAACAGCGGGTTGCTGTTGCGGTCCGCGCCGATGGTGTCGTTGACGTCGTTGAACCAGCGGTGCAGCGAGGTCAGGTCGGCGGCCGCGAGGGCCAGCGTGTGCCGGCCGCGCAGCAGCGCGAAGAGCACCAGCCAGAGCACGACGATGCCCGCCACCACGGCCGGCCGGCGCAGCCGGACGGGTGCGGGCCGCTCCCGCGTCCCGGAGGCGACGACGGCCATCACGCGCCGCCTTCCGCGCCCGCGACGACGGCGAGGATCTCCTCGTCGCCGACGACGCCCAGCAGCCGTCCGTCCTCGACGACCCTGACCGGTCTCTCGGCGGCGAGCACGGCCCGCGTCGCCTCGCGCACGACGACGCCGGGGCCGAGCTCGGGGCCGTCGAGGGAGTCGTCGGGCCGGGGGTCGCGCATGATCCAGCGGAGCGTCAGGACGTCGGCCCGCGGCACGTCCTTGACGAACTCGCGCACGTAGTCGTCGGCGGGGGCGCCGACCAGTTCGTCGCCCGTGCCGCACTGCACCGTCCGGCCGTCGCGCATGATGAGGATGCGGTCGCCGAGCTTGAGGGCCTCGGACAGGTCGTGGGTGATGAAGACCATCGTCTTGCCGACCTCGCGGTGGAGGCGGATGACCTCGTTCTGCATGTCGCGGCGGATCAGCGGGTCGAGCGCGGAGAACGGCTCGTCGAAGAAGAGGATGCCGGGGTCGCCGGCCAGTGCCCGGGCCAGGCCGACGCGCTGCTGCATGCCGCCGGAGAGCTGGTCGGGGTAGGAGTTCTCGTAGCCCGCCAGGCCCACCAGTTCGACGACCTCCAGGGCCCGCTTCGTGCGCTCGGCCCTGCCCGTGCCGCGGATCTCCAGTCCGTACGCGACGTTGTCGACGACGCGGCGGTGCGGCAGCAGGCCGAAGTGCTGGAAGACCATGGAGAACCGGTTGCGCCGCAGTTCGCGCAGCCGTCCGGCGTCGGCGGCGCGGATGTCCTCGCCCTCCAGCACGATGTCGCCCGCGGTGGGTTCGACGAGCCGGGTCAGGCAGCGCACCAGCGTCGACTTGCCGGAGCCGGACAGGCCCATCACGACGAAGACCTCGCCGGGCGCGACGTCGAAGCCGACCTCGCGCACGGCCGCGGTGCAGCCGGTGCGTTCCATCAGTTCGCGGCGGCCGAGCCCGCACAGTTCCGGCGACCCCGGGACCCTGTCGGCCTTGGGCCCGAACACCTTCCACAGCCCGCGCACGGAGATGACCGCGTCCCGGTCCTGGCCCTGGTCCTCGTCGTGGGACGGGCCGCGCCGCTGCGGCACGTCGGTCGGTGCTGGGGTCACGGTGGGCCTCTCTTCGGCGGTCAGCCGCGGAACCAGTGCTGCGGCCTGGGTCGGATGTTCTGCCAGATGTGCTTGGGCTCGCGGTACTCGTCCAGGCCGGTCGGTCCCAGTTCCCTGCCCACGCCCGAGTGCCCGAAGCCACCCCATTCCGCCTGGGGCACGTAGGGGTGGTAGTCGTTGATCCACACGGTGCCGTGGCGCAGCCGGCGGGCGACCCGCTGCGCGCGGCCGGCGTCCCGCGTCCAGACGGCGCCGGCGAGGCCGTACTCGGTGTCGTTGGCGATGCGTACGGCGTCGTCCTCGTCCGTGAAGCGCTCGACGGTCAGCACGGGCCCGAAGGACTCCTCGTGGACGACGCGCATGCCCTGGTCGCAGTCGTCGAGCACGGTCGGCGGGTAGTAGAAGCCGTCCCGGAGCGCCGGGTCCGCCGGTCGGGTGCCGCCGCAGCGCAGCACGGCGCCCTCGGCGATCCCGGCGGCGACGTACGCCTCGACCTTGTCGCGGTGCGCGGCGGAGATCAGCGGGCCGGTCTCGGCCGCGGGGTCGAAGGGGCCGCCCAGCCGGATGGCCGAGGCGCGCCGTACGACCTCGTCGACGAAGGCGTCGTGCACGGTGTCCTGCACGATCAGCCGCGCTCCGGCGGAGCAGACCTGGCCGGAGTGCAGGAAGACGGCCGTGAGCGCGAAGTCCACGGCCGTCTCGAAGTCGGCGTCGGCGAACACCACGTTGGGGTTCTTGCCGCCGAGTTCCAGGGCGACCCTCTTGACCGTGGCGGCGGCCGCGGCCATCACGCGTCTGCCGGTCCCCAGGCCGCCGGTGAAGGAGACCATGTCGACGCCGGGGTGTTCGGCGAGCGGGGCGCCGGCCCCGGGCCCCGCGCCGAGGACGAGGTTGCCGGCGCCCGCCGGGAGTCCGGCCTCCTCCAGGGCCCGCATCAGCAGCACGGAGGTGGAGGGGGTCAGCTCGCTGGGCTTGAGGACGAAGGTGTTGCCGGCGACCAGGGCAGGCGCGACCTTCCAGGAGGCCTGCAGCAGCGGGTAGTTCCAGGGGGTGATCAGGGCGCAGACGCCGACCGGCTCGTACTCCACGCGGCTGACGGCGTCGTCGCGGCCGGTGTCCACCACCCGTCCGGCGGAGGTCCCCGCGATGCCGCCGTAGTGGCGCAGGCAGGCGACGACGTCGGCGACGTCGTACTCGCTCTCCACGAGCCGCTTGCCGGTGTCCAGGGATTCGGCGCGGGCGACGCTCTTGGCGTCCCGTTCCAGGATGTCCGCGGTGCGCAGCAGGAGGGCGCCGCGCTCGCGTTCCGGGGTGCGCGGCCAGGGCCCGTGGTCGAAGGCGGCGCGGGCGGCGGCGACCGCGGCGTCCGCGTCGGCGCGGGTCGCCTCGGAGACCGTGGCGACGAGGGCTCCGTCGGCGGGGCAGCGGATCTCCCGGCGGCCTCCGGCCGCCGCTTCGCGCCACTCTCCGTCCAGGTACAGGTCTGCCACGCGCGGAGTCCTCGCTTCGTTGCACATAGCGCATCGAATTGCTTGTGGTGGAACACCCTGTCCGACCGGCCACCGGCCGTCAAGGGGTCTCACGGCGTGTACGGCACAACCTGACCACGTGAACGGGGCGGCCGGTGGGATCAGTTGGCGGGCACGTCGCGGTGCCGGTAGTACCGCGTCCTCGAGGGCGGCAGCGGTTCACGGCCGAGGATCAGATCGGCCGCCTTCTCGGCGATCATCATCACGGGCGCGTAGATGTTGCCGTTGGTCACGTAGGGCATCACGGAGGCGTCGACCACCCGGAGCCCCTCCGTACCGTGCACGCGCATGCTCGCCGGGTCGACCACGGCCATCTCGTCGGTGCCCATCCGGCAGGTGCAGGACGGGTGGAGGGCGGTCTCGCCCTCCTTGGCGACCCACGCCAGGATCTCCTCGTCGGTCTCGACGCCGGGGCCGGGCGAGACCTCGCCGCCGTTGAAGGGGGCGAGCGCGGGCTGCCCGAGGATGTCCCGGGCGACGCGCACGGCCTCCACCCACTCGCGGCGGTCCTGCTCGGTGGAGAGGTAGTTGAAGCGCAGCGCGGGCTTCTCGCGCGGGTCCGTGCTCCTGATCCGCACCGAGCCGCGGGCGTCGGAGTACATCGGCCCCACGTGCACCTGGTAGCCGTGGCCGCCGGCCGGGGCGGAGCCGTCGTAGCGCACGGCGATGGGCAGGAAGTGGAACATCAGGTTGGGGTAGTCCACGTCCTCGTTGCTGCGCGCGAAGCCCCCGGCCTCGAAGTGGTTGGTGGCGGCGGGGCCCCTGCGGAAGAGCCACTGCAGCCCGATGAAGGGGTACCGCCACTTGGCCAGGTACGGCTGCATGGAGACCGGCCGGGTGCAGGAGTACTGGACGTATACCTCCAGGTGGTCCTGGAGGTTCTCGCCGACGCCGGGCAGGTCGTGGACGACGTCGATGCCGAGCGCCGACAGCCGCGCGGCGTCGCCCACCCCGGACAGCTGTAGCAGCTGGGGCGAGTTGACCGCGCCGCCGCACAGCACGACCTCGCGGGCGCGCACCTGCTCGCGGACGCCCTTGCGCCGCTCGTACTCCACGCCGACGGCGCGCTTGCCCTCGAACAGGACCCGGGTGACCAGGGTCCGGGTCCGTACCGTCAGGTTGGGGCGGCGGCGCACCGGGTCCAGGTAGGCCCGGGCGGCCGAGAGCCGGCGGCCGCGGTGGACGTTGCGGTCGAAGGGCGCGAAGCCCTCCTGGCGGTAGCCGTTGACGTCGTCGGTGAGCCGGTGGCCCGCCTGCTGGACGGCCTCCAGGAAGGCGGGGAAGAGCGGGCTGGAGGCGGGCCCGCGCTCCAGGACGAGCGGGCCGTCGTGGCCGCGGAACGCGTCGTCGGCTTCGGCGGCGAGGCAGTTCTCCATGCGCCGGAAGTACGGCAGGCAGTGGGCGTGGTCCCAGTGCTCCATGCCGGGGTCCTTCGCCCAGCGCTCGTAGTCCATGGGGTTGCCGCGCTGGAAGATCATGCCGTTGATGCTGCTGGAGCCGCCGAGGACCTTGCCGCGGGCGTGGTAGATCCGCCGCCCGCCCATGTGGGGTTCGGGCTCCGACTCGTAGCCCCAGTCGTAGAAGCGGCTGCCGATGGGGAAGGTGAGCGCGGCCGGCATGTGGATGAAGACGTCCCAGGGGTAGTCCGGGCGGCCGGCCTCCAGGACCAGCACGCGGTTGGCGGGGTCGGCGGAGAGCCGGTTCGCGAGGGCGCAGCCGGCGGAGCCCCCGCCGACGATGACGAAGTCGTACTGATCGGGAGCCATGTCAGCCTCGCCTCATTCGTCTCACTCGTCTCACTCGTCTCACTCGTCCCGACTGCCCGGCGTGCCTCGGTCGCGCGGTCGACAGGTCGACTGGCGCAGCATGCTAGTACGGTGCCGCTATGCGCACCAGGTTGCGAACGACGCAACTTGCCCCGCCCGATGGCGGATTGGGGTCGCCCCCGGGCTCCCGTCCGGGGGATCGGCGCGTCGTTGTTTACCGCGCGTATAGTTTCGCTGTGAGCAACTTCAGTGCAGATACCGAAACAAGCGGCGCTCAGCCGGGCGGCGTCCAGTCCGTCGACCGGGCGATCAGCGTGCTGGAGATCCTGGCGCGGCGCGGCGAGGCCGGCGTGAGCGAGGTCGCCGCCGAGATCGAGGTCCACAAGTCGACGGCGTTCCGGCTGCTCGGCGCGCTGGAGGCACGCGGCCTGGTGGAGCAGGCGGGCGAACGCGGCAAGTACCGGCTCGGCTTCGGCATCGTACGGCTGGCCGGCGCGGTGACCGGCCGCATCGACATCACGCAGCAGGGCCGGCCGGTGTGCGAGCGGCTCGCCGAGGAGATCGGCGAGACCGTCAACATCGCCGTGATGGAGAAGCACTTCGCGATCAACCTGTACCAGGTGCGGGGACCGGCGGCGGTCACCGCGCACAACTGGGTCGGTCAGCTGACCCCGTTGCACGCGACGTCCAGCGGCAAGGTCCTGCTCGCCCACCTCCCGGCGGGGCGGCGCGCGGAACTCCTCGCGGACGCGGGCCTGGAGAAGCTGACCCCGCACACCCTCACCTCGCGGACGAAGCTGGAGAAGGACCTCGCCGGGGCCCGGGAGCGCGGGTACGCCTGCACGCTGGAGGAGCTGGAGATCGGCCTGCACGCGATGGCCGCCCCCGTCCGCTCGCGCGACGGCGAGGTCATCGCCGCCGTCAGCGCCTCCGGCCCCTCGTACCGCTTCACCCAGGAGCGCATGCGCGAACTCGCGCCGCTGCTGGTCGCCGGGGCGGCCGAGATCAGCCACCGCATGGGCTACCTGGGCTGAGCCGTGCCGAGGCGTTCGTGCACCCAGTCGTGGAAGCCGGCGATGTGGTGCTCGCTCGGGACCAGGACCCCGCCCTTGGCGTAGAGCCGGGAGGACATCGCGGGCTGGCAGCGCTCGCAGGCCTCGAAGTCCTGGCGGTTGACCCGGTCGAAGAGCTCGACCGAGCGGCTGAGGTCCCTGCCCTCGGCGACGACCTCCTCCAGGTAGAGCCAGTCGCACTCGACGACCGTGCGGTCCACCGCGAGCGGGTACATGCGGTGCAGGATCACGTGGTCCGGCACCAGGTTGACGAAGACCTGGGGTTTGACGGTGATCGCGTAGTAGCGGCGGTCCTGGTCGGCGGAGACCCCGGGTATGCGCGCCAGGCCGGGCGAGCCGTCCACCGTGAAGCCCTGGACGTCCGCAGCGAACTCGGCGCCGTGGCCGACGTAGTACTGCGCGGCGTAGCCGTCGGCGAACTCCGGCAGCACCTCGGTCAGTTCGGGGTGGATCGTGGCGCAGTGGTAGCACTCCATGAAGTTCTCGACGATGAGCTTCCAGTTGGCCCGGACGTCGTAGACGATCCGCCGGCCGACCCTCAGGTCCTCGATGCCGTAGCGCTCCAGGGACGCCACGTCCCCGAGCCTGGTCACGACCTCGGCGACCACCTGCTCCTCGAAGGAGGGCGGGTCCTCGGCCAGGCAGACCCACACGTAGCCCAGCCATTCGCGGACGTGCACGGGAACGAGCCCGAACTCGGTGCGACCCACGTCCGGCATCTTGGTGAGGTTGGGGGCCGCCACGAGCCGGCCGTCCAGGTCGTACGTCCAGGCGTGGTAAGGGCATTGGAACGCCCGTCTGACCTCGCCGCCCTCGTCGGTGAGCAGCCGGGCGCCGCGGTGCCGGCACACGTTGTGGAAGGCCCGCACCGCGTGGTCGCGGGAGCGGGTGACCAGGATGCTCTCGCGGCCGACGTCCACCGTCCTGAAGGCGCCCGGCCTGCCGAGTTCGGAGGAGCGCGCCACGCAGAACCACATCGCCTCGAAGATGCGCTCCTGCTCCTGGGCGAAGATCCCCGGGTCCGTGTAGTAGGAACCGGGGAGGGTGGCGATCAGGCTGTCCGGCAGGCCGGTCGGGGTCACGGGCACTCCTTGCAGGACGTTGTGTAATGAGCAACGGAGTGTGCACTGCGCAACTGCAGCATGTGGCGCCGGTCCGGCGCTGTCAAGACGTGAGGGCGGCCAGCCGCTTGCGCCAACGGGTGAACGACCGGGGCCGGTTCATCCCCAGCACGGCCACCGGCACGCCGGCCCTGCGGTAGACGGCGAGCACGTCGCGCCCTTCGGGCGCGCCCTCCTCGACCGTCACCGAGTCGGCCCCCGCGGCGCGGCCCGTGAACTGGATGCGCACGCCGTACTGGTCGGACCAGAAGTACGGCGGCCGGGGCGCCCGTTGGCCACCCGCGCCACCCGCGCCACCCTGGAGCAGCGCGGCGACGGCGGTGGCCGGGCGCTCCAGCGCCGCCGTCCAGTGCTCCACGCGGTGGTGCGCCCCGGCGGCCGGGTCGTACCAGGCGGCGCAGTCGCCGACGGCGACGACGCCCGGCAGACTCGTCCTGCCGTCCGCTCCGCAGAGGACTCCGTCGCCGAGCCGGATCCCGGACCCGGCGAGCCAGTCCACGCACGGGCGGGCCCCGATCCCGGCGACCACGGTGTCCGCCGGCAGCCTGCGGCCGTCCGCCAGGACGACGGCCGCCACCCGCCCTCCGCCGTCCGTCTCGGTCCCGCGCACTCCTGTGCCGCACAACAGCCGTACGCCGTGGTCCGCGTGGAGGCCGGACACGACGCCGCCCATCGTCTCGCCGAGCGGCCCCGACAGCGGGGTGGGCACGGCCTCGACGACGGTGACGTCGAGCCCGAGGGCGTAAGCGGTCGAGGCGACCTCGGCCCCGATGAAGCCCCCGCCGATGACGACGAGCCGCCCGCCGCGTGCCAGGTCGGCCCGCAGCGCCCGGGCGTCGTCGAGGGTGCGCAGCGTGTGCACCCCGGATCCGGCGGCCGCGCCGGGCAGCGTACGGGCCGCCGCCCCGGTGGCGATGACGACGCCGTCTGCGGTGACGGAGCGGCCGTCCGCGAGCCGGACGCCGCGGGCGCCGGGGTCGAGCGTCACGGCCCGGGCGCCCAGCAGCCATTCGGCGCCGAGGTCCTCGCCGTCCGCCTCCAGGACCAGGGCCGGCTCCTCGGCCCGTCCCGCGAGGAACTCCTTCGACAGTGGGGGGCGGTCGTACGGCCGGTGCGGCTCCTCGCCCACGACCACCAGCCGCCCGTCGAACCCCCGGGCACGCAGCGCCCGCGCGGCCGACAGCCCCGCCAGAGAGGCGCCGACCACGAGGACCGTCCTCACCCGGCTCCCCCGGCGGGCCGGCCGGCCGCGCACGACGGCGGCCCCGGGACGGCCGGCGACAGCCGTACGTGGATCGTGCCGTCCTCGACCACGACCTCGTGGGTCCGCACGGGCCGCCGGGCCGGGGGCGCGTCCACCGCACCGGTCCGCAGGTCGAACTTCGAGGCGTGCAGCGGGCATTCGACCTCGCAGCCCTCCAGCCAGCCGTCGGCGAGCGACGCGTCCTGGTGGGTGCAGGTGTCGTCGACGGCGTAGAGCTCGCCCTCCTCGGTGTGGAACACCGCGACGGGCGGGTCGGTTTCGAGCCGGAAGGCCTCGCCACGCGGGAGGTCCGCGAGCCGGCACACGGGAATCATCATGACACCTCGGTGCGTATGGCGGAACGGATTGCGATTGACGCAACATCAGTGTGGAGCTGCCCCCCACCCCTGTCAAGGCATCGCCCGGACACCCGAACGCCGCACCTGACGGGGGATCATCCGCCGCTCGCGGGGTACCGGCGGCGGGACCGTCGCGATTCGGTCACAGGGGTTGTCCGGGTTCCACCGAATGACATAATCCGTTCCTCTTCTGCATGACAACGGCCGGAATCCGGCCCGGAGGAAGTGACCCACGGCATGAACGTGACCGTTTCGGCCCAGCAGCCGCCCCGTGTGCTGGTCGTGGAGGACGAGGCGAGCATCGCCTCGATGCTCGCGATGGCGCTGCAGTTCCTGGGCTTCGACGTCGTCACGGCCGGCACCGGCGAGGAGGCGGTGAGCGCGGCCGCCGAGCGCGCGGCCGACGTGATCCTGCTCGACGTGGGGCTTCCCGACCTCGACGGCTTCGAGGTGTGCCGCAGGCTCCGCGCCGCCCGGGTCGACGCGCCCGTCCTCTTCCTCACGGCCCGGGACGCGGTCGAGGACAAGATCAGGGGCCTGGCCCTGGGCGGCGACGACTACGTCACCAAGCCCTTCGACATCAACGAGGTCGCGGCCCGGGTGAACGCCCTGCTGCGCCGGGGCCGGGCCCCCGAGCCCGCCGGGCGCCGGCTGCGCGCGGGCTGGGTCGAGCTCGACGCGGACACCCACGAGGTGTGGCGGCACGGCCGGCCGGTCCAGGTCTCGGCCACCGAGTTCGCACTGCTCCGCTTCCTGCTGGAGAACCCGGACCGGGTGGTCTCCAAGGGACAGATCCTCGACGCCGTGTGGAGCTGCGGCTTCCAGGGCGAGTCCGGGATCGTGGAGACCTACATCTACTACCTCCGCCGCAAGCTCGGCGACACCGACCAGTCGCTGATCCGTACCGTGCGCGGGGCGGGCTACCTGGTGAGGGCCGCCCAGGCGGGCGATACGGCTTCGCGCTGACGGTGCCCGCGCGCGGCGCTATGTTGGCTTTCGGAGGAAGAGCCGACGAGAAGAGGGCATGATCCCGAACGAAGCCGCCGCCCAGGAGCCTGAAGCGCCGCTCGAGCAGCCGGGAGCGGAGCGGCTCGGGCTGCTGCGGTCCTCGGGCGACGACCAGGGCGAGCGCGAGGCGCTGCGGCTGGGGCTGCAGCAGGCCGTGGCGGCGCTGAACGGCCTGGGCGGACTGGTCCACCTGCGCGGGCAGGAGGCCCGGGGCGGAGTGCCGCTCCGGCTGGCCGCCAGCAGTGGCCTGCCCCGGAACCTCACCCGGGGCTGGCTCTTCCTCCCCCCGCAGGACGGCACCGCGCCCGGCCGTGCGACCAACGACGGCGAACCGGTGTGGCTGCCCACCACGGGGACGACCCCCGGCCCGCTGCCCGGCGGATCCGGGCTCGCCGCCGTCCCCCTCCCCGGCCCGGAGGGCCCGCTCGGCGCGCTCTCCGTGGTGACCGCGGACGCCACGCCCCCGGCCCCCGGCGAATGGGAGCTGCTGCGGGCGATCGCGGCGTGGGTGTCGGAGCGGCTGGGCCGGACGGCGGCCGTCGAGTCGCGCGAACGCTGGCGCCTGGCGGAGGGCGGCCCGGGGCCCGGGCCCGGGCCCCGGGAGACCCCTTCCGACGTGGGCATCGGCACCTGGGAGTGGAACGTCCGCACCGGAGAGGCCTACCTCGACGAGACCGCGCGCTCCGTCTTCGGGATGTCCCCGCAGATGTACGACGGGCGCCTGGAGACCTGGGTGGAGCTGGTCCACCCCGAGGACCTGCCCTGGGTGATCGCCGACGCCGAGGAGGCCGCCCGGGCCGCCGGAGGGTTCGCCTGGGAGTACCGGGTCCGCCGGCCGGACGGGAGCTTCCGCTGGGTGCAGGCCCGCGGCCGCAGCGTGCTCGGTGAGGACGGCAAGGCCGTACGCCTGGCCGGCGTGCTCTGGGACAGCACCGAGACCCGGGTCGCGACGGACGCCGTCGGCCGGGCCCTGCGCCACATGAGCGACGGCTTCCTCGCGGTCGACGACGACGGCCGCATAGCCTTCGCCAACCCGCAGGCCGAACGCCTGCTCGGGGCCCGGATGCCCCTGGTCGGGGAGGTGCTGTGGGACCTGCCCGGGGTGCGCGACTCCGAGCTCGAGGCCCAGTGCCACCGGGCCGCGGAGGGCGACACCGTCAGCGCGGACATCGCGTGGGACGGCGGCAGGCGCCGCTACCACCTGCGGGTCCTGCCCGTGCCCGACGGCCTGACCCTCTACCTCACCGACGTCACCGAGCGCCGGCTCGCGGAGGAGGCCCGCGCCGACGCCGCCCGCACCGCCGCCGACCGCGCCGCGCACATCGGCCGGCTCACCACCGCGCTCGCCGAGGCCGTCACCGTCAGGGAGGTCGTCGCCGCCGTCGCCGACCGCGTGCTGCCGCTGTTCGACGCCACCGGGCTGATCATCAAGACCCTGGAGGGCGACCTGCTGCGGGTGGTCGGCTTCGTCGGCTACCCCCCGGGCCTGATGGAACGCCTCAGCCGGACCCGGCTCATCGAGGGCAGCCCCAGCACCGACGCCATCCGCGACCGCGTGCCCCGCTACATCACCTCCGCGAAGGAGTTCCGTGAGGCGTACCCGCACCGGATCGCCTTCCAGGAGTGGTCCCAGAAGCACGCCTGGGCCTTCCTCCCGCTGATCGTCTCCGGGAAGGCGGTCGGCTCCTGCGTCGTCTCCTTCTCCGAGCCGCGCCCGTTCAGCGAGGAGGAGCGCACCCTGCTGACCGCGCTCAGCGGACTGGTCGCCCAGGCCCTGGAGCGGGCCCGGCTCTACGACGCCGAGCACGGGCGGGCGCAGGAACTGCAGCGCGGGCTGCTGCCGCGCCTCCTGCCCGAACTGCCGGCGGTCAGCGCGGCGGCGCGCTACCTGCCCGCCGTCGAGGGGACGACGGTCGGCGGGGACTGGTACGACGTCATCCCGCTCTCCGCGGACCGGGTCGCGCTGGTCATCGGCGACGTGATGGGGCACGGGATCTCCGAGGCCGTGACGATGGGGCGGCTGCGCACCGCGGTGCACACGCTCGCCGGTCTCGAACTGCCCCCCGACGAACTGCTCGCCCACCTCAACGACCTGGTCAGCGACCTCGGGGACGACTTCTACGCGACCTGCCTGTACGCCGTGTACGACCCCGCCAACCGCACCTGCACCTTCTCCCGGGCCGGGCACCCGCCGCCCGCTCTGGTGCTGCCCGACGGCACCGTCCACTTCGCCGGGCACTCGCCGGACGCCCCGCTGGGCGCGGCCACGCCGCCGTTCGCGACGGTGGAGCTGGAGATCCCCGAGGGCAGTCTGCTGGTGCTCTACACCGACGGCCTGGTCGAGTCCTCCCGCCGGGACATCGACACCGGCATGGCCGGGCTGGCGAAGGCCCTCACCGGCGCGCAGGCCGCCGCGCACACGCGGCCGGCGGAGGGCCGCAGGGGCGAGGCGGAGCGGCTCGGGAGGCTCTGCGACGAGGTGGCCGCGGCCCTCGACCCCCACCAGCAGCACGCCGGGGACGACGCGGCCCTGCTCATCGCCCGCACGCACGCCCTGGCGCCGGGCGACGTCGCCACCTGGTCCCTGCCCGAGGACCCGCTCTCCGCGGGCGAGGCACGCGAGCACGTCCGCCGCCGGCTGGACGCCTGGGGCCTGGACGAACTGGTCACGACGACCGAGCTGATCGCCAGCGAGCTGGTCGGCAACGTGGTGCGGCACGCCAAGGGCCCCATCGGCCTGCGGCTGATCCGCAGCCGCACCCTGGTCTGCGAGGTGTCGGACGGCAGTCTGAGCACCCCCCGGATCCGGCACGCCGGCGACACCGACGAGGGCGGCCGAGGACTGCAGCTGGTGGCCGCGCTCTGCCAGCGCTGGGGCACCCGCTACGTCCCGGGCGGCAAGTGCATCTGGACCGAGCAGGCGATCCCGGACCAGCCGTGACGTCCGTCGATACCCTGCGCCAACTCTGATCGGGCTTTGATGTGACTCTGATACTCCGGTGCTTGGCTTGCGCGCATGACCACCCACGCACCGGTGTCCACGGGCCTGGATTCCTGTCTTGACCTGGGATTCACCGACTCCGGCGGAGGCGAGCCCTCGCTGCGGCGGGAGCTGTTCGCCGCCCTGATAGAAGTCGTCTCCGGCTCGGGGCAGTGGAGCGAGCAGACCGCCGCGCGGATCCGCGGCGAGGGGGTCGCCTGGGCCGCGCGGGGCCGGCCGGTCAGCGCGCTGCGGGTCGCCGTCCGAGAGACGACGGAGTACATCCTGGTATCCAGCGGGCAGGGGGCGGCCGGCGCCGCCGACCGCTCCCGCGACGAATTCGCGCGGCGCCTCTCGGACGCCGGGCGCCGCGTGAGCCGGGAGCTGGACCGGGGCTTCTTCGCCCGGCCCGGACGGGAGGCCCCCGCCTCGGCCCCGGAACCACCGCGCCCCGGCCCCTCCCACGCCCCGCCCGCCTACGCCGTGATGGCGCTGCGCGCGCCCGGCCGCGCCCTCGCCGACGTCGAGACGGTGGCCCGCGGCCACGGCGGCCCCGAGACCGCCGTGCTCCCCTCGGGGCGCGGGCCGTACGTGCTCACCCCGTCGCCCCGCCCCGAGGAGTCCCTCGACCTTGCGGCCCGCATCCACCGGGACCTCGGCGGGACGGCCCTGCTCGCCGTGGACTGGAAGCCGTACAACGAGGTGACGGCCGGTCAGTTGCTGGTGGACGACATCTGCGCGGTGGTGGACGCGCTGGGCTTCGGGCCCGGCGTCTACCGGCTGGACGACGTCCTGGTCGAGTACGCGGCCGCGCAGACGCCCGACATCGCGCAACGGCTGGTCGGCATGGTGCAGCCGGTGCTGGACGACCGTGTGCTGCGGGAGACACTGCGCGCGGTGATCTCCGCCGACGGCGACCCCGACCTGGCCTGCGAGCTGCTCACGCTGCGCCGCAAGTTCTTCGACCGTCGCCTGCGCCGGGTCGAGGAGCTGACCGGCCGCCGCGTCGACGGCCCCCGTGACCTGCAGGTCCTCCGCACGGCCGTCGCCGTCGCCGCGATCATGCGCCAATGAGCTCCGCGACGCGGCCGGGCCCGCCGACCACCCCGTAGGGGGGCGGGGTGCTCTCGCGACGCTGTGCCTGACACGTCAACCGCGCTGACCGACGACTCCGTGACGGGGCACCGACCCGCCCTGCGTCACCGCCTCCCCTGCGTCACCGCCTCCGCGATCGCGTGCCGGGCGCCGTGAGTGCCGGGGATCCGCACCCGTACCCGTGGCACGCCGCGCCGCGTCGGCGATCCGCCCGGCGTACCGGCCCCGGCAACGCCCTCATGCCCCCGTGAGCGCCGGCAGGCGTACGCGGAACCACGCGCCGGACTCCGAGGGCTCCACGCGTACCGACCCGGCGTGCGCCGCGGCGATGGCGGCGACGATGCTCAGGCCCAGGCCGCTGCCGGGGGCGGGGCGGTCGTCCGCGGGGGCGGGGCGGGCGGGGCCGCCCCCGGCGCGGAAGAAGCGCTCGAAGACCCGCTCGCGCAGGTCCGCGGGTATCCCGGGACCGCCGTCGACGACGTCGACGATCTGCTCGTCGCCCTCGCGCCCGACCCGCACTTCGGCGGGGACGTCGTGCGCGGTGTGCGCGGCGACGTTGGCCAGCAGGTTGGTGACGACCTGGCGGAGCCGGTCGGGGTCGCCGGTCACCATGTGGGACCCGGGTTCCACGACGAGGGTCACCGGGCGGGCGGGGTCGACGACGCGGGCGTCGGCCACCGCGTCGGCGCACAGTTCGGCCAGGTCGACGGGGCGGCATTCGAGCGGACGGCCCTGGTCGAGGCGGGCGAGCAGCAGCAACTCGTCCACGAGGGCGGACATCCTGCGGGTCTCGTTCTGCACCCGGCGCATGGCGTCGTCGAGGCGGGCCGGGTCGTCGAGGGCGCCGAAGCGCACCAGCTGCGCGTAACCGCCGATCGCGGTGAGCGGGGTGCGCAGTTCGTGGCTGGCGGCGCCGACGAAGTCGCGCAGTTGCTCCTCGGCCTTGCGGCGGCGGTTGAACTCCTCGTCGACGCGTCCGAGCATCGCGTTGACGGCGTCGGCCAGCGCCTCCACCTCCGCGGTCGACACCGGGGCGGAGACCCGCTGCGAGGGTGCGCCCTCGGCGGCGAAGCGGCGGGCGGTGGCGGTGATCTCCTTGAGCGGCGAGATGGTGCGGCGGCTGAAGTAGAGGGCGCCGAGCACGACGCCGGCGATCAGCGGCACACCGGAGAACGCCTCGATGACCACGAGGTTGTGCACGGTGGCGGCGTCGTCCGCGGTGGACTCCGCGATCACCAGGTAGCCCCCGTCGGGCAGCTTCTCCACGACCGCCCGCATCGGGGCCGGGCCGACCGCGCCCGCCCGGCCGGCGGTCGCCATGCGCTCCAGGTCGGCGCTGGAGAGCCGGATCACGGCCCGTTCCACCATCGCGCCGGACTCGCGCTGCACGACCCTCCCGATGGCGTCGGTGAGCAGCACCACGGCGGTCGCCCCGGCCGGCTTGAGGTCCGAACTGGTCTCCAGCTCGTCGAGGCGGTCCTGGCGTATGGAGGCGAGCTGCTGGTCGAGCCGGTTCCGCAGGCCCTCGGCGAGGGCACGCGCGGCGTAGACGTCCGCGGCCGCGACACCGATCGTGGTGATCGCGAGGAAGCCGAGCGCGAGGCGCCAGTACAGCGAGCGGGGCCACCAGCGCAGCCGGCGCCGTCTGCCGGGTGTCTCCACGTGCCCACCCCTCATTCGGTTCCGGCCGCCGTCCGAGCCGATACTAGGACAGCCCCCGGGCACGTCCGTTCGACCCGATCGAGCCGAGGAGACCGCACCATGCGCATCGCCGTCCTGGACGACTATCAGAAGGCGGCGCACCGGTTCGCCGACTGGGACGCGCTGGGCGCGGAGGTGGTCTTCCGCCACGACCACCTCGCCGGCACGGCCGAGCTGGCCGAGGCGCTGGAGGGCTTCGACGTGGTGGTCGCCATGCGCGAGCGCACCCCGTTCACCGAGGAGCGCTTCGCGGCGCTGCCGGCGCTGCGGCTGCTGGTGACGACGGGGATGGCGAACGCGTCCGTCGACCTGGACGCGGCCCGCCGGCACGGTGTGACGGTGTGCGGCACGGAGAGCGTCCCGCACGCCACGGCCGAGCTGACCTGGGGGCTCGTCCTGTCGCTGGTCCGGCACATCCCCGAGGAGGCGGCCGGGATGCGGCGCGGGGAGTGGCAGCACACGATCGGCGGCGACCTGCACGGCCGGACGCTCGGCGTCGTGGGCCTGGGCCGGCTGGGCGCGCGGGTCGCCGCGATCGGCACCGCCTTCGGGATGCGCGTCCTGGCCTGGAGCACCAACCTCGACCCGGAGCACGCCGCCGCGTGCGGCGCTCAGGCGGTCGGCAAGCGGGAGCTCTTCTCACGGTCCGACGTCGTCACCGTGCACTACAAGCTCGGTCCGCGCAGCACCGGTCTGGTCGGCGCGGAGGAACTCGGCTGGATGAAGCCCACGGCGCTGCTGGTCAACACCTCGCGCGGGCCGCTCGTGGACACCGGGGCCCTCGTCGCGGCACTGCGCGAGGGGCGGATCGCCGGTGCGGCGCTGGACGTGTACGACACCGAGCCGCTGCCCGCCGGGGACGTCCTGCGGACCCTGCCCGGCACGCTGCTCACCCCGCACCTGGGCTACGTCACGGAGGCGACGTACGAGGTGTTCTACCGGCAGGCGGTGGAGGACGTCGCGGCCTTCCGCGACGGCGCGCCGCTGCGGGTGCTCACGGCCTGAGCGGGGGCACCTCTCCGGCCGAGCCGTCCGGCCCGGCTCCCGCGGGGACCCGGGCCGGACGGCTCGGATCCCAGCGGGTCCGGCGGTACGCGGGCTCAGTGCCCGCGGGCGATCCACTCGTCCAGGTGCGGTGCCTCGGCACCGATGGTGGTGCTGTCGCCGTGGCCGGTGCGGACGACCGTGTCCGGCGGGAGGCTCAGCAGCCGCTCGCGGATGGAGTCGACGATGGTCGGGAAGTCCGAGAAGGACCGCCCCGTGGCCCCCGGGCCGCCCTGGAAGAGGGTGTCGCCGGTGAAGACGGTGCCGAGGGAAGGCGCGTACAGGCAGACGGCGCCCGGCGCGTGGCCGGGGGTGTGCAGCACCGTGAGCTCGGTGCCCGCCACCGTGATGACCTGGCCGTCGGTCAGTTCACCGTCCGGGGAGCGGTCGGGGTGGGTGTGCTTCCACAGCGGCAGGTCGTCGCCGTGCAGCAGGATCGGCGCGCCGGTGCGCGCCGCGAGCGCGGGCGCGGCGTCGATGTGGTCGTTGTGGGCGTGGGTGCTGACGATCGCGACCAGGCGGCGGCCGCCGAGCGCCGCCGCGATGGCGTCGGCGTCGTGGGCGGCGTCGACGACGATCGCCTCGGTGTCGTCGCCGACGATCCAGACGTTGTTGTCGACGTCCCAGGTGCCGCCGTCCAGCGAGAAGGTCCCCGAGGTGACGAGGTGGTCGATGCGGGCGGCCATCAGAGGACCACCACCGAGCGCAGCACGTCGCCGTGGTGCATCCGCTCGAACGCCTTCTCCACCTCGTCCAGGGCGATGGTCTCGGTGACGAAGGTGTCCAGGTCCAGCCGGCCCTGCAGGTGGAGGTCGATGAGCATGGGGAAGTCGCGGGAGGGCAGGCAGTCGCCGTACCAGGAGGACTTCAGCGCGCCGCCGCGGCCGAAGACGTCCAGCAGCGGCAGTTCCAGCTTCATCTCGGGGGTGGGGACGCCGACCAGGACGACGGTACCGGCCAGGTCGCGGGCGTAGAAGGCCTGCTTGTAGGTCTCGGGGCGGCCGACCGCCTCGATGACGACGTCGGCGCCGAAGCCGCCGGTCAGCTCGCGGACCGCCTCGACGGGGTCGGTGTCCTTGGAGTTGACGGTGTGCGTGGCGCCCAGCTTCTTCGCCGTCTCCAGCTTCCGCGCGTCGATGTCCACCGCGATGATCTTCGCTGCGCCGGCCAGCCGGGCGCCCGCGATCGCCGCGTCGCCGACGCCGCCGCAGCCGATCACGGCGACGGAGTCGCCGCGGCCGACGTTGCCGGTGTTGATGGCCGCGCCGATGCCCGCCATGACGCCGCAGCCCAGCAGTCCGGCGACGGCCGGGGAGACGGACGGGTCGACCTTGGTGCACTGCCCGGCGTGGACGAGGGTCTTCTCGGCGAAGGCCCCGATGCCGAGGGCCGGGGAGAGCTCGGTGCCGTCGAGCAGCGTCATCTTCTGCTTGGCGTTGTGGGTGTTGAAGCAGTACCAGGGGCGACCGCGCAGACAGGCACGGCACTGGCCGCACACGGCACGCCAGTTGAGGACGACGAAGTCACCGGGGGCGACGTCGGTGACGCCCTCGCCGACCGACTCCACGATGCCGGCGGCCTCGTGGCCGAGGAGGAACGGGAAGTCGTCGTTGATGCCGCCCTCGCGGTAGTGCAGGTCGGTGTGGCAGACCCCACAGGCCTGGATCCGGACCAGCGCCTCCCCCGGTCCCGGGTCGGGCACGACGATCGTTTCCAGGCTGACGGGGGAACCCTTCTCCCGGGCGACGACGGCACGGACCTGGTGGGCCATGGGGTACTCCTCGGCTGGTACGGATCCCTGAGGCGGGCGTTTCCCATTACGGCACATTCCGCACGTGCCGCAACGCAAGCATCGACGACGGCCGACAGGACGGTCAAGGACCGCGCAGCCGGGCCGGCCGGTGCGCTCCATTCTTACCAAGGATCATGCCCGGCGGCCCCGTTCGCCGGGTACGGCGTCCGGTGTCGTCCCCCACCGGGCACGGAACGCGCACGAGGCGCGGACAGCGACGATCCCGCCACCGGGGGTGCGGCGCCGCGGACGCCCGCGGGTGACTCCGCGGGGGCCGCACGCACATGGGAGCGGCACCCGGGCCCGCGGCGCGCGAGGCCGTGGCCGCGCCCCGGACGCCCCGTCACTGCGCGTTGAGCAGCATCCGCGGGTTGCGGTCGCCCGCCGCGCGGGACGCGGGCAGGACGGAGACGGCCACCGCTGCGGCGACGCACAGGCCGACGATCAGGAGGAGCGCGGCCGCGGGCGGGGCCTGGGCGATGCCCGCGCCGACGCCGCTGGAGCCGCCCTGCAGGTCGATCAGCCAGTCGGAGGCGAACACCCCCGCGGTGACGCCGGCCACCGCGGCGGCCAGCACGACCAGGCCGACCCCGGTGACGACGGTCGCCACGCTCTGCTGCGGCGTCAGGCCCACCGCGCGGTAGGCGCGCATGTCGCGGGCGTGGTCGCGGATGCCGCTGCCGACCGCCGTGGACAGTTCGGCCAGCGCGATCAGCGCGAGCACGGTGACCAGTCCGATGATCACGCCGCGCACCGGGGAGAGTTCGGCGCCGGGGCCGGCGACCTCGCGCACCTCCAGGGCGCCGTGCGAGGCCTCGGTGAGGGCGCCGCGCACCGCCGCCCGGTCGGCGCCGGGACGCAGGCCCAGGCTGTAGTACGAGGGCCCGACGGAGGCGTCCTGGGCCTGCAGGACGTCGAGGGGGGCCGAGATGACGCGTCCGCCGTGCCCGGTCTCGATGCTGCGGCCGACGATGTGCAGGATGTGCGGGGTGTCGCCGACGGTGACCCGGACCCACTGGCCGACCTCGATGTGGAGCGCGTCGATCAGGCCCTGTCCGGCGAGCGCCTCGTCGGGTCCGGCGGGACGCCGGCCCTCTGCGACGGCGAAGGGGTAGGGGTCGTCGGTGGTGCCGATCCCCCGCAGGGTGACGGACTGCGATTGCCCGGGGGCGAGCGCGGGGAGTTCGACGCCCGGGTGGACCGCGGTGATCTCCGGCCGTCCCGCGAGCAGTCGCCGGACCGCTTCGTCGGTGAGGCCGTTGGGGCGGGCGGTGAGCGCGCCGGCCTGGCCGAGTTGTTCCGGGTGGTGCTCGAAGCGGTCGAGGGTGGCCCAGGTGCCCAGCGCCACGGTGATCATCAGGATCGGCAGGGCGAGCCGGGCCACGGCCGCCGCGGAGCGCGCGGGCCGGTGCAGCACCTCGCGGCAGCCGAGGACCAGGGCGGGCGGGGCCCCCAGGCGCAGTGCCGCCCGGGCGGCGCCGGACATCCTGCGGCGTCCCGGAACGGCCCCCCGCGCGGCGGGGATCGGCGGCACGCGGCCGGCCCGCCAGGCGGCGAGCACCGTGGCGAGGGCGATGACCAGCACGGTCGCCGCGGCCGTGCCGGGGAGGGCCCAGGTGTGCTGCGGCAGTCCCTGCCACAGCCCCATGGCGTCCCCCATGGGCCCGGGGATGCCCGGCGCGAGCGTCTCCGCGGCGACCGCGCCGAGCAGCACGCCCGCGGTGGCCAGCACCGCGTGCTGCACGAGGAACATCCGGACCACCTGGGCCGGGGTGAAGCCGACCGCCTTCAGGACGGAGATGTCCCGGACGTACGCCAGGACGCGGGTGGCGATGCCCCCGGTCACCGCGATCGCGGCGGCCAGCAGCGCGGCCAGCCCGAACAGGCCGAGCAGCAGCCCGAGGAGGTGGTTGTCGCCCTCGGCGTCGGTGCGGGCCTCCCGCCAGGTGGCGACGCTGGTGACCCGGTCCGAGCCGACGGCGGTGACGGCGCGCGCGACGACGAAGGCGGTGTCCGCCGGGTCCCTCAGCCGTAGCCCCACGGTCTGCCCCGGCCGTGCCGGGCCGGTGGCGAGGCCGTTCACCAGCGAGGGGGACGCCCAGGCGACACCGGGGTTGTCCCCCGGGGAGTAGAGGGGTTCCGCCGTCCCGGCGACGCCGACCACGCGGACGGTGCTGCGCCGTCCGTCGCGGGTGACGCTGATCTCGTCCCCCGGCTCGGCCCACAGCGCGGACGCCACCGACCGCTCCAGCACGATGCCGTCGTTCGCACCGCCGCCCAGCCAGTTGCCGCGGTCCATCAGGGGTCGCCCCACCGACGGCGGGCTCGTGCCCGCGGCCCGCAGGTCGAGGGCGGCCTTCTCGCGGCCGTGCTGCGCGGTGACGGTCAGGGTGCGGAAGGGACCGGAGACCGCGGTGACCCCGTCGATCCGGGACAGCGTCCGGGTGTCGGCGCCGCCGTCCGTGCGCAGCCACACGTGGGCGCCCTCCGTGGCAGTGAACATCCGCTGCCAGGGATTGGCCGCGTACACCAGCAGGGCGACGGAGAGCAGCAGCGCCGCGGTGATGCCCGCGGTGGCCAGGACGATGGACAGGGCCTGGCCGCGGTGCGTGCGCAGGTCGGCGAGGGCCCAGCGGACGGTGGCGCGCACGGCGGTCAGCCCTGCAGCTTCACGACGTCGGCGGCGGCGCGCGAGGGACGCGAGGCGTACGGCGGGGCGTCGAGGGTGATGTCGTCGACGACCTCGCCGTCGAAGAGGCTGATCACCCGGTCCGCGGCGCTGGCCACCTTCGCGTCGTGCGTGACGAGCAGGATGGTCTGGCCGCGTTCGTGGCAGCGGATCAGCAGCCGCAGCACCTCCCGGGTGCCCTTGCTGTCGAGACTGCCGGTGGGCTCGTCGGCCAGCAGCAGGGCCGGGCGGTTGACCAGGGCACGGGCGAGGGCGACCCGCTGCTGCTCGCCGCCGGACAGGTCGGCGGGGGTGCTGTCCTCCTTGCCCGTCAGGCCGAGTTCGGCCAGCAGCTCCTGGCGTGCGGCGCGCACCTGCCGGGGGGAGCGGCCGGCGAGCAGGGCCGGCAGTTCGATGTTGTCCGCGACGGTGAGAGTGGAGACGAGGTTGAAGAACTGGAAGACGATGCCGACGCCGCGCCGCCGCAGCACCGCCCAGCGCGCCTCGCTGAGCTGGTCGACACGCTGCCCGTCCAGCCATATCCGCCCCTGGTCGGGGCGTTCGAGGCCGCCGAGCAGGTGCAGCAGGGTGGACTTGCCGGCGCCGGAGGGGCCGGTGACGGCGACGAACTCGCCCGGCCGCACCTCCAGGTCGACCCCGCGCACGGCCCGGACCTCGCCACCGTCCACGCGGTGCGTCTTGACCAGGCCCTCGACCCGGAGCATGTACGGCGCCGCGGGGGGCGGCTCGGCCCTTCTCATTCCAGCTCCTCCTGGCAGCGCTCCAGCCAGTCGAGGTCCGCCTGCAGGTGCAGCGTGGCGCCCTCGATCAGCAGCTGCGCGATGGTGTCGTCCCGGTCCTCCCCCGCGGCGAGCCGGGACATAGCGCGCATGAGGTTGAGGTAGTGGCGGCGCTGCTTGTTGATCAGGGAGACCTGGTCGGCCATGCCGGTGGCCGGGGCGAGGGCGAGCTTCATGAAGAACTCGTCGCGCACCCGCGGCTCGCTGGACGGCTCCTCGAACCAGGCGGCGACCGCCTCCCGCCCGGCGTCGGTGAGTTCGTAGATCCGTTTGTTGGGCCGGCCGGACTGGGTGACGTCCTCGCCCCGGATCAGCCCCGACTTCTCCAGGCGCGCCAGCGTCACGTAGATCTGGCCGATGTTCGGCTGAGGATAGGCAGCACCGAAGAGCTTCTCAAGTGCCGTCTTGAGTTCGTAACCGTGGGCGGGCCCCTTGGCGAGGAGTGCCATGAGAGGAAGGCGCACGCTCGTCCCGTCTCCTCCCCGACTACCTGCCTGTTAGGGACCGCTCACCAGCGCGATCATCGGTGAGCAGGCCGTCTTGCCGCAATGGCTAGTATCGCGCATGTCCAACAGGTATACATGTCCCTTCGGACGACGACGCCGTCGCCGGAAGCGGGACCCTGGAGGAGCGTATGCGCTGGGCGCGGGCCGCGGGCCGGACCCTGCTCACCGCTGCCCTGCTGCTGACCGGTTACGCCTCCGAGGGCGCCCGCGCCGCCGACGGCCCGCCCGGCACGACCGGCCGGGGCCCGGTGACCCTCGCCACCGGGCGCGACCTGACCGGCTACCTCCAGCACGTGCTGGACGGCTGGAACCGCGCCCACCCCCTGGAGAGGGCGACGCTCGTCGAACTGCCCGAGGCGGCGGACGAGGTGCGCGCGCAGATGGCCGACAGCCTGCGCTCCGGCAGCGACCGCTTCGACGTGCTCAACATCGACGTGGCCTGGACCTCCGAGTTCGCCGGCGCGGGCTGGATCGCGCCGGTCGACCCGCGCGGACTGCCGATGGAGCGGCTGCTGGACTCGGTGAAGGAGACCGCCACGTTCCGCGGGCGGCTGTACGCCGTCCCCTACGTCACCAACGCGGGGCTGCTCTACTACCGCAAGGACATCCTCGACCGGGAGCACCTGGATCCGCCGCGCACCTGGGCGGAGTTGGAGCGGCAGGCGCGAACGCTCGCCCCGAAGTACCGGATCGGCGGCTACGCGGGGCAGTTGCTGCCGTACGAGGGGCTGACGGTCAACGTCACCGAGGCCGTGCAGTCGGCGGGGGGCGGGATCCTCGGCGGGGAGGGCAGCCGGGTCACCGTGGACTCCGACGCGGCGCGCGAGGGACTGGGCTTCCTGGTGCGCGGTGTGCGCGAGGGCTGGATCCCGCGCGAGGCGCTGCACTTCAAGGAGGAGGAGTCCCGGCGGGCGTTCCAGGACGGCCGGCTGCTCTTCCTGCGCAACTGGCCGTACGTGTACGACCTCGCCTCGGCGCCGGGCTCGCGGATCGCGGGACGCTTCGGCGCCGTGCCGCTGCCCGGGCCCGACGGGCCGGGCACGGGCGTGCTCGGCGGGTCCAACCTCGCGGTCAACGCCCACTCGCGGCATCCCGGGACGGCCGCCGACCTCATGGCCTACATGACGGGTGAGTCGGTGCAGCGGCAGGTGCTCACGGAGGGCTCGCTGCCGCCGGTGTGGGCCGACCTGTACCGGGACCCGGGGCTGGTGCGCCGCTACCCGTACCTGCCGGTGCTGGAGCAGAGCCTGCGGGCGGCCAAGCCGCGTCCCAAGAGCGCCCGTTACGAGCAGGTGAGCCTGGCGGTGGCGGCGGTGAGCAGGGACGCGCTGGCGCTGCACACCACGCCGGAGCAGGCCGTCGCGCGCCTGGACCGCGAGCTGCGGGAGATCGTGCGGGACCGCTGATCCCGCGGTTCTTCCCCCACGGGTGTCGCACCCACTCTCTCTCATACATGCATGTTAGGTAGCGCTGACGCTCTCGCGCGCCCACACTCGCTGCCAGATAGCCCCACAAACCACCCCAGTAAGCGCCGACTGTCGGCAGCTCCGTTGACATCTTCCTGACGCCATTACTTAACATGCATGCATAACGAGCCACCCCGCGCGGCGTGCAGTGTCGTGTCCGTCCGCGCGCCCGCAGTCAGGATTGGTGACGGGTGTTCACAGCCCCTCTGGAGGACGGTTCCTCCACCGCCGCCGCCCCCTCCCCCGCACTCACCGCCGTACGCCCCTGGTGGCGCGACGCGGTGGTCTACCAGGTGTACGTGCGCAGCTTCCTGGACAGCACCGGCGACGGCGTCGGCGACCTGGCCGGCGTCCGGGCGGGGCTGCCCTACCTGCGCAGGCTGGGCGTCGACGGGATCTGGCTGAGCCCCTTCTACCCCTCGCCGCAGCACGACCACGGCTACGACGTCTCCGACTACACGGCCGTCGACCCGCTCTACGGCGACCTCGCCGAGTTCGACCGCCTCGTCGCCGACGCGCACCGGCTGGGCCTGCGCACCGTCCTCGACGTCGTCCCCAACCACTGCTCCGCCGCCCACCCGTGGTTCCGCGAGGCGCTGGCGGAGGGCCCCGGCGGCCCCGCCCGGTCGCTGTTCCACTTCGCCGAGGGACGCGGCGAGCACGGCGAACTGCCGCCCAACAACTGGCGGGCGATGTTCGGCGGCCCCGCCTGGTCCCGGGTGACCGAACCGGACGGCAGCCCCGGCCAGTGGTACCTCCACCTGTTCACCCCGGAGCAGCCCGACCTCAACTGGCGTGACCCGCGGGTGGGCGAGCACTTCGAGCACGTGCTGCGCTTCTGGCTGGACCGGGGCGTGGACGGCTTCCGCATCGACGTGGCGGCCGGCCTGTTCAAGCACCCGGCCCTCCCCGACTCCCCGGACCCCGAGGCGGACGAGCGGACCCGCGACTCCGTCAACCCGCTGGCCTGGAACCGTCCCGAGGTGCACGGGGTGTGGCGGCGGTGGCGCGCCATCTGCGAGGAGTACACCGCCCGCGACGGGCGCGAGCGCCTGCTGGTCGGCGAGGTCTCCGTGCCCACCCCGGCCGAACAGGCCCGCTACGTCCGGCCCGACGAGCTCCACCAAGCCTTCTTCTTCCACCTGCTGAGCGCGCCCTGGAACGCGGGGGCGTTCCGTACGGCCGTCGCCGAGGCGCTGCGCGACATCGCCGGCACCGGGTCCACCGTCACCTGGGTGCTCAACAACCACGACCAGGTCAGGACCGTCACGCGCTACGCGGGCGGCCCCTCCGGGCACTTCGGTGCCGCCAGGGCACGTGCCGCCGCACTGCTGATGCTGGCGCTGCCCGGGGCCGCGTACGTCTACCAGGGCGAGGAACTGGGGCTGCCCGAGGTCGTCGACCTGCCGGACGAGGTGCTGACCGACCCGATCTTCCGCCGTACCGGCAGCCGGCGCTTCGTCCGCGACGGCTGCCGGGTGCCGCTGCCCTGGTCGGGGCACGTCTCGCCGTTCGGCTTCACCGCCGAGGGCAGTACGGCCCGGCCGTGGCTGCCGCAGCCCGACTGGTTCGCCGAGCACAGCGCCGACCGTGCGCTGCTGGACACCGGTTCCTTCTGGCACCTGTACCGGGAGGCCCTGGGCCTGCGGGCCCGGCTGCCCCAGCTCGGCGAGGGGACGCTGCGCTGGCTGGAGACGCCGCCCGGGGTGCTCGCCTTCGTCCGCGGCGAGGGCCTGGTCTGCGCCGTCAACTTCGGCGACGAGCCGGTCCCCGCCCCGGTGCCCGGGCAGCCGCTGCTGTCCAGCACCCCCTGCCCGGCCGGCGTCCTGCCGGGCAACGCCGCCGCCTGGTGGGTCCACGACCCGGCGCACAGCTGACCGTTCCGCACCCCCCACCGCACCACGGCACCACACCAACGCACCCCACCTAAGAAGGGACACCACTCGATGAAGCGCACCCTCGTCGCGGCCACCGCGATATGCGGTCTGGCCCTCGCGACCACCGCCTGCGGCGGTGAGACCAAGTCCGCCTCCGGCTCCGGGCCGGCGGCCGGCAGCCAGAAGCTCAAGGGCCAGACGGTGACCGTCGCGGCCGTCTGGACCGGCGTCGAGCAGCAGAACTTCCAGAAGGTCCTGGACGGCTTCACCGCGAAGACCGGGGCGAAGGTGGCGTACGTCTCCACCGGCGACAACTTCGCGACCGTCCTGGGCAGCAAGATCGAGGGCGGTGACTCCCCGGACGTGGCGATGGTGCCGCAGCCCGGCGTCCTCAAGGAGTTCGCGGGCAAGGGCTGGCTCCAGCCGCTGTCGCCGGAGGTGAAGGGCGCCGCGGAGAAGAACTACGCCAAGATCTGGCAGACCTTCGGCACGGTCGACGGCACCTACTACGGCCTGTACTTCAAGACCTCCGACAAGTCGACGGTCTGGTACAGCCCGGCGGCGCTGGACACGGCCGGCGTGCAGCCGCCGAAGACCTTCGCGGAGATGCTGGACGCCGCCCGCGCGGTCTCCGACTCGGGCCTGCCCGCCTTCGCCGTCGGCGGCTCCGACGGCTGGACGCTCACCGACTGGTTCGAGAACGTCTACCTCTCCCAGGCGGGCCCGGAGAACTACGACAAGCTGACCCGGCACGAGATCCCGTGGAGCGACCCGACGGTCGTCAAGGCGCTCACCACCCTGGGCCAGTTGTTCGGCGAGGACGACCTGCTCGCCGGCGGCCGCAAGGGCGCCCTGGCCACCAGCTTCCCCGACTCCGTCGCGCACGTCTTCGGCAAGAGCCCCAAGGCCGGCCTGGTCTACGAGGGCGACTTCGTCGGCGGTGTGATCTCCGGTGACCTGGGCGGCAAGGTCGGCGAGGACGCCAAGTTCTTCCCCTTCCCCTCGGTCGACGGCGGCCCGGCCCCGGTGGTCGGCGGCGGCGAGGCCGCCGTGGCGCTGAAGTCCGGCAAGAACGCCGAGGCCGGCATGGAGCTGATCTCCTACCTGGCCACCCCCGAGGCGGCGGGGATCTGGGCGAAGGCGGGCGGCTTCCTCTCCCCCAACACCGAACTGGACCCGGCCTCCTACGCGGACGACACCCTGCGCACGGCCGCCAAGTCGCTGGTCGACGCCGGTGACACGGTGCGCTTCGACATGTCGGACCAGACCCCGCCCGCCTTCGGCGGCACGCCCGGCAAGGGCGAGTGGAAGATCCTCCAGGACTTCCTGCGCGACCCGTCGGACCCGAAGGCCACCGCGGCGGCGCTCGAGGCCGCGGCCGCCAAGGCCTACAAGGGCTGAGGCCGGGTCATGTCCGCCTCCACCCGCAAGGTGCCGTCCGCTCCGGCGGGCGGCACCGCCCCGGCCGCCGTCCGGCGGCGTTCGCGCCGGGCCCGGCTCACGGCGATCGTCTTCGCGCTGCCGGCGCTCGCCCTGCTCGGCGCCCTCGTCGGCTACCCCATCCTCTTCTCGGTCGGCCGCAGCCTGTTCGACGCGAGCGGCGACCGCTTCGTGGGGCTGGCCAACTACCAGGAGATGTTCAGCGACCCGGCGAGCCTCAAGGCCGTCCGCAACACCGCGATCTGGGTCGTGGCGGCGCCGGGGCTGCTCACCGGCGTCGGCCTGGTGCTGGCCGTGCTCACCGAGAAGATCCGCTGGGCCACCGCCTTCAAGCTGCTGATCTTCATGCCGATGGCGGTCTCCTTCCTCGCCGCGGGCATCACCTTCCGCCTGGTGTACGACCAGGACCCGCAGCGCGGCGTGATGAACGCGGCCGCCGTCGCCGTCCACGACACCTTCAACGACTCCTCGGCCTACCCCGGCGCCCGCCCCCGCGGCACGGAGGTGCTCGAGGAGTCCGGTGACGGCGGCTACCAGGCGGTCGCGCGGGTGGAGCCGGGCAGGGACGTCACCCTGGGCCTGGTCGGCCTGCCGCCCGCGTCGCTCCCGGCGCAGGCCCGGCCGGCGGCGCCCGCGGAGGCCTCGGACGACGCCGTCACCGGCGTGGTCTACCTGGACTTCGTGCCGGGCGGCGGCGGCACGCCCGGCGCCGTGGACCCGCAGGAGCGCGGTCTGCCGCACATGGCCGTCGAACTCACCAGGAACGGCACGGTGGTCGCCACCGCCACCACCGGGGACGACGGTTCCTTCCGCTTCCCGGACGCGAAGGACGGCCCTTACGGCGTCCGGCTGCCCGGGAAGAACTTCGCGGAGCCGTACGCGGGCATCGACTGGCTCGGGCCGACGCTGGTCACGCCGGCCATCATCGGCGCCTACCTGTGGATCTGGACCGGCTTCTCCATGGTGCTGATCGGCGCGGGGCTCGCCTCCCTGCCGCGCGAGACGCTGGAGGCCGCCCGGATGGACGGCGCCAGCGAGTGGCAGATCTTCCGCAGGATCACCGTGCCGCTGCTGGCGCCGGTGCTGGGCGTGGTCTTCGTGACGCTGGTGATCAACGTGATGAAGGTCTTCGACCTCGTCTACATCATCGCGCCGGGCCCGGTGCTGGAGGACGCCAACGTCCTGGCGCTGCAGATGTGGCTGGTCTCCTTCGGCGGCGGCAACAACCAGGGCCTGGGCAGCGCGATCGGCGTCGTCCTGCTGCTGCTCGTGCTGCCCGCGATGGCCCTCAACATCCGACGCTTCCGCAGGAGCAACCGATGACCGTGCAGACCGCCGCTCCGCGCCCCGCTCCGCCGACCCCGCCCGGCGGGCCCTCCGGCCGGGCACCCGGGCGTCCCTCCGTGGCGGCCCGGCTGGGTTCGGTGCTGCGCGGCGGGCTCGTCCAAGTGCTGCTGACGGTCGTCGCGCTGGTCTGGCTCACCCCGACGGTGGGGCTGTTCGTCTCCTCGCTGCGCAGCTCCGACGAGAACGCCGGCTCGGGCTGGTGGAGCACTCTGCTCCATCCCGGGTCGCTGGGCTTCGACAACTACTCCGCGATCCTCGGGGACAGCGGGATCACCCAGGCGTTCTGGAACACCGTGCTGATCTCGGTGCCCGCCACGGCCGCCGTCGTGGTCCTGGCCGCGCTGGCCGGGTACGCCTTCGCCTGGCTGGAGTTCCCGGGGCGCGACTGGGTCTTCCTGGTGGTCGTCGGCATGCTCGTGGTGCCGGTGCAGATCGGGCTGCTGCCGGTGGCCAGGCTGTTCCGGGAGGTAGGGCTGTTCGGCACGACGGCGGGCGTGGTCCTCTTCCACGTGGCGTACGGGCTGCCGTTCGCGATCTTCCTGCTGCGCAACTACTTCGCCGAGATCCCGAGGGAGATGCTGGAGGCGGCCCGCATGGACGGCGGGTCGGAGTGGACGATCTTCCGGAAGCTGGTGCTGCCGGTGGGCCGTCCGGCGATCGCGAGCCTGGCCATCTTCCAGTTCCTGTGGGTCTGGAACGACATGCTGGTCGCGCTGATCTTCGCCGACGCCGGATCGCAGCCGCTCACGGTCGCCCTGCAGTCCCAGATGCGGCAGTTCGGCGCCAACATCGACGTACTGGCGCCCGGCGCCTTCCTGTCGCTGATCGTGCCGCTGGTCGTCTTCTTCGCCTTCCAGCGGCACTTCGCGGAGGGGGTCATGGCGGGGTCGGTGAAGTAGCGGGGCGGTGAAGCAGCGGGGTCGGTGAAGCAGCGGGGGCGTCTCACCGGCGGGTGCGGTGATACATCGGAGGTCTTTCTTGTCCTCCGCCCCGATCCCCCTTAGGGTCGGGGCGGAGGACAGGACTCCTCCGACGTATCACCGCACCCGCGGCCGTCCCTCCGATCCCCGAGGAACCGTCAGCCATGCCCCTGCAGCCGTGGTTCGCCGACGCCAAGCTCGGCATCTTCGTCCACTACGGGATCTACGCGGTCGACGGCGTGCCCGAGTCCTGGGCCTTCTACGACGGCGACGTCCCCCACGAGCGGTACATGCGCCAGCTCGACGGCTTCACCGCCGCGCACTACGACCCGGACGCCTGGGCCCGGCTCTTCGCCCGCGCGGGCGCCCGTTACGCGGTGCTGACCGCCCGGCACCACGACGGCGTCGCCCTGTGGGACACCGCGCAGGGCGACCTGTCGGTCGTCCGGCGCACCCCCGCCGGGCGCGACCTGATCGACCCGTACGCGCGGGCGCTGCGCGAGCAGGGCCTCAAGGTCGGTCTCTACTACTCCCATTCGGACTGGAACCACCCGGACTACCCCAGCGTCGTCCACCCCGCCCCGGAGCTGGAGGACGTGCTGACGAGCCGCTTCGTCACCCCGGCCGACGGCAAGGAGGACCCGGCCGCTTGGAAGCGGTACCTCGCCTACCGCGACGCGCAGGTCGGGGAGCTGGTCGACCGCTTCCGCCCCGACCTGCTGTGGTTCGACGGCGAGTGGGAGCGCAGCGAGGAGCAGTGGGGCCTGGACGCCCTGGCCGCGCGGATCCTCGCCGGGAACCCGGAGACGGTCCTCAACGCGCGCATGCTCAGCCACGGCGACTACGCCACGCCCGAGCAGGGCATCCCCGTCGAACCGCCGCCCGGGCCGTGGGAGCTGTGCCTGACCGTCAACGACTCGTGGGGCTTCCAGCACGGCGACCACCGCCACAAGTCGGTGGGCCAGCTGGTCCGCTACTTCACCGAGACGATCAGCGCCGGCGGCAACCTGCTGCTGGACGTCGGGCCCCGCGAGGACGGCACCATCACCCCGGAGCAGACCGAGCGCCTGGAAGGGCTCGGCGACTGGATCCGCGCCCACGCCGACGCCGTGTACGGCACCCGCGCCGGCCTGCCGGCCGGGCACCACTACGGCCCCAGCACCCTGTCCGCCGACCGCCGCACCCTGTACCTGGTGTGCTTCGACGCCCCACGCGAGACCATCGCGGTACGCGGCCTGCGCAACCGCGTGCGGCGCGTCTCCGTCGTCGGCAGCGGCGCCGCGCTCGGCCACCACGTGACCGGCGGGCTCCACGAGGTCCCCGGAGTGACCTGGATCGACGCCCCCTCCCCCGGCGCCCTGGACCCGTACGCCACCGTCCTCGCCCTCGAACTCGACGGCGAACTCGACCTCTACCGCGGCACGGGCCGCGCGTAGCCCTTCCCGTGACGCTGTCGTACCCTCGCGCGGTGCCCGCCCGTCCCGTCTTCCGCAAGCGGCCGAACCCCGCTTCCTGCCAGGCGAGCCCGCCCGGAGTCGGGACGGGGATGGCCGTAGGGTCCTCTCAGGCCGAGTGTGCGAGTTCGTCGGGGTGGACGGCGTGGGCGAGCGGCTCGCCGCGGGCGAGGCGTTCGATCTCCCCGATCGCGGCGTCGGCGAGCCGGGCCAGCTCGTTGCCGAGCGATCCGGCGACGTGCGGGGTGAGCAGGACGTTCGGCAGGTCGTAGAGCGGCGAGCCGGCGGGCAGCGGCTCGGGGTCGGTGACGTCGAGGACGGCGTGCAGCCGGCCGGAGACCAGCTCGGCGGTGAGCGCGGCGGTGTCGACCAGCGAGCCGCGCGCGGTGTTGACCAGCGTCGCCCCGTCCCGCAGCAGCGCCAGGCGTGCGGCGTCGAAGAGGTGCCGGGTATCGGGCAGTTCGGGGGCGTGGAGGGTGACCACGTCGCTGCGCCGGCACAGGTGGTCCAGCTCCACCGGTTCCGCACCGAGCGCGACCGCCTCCGCGGGAGCGAGGTGGGGGTCGTGGAGGAGCAGGCGCAGGTCGAAGGGGCGCAGCAGCTCGACGACCCGCCGTCCGATGCGGGAGGCGCCGACGACCCCCACGGTGCGGCGGTAGTTCCCGATGCCGCCGGGCGTCTCGGAGAGCGCCGGTTTCCGGCGGGCCTCCCGGTAGGCCCGCGCGGACTCCAGCACGCGCTTGCCGGAGAACAGCACGGCGGCGACGGTGTACTCGGCCACCGGCAGGGCGTTGGCGGCGGCCGCGCTGGAGACCTGCACGCCGCGCTGCCACACGGCGCCGGTGACGTGCTGCTTGACCGACCCCGCGGCGTGGACGACCGCGCGCAGCGCCGGCATCCGCTCCAACGCCGCCTCGTCCAGCGCCGGGCAGCCCCACCCCGTCAGCAGCACCTCGGCGCCGGCGAGCGCCTCCGCCACGGCGGGGTCTGCGAAGTCCTCGACGAGCACGGTGGGGTCGAAGCGGGCGACGCGGGCCAGCCGCCCGAGCGCCACGTCGGTGAGGACGGCCTCACGGGTGGCGGCCCGCATGGCCAGGACGGTACGGGGACGGTGCTGCTCAGGGGTCACGTGGCGGCTCCCAATGGGGACCTGCGGCCGGACGGGTGGATCGGTGGGCGCCATCCTTCGCACAGGACGGGGCGCCGTCAAGGGCGGAGGTTTCCCGCGACGCGTCCGCCGCCCACCCGCCGCGTCTGCCGTACCCACCGCGCCCGCCGCGCGGCGCCGGCTCAGACGCGGTCGTCCGCCCGCCGGGCACCACTCGGCGGCCTGAGGCGGAACCCGGCGAGGAGCCGCTCGCGGTGCCTGTCGCTTCCTCGACCCCGGAGCCTGCACCAGCCGCGTAGCGGCCTGCCCCGTGGCGTCGGGCCGGTGGGTGCCGCGCCGGTTGCTCGGCTGTCGCGCCGTCTCGCGCCCTTCGGGCGCAAAGATGCGGGCTGCGGAGGGGAGGGTGGGGGCTGCCTTGTCGGCAGTCTGCGGCCCGGCGGTCGGCTGGGTTCAAGCGCCGGAGCGGGGCCGGTTGTTCGTCCGCGTGCGGTCTCGTTGCCGTCCGCGGGTGCAGATGGCCGGTGACCACGCCCACCGTCCGTGGGTGGCGCGCCCGCCGTAACCGGCGTCTGCGGGTGCTTCCCCGATTTCCGGCGCGCTCGACGGACGTGGGTACCGGGCCGGGAGCCGAGCCGGCCCGGTACCCCCATCATGGGTCAGCGGCCAGCGGTCAGCACGGTCTCGTAGCCCGGGAGGACGACGTCGCGGATGATCGCGTTCCGCTCGTCGAAGGGGAGGAACGCGCTCTTGAGCGCGTTGACGGTGACCTCGCGCAGGTCCTCCGCCGTCCAGCCCGCCTCGCTGACCAGCAGTTCCATCTCCCGGGTCATGGTGGTCGCCGAGACCAGGCGGTTGTCGGTGTTGACCGTGACGCGGAAGCCGAGGTCGCGCAGCAGGGTGATGGGGTGCCCGGCGATGGAGGTGGCGGCGCCGGTCTGGAGGTTGGAGGTCGGGCAGACCTCCAGCGCGATGCGGCGGTCGCGTATCCAGCCCGCGAGGCGGCCGAGCTTGCCGTCCACGACGTCGTCGGCGAGGCGGACGCCGTGGCCGATCCGCAGCGCGCCGCAGACCTGCACGGCCTGGTGGATGCTGGGCAGGCCGTGGGCCTCGCCCGCGTGGATGGTGAAGGGCACGTTCTCGCGGCGCAGGTACTCGAAGGCGGCGAGGTGGTCGGCGGGCGGGAACCCGTCCTCGGCCCCGGCGATGTCGAAGCCGACAACACCGGCGTCGCGGTAGGCCACGGCGAGGCCGGCCACCTCGCGGCTGCGGTCGGTCATGCGCATCGCGCACAGCAGGGTCCCCACGCGGACCGGCGTGCCCGCGGCGGCGGCCTTCGCCATGCCGGCGGCCAGGCCCTCCTGGACGGTCTCGACGACCTCGGCGAGGGTGAGGCCGCGGTGCACCAGCAGCTCGGGGGCGTAGCGCACCTCGCCGTAGACGACGCCGTCGGCGGCGAGGTCGAGCACGTACTCCTCGGCGACGCGCAGCAGGCCCTCGCGGGTGCCCATCACGGCGATGGTGTGCTCGAAGGTGGCGATGTAGCGGACGAGGTCGCCGGAGTTCGCCGCGTCGTAGTACCAGGCGGCCAGCTCGCCGGGGTCGGTGGCGGGCAGCGCGTGGCCGGTCTCCGCGGCCAGCTCGACCAGGGTGGCCGGGCGCAGGCCGCCGTCCAGGTGGTCGTGGAGGACGGCCTTGGGGAGCCGGCGTATCAGGTCGGTGTCGAGGGCGGTCACGCGGTGTGCTCCTGGTCGGTGGGGGCGGTGGCGGCGGGCTGGAGGAGGTCCCAGCGGTTCCCGTACGGGTCCTGGAAGACGGCGACCGAGCCGTACGCCTCGTGACGGGGCTCCTCCAGGAAGGTCACGCCCGCGGCGAGCATCCGCGCGTGGTCGCCCGCGAAGTCCTCGGTGTGCAGGAAGAAGCCGACCCGTCCGCCGGTCTGGTCGCCGACCCGAGAGAGCTCCGCGTCGTTCTTTGCGCGGGCGAGCAGCAGCCCGCTGCCGGAGGCGCCGCCGGGCGGGCGCACGACGACCCACCGGCTCCCGCCGGGGCGCGGCTCGTCCTCGACGAGCTCGAATCCGAGGGCACCGGTGTAGAAGGCGATGGCCTCGTCGTAGTCGCGGACGACGAGGGTGACCAGGGCGATACGGGACATGCGCGAACGTTATACGTAACACCACGGACCGGGCAAGGCGCCCCCTGCGGGCGGCACGGAGCCGCCCGCAGGGGGCGGGCCGGCACGGCGCGCAGGTCGCGGCGCCGCAGCGCCCGGGCCCGGGTGTGGCGACCTCGGTGGTCGGGCGGCAGGCCGGCACACGCGGCCCGGCCCGGGAGGGGTCCCCCGGGCCGGGGTCGGGGTCGCGGGGGTCAGTCGGTGCGCGGCCGGCGCAGGAGGCCCACGGCGGCGTCGAGGACGAGGAACCCCAGCAGCGTCACGCCGAGGACGGGCAGTGCCCAGCCGAGGGCGGCGACGACGGGGACGCCGAGGACCAGCGCGGGCACGGGCAGGCGGCGCCAGGTGCCGCGTGCGGGGGCCCGGCCGAACGGGGCGGCGCGGTCGGCACGGACCGGCCGGCGCTGCCACCACATGCGGTAGCCCCAGCAGATGACGAGGACCAGGCCGAGCGCCACCACCGCCAGCACGATCTGGTTGACCAGGCCGAAGAGCAGGCCCATGTGGCCCTGGACGCCGAGCTTGCTGAGCTTGGCCGGGGCGGGGTGGTCGGCCCAGCGGCTCTCGGAGGTGACCTCGCCCCGGGCGGCGTCGACGGCGACCCGGTCGTAGTGCACCGGCCACCGGTCGTCGTCCTGGGCGACGGTCCAGGCGGTCGACGCGTCGGCGGGCGGGGTCAGTTCGACCCTGCCGCCCAGGCCCGCGTCCCGGGCCACGGCCAGGACCGTGTCGAAGGCGGCCGGGTCGGCGGCCGCCGTGGAGCGGCCGCCGCCGTGCCCGGCGTGTCCCTCCTGCGCCGGGCCGGAGCCGGTTCCCGCGCCGGGCAGGGAGGTGTCGAGCGCGGGCGCGTGCCCCTTGACCGCGTCCAGGAACCGTCCGAAGCGGTCACCGGCGTAGTGGGACCAGGTCAGACCGGTGGCGCTGAGGAAGAGCAGGCCGAGCGCCAGCCACACGCCGGTGGCGGCGTGCCGGGTACGGGTGCGGCGCACTCCCCGGGCCGACCGGTCGGGCAGGAGCACACCGCGGGCCGTGGGGGCGCGCAGGCCGCGGGCGCGTCCGAGCCACAGCACGAGCCCGCCCGCGACGATCACCCACAGCCAACTGGCGGCGACCTCGGAGTACAGCCGGCCGGTCTCCCCGAGGTGGAGGTTGCGGTGCAGGTCGTCCAGCCAGGTCGACAGCGGCGTCGAGCCGAACCACGTGGTCAGCTCCCCGCGCACCTCGGCCGTGGCGGGGTCGACGAACACCGTGCGCTGCTTGTCGCCCAGTTCGGGGACGGAGAGCACGACGCGCGTGGTGTCCTCGGGGCCGGACGGGGTGATCACCGAGGCGAGCGTCCCCTCCGGGTGGGCGGCCCTGGCGGCCGTGATCTGTTCGGCCAGCGGACGCGGTGGGCCGTCGGGCCGCTCGGTGTACAGCAGGTCGCCGTAGGCGAGCCGGTCGAACTGCGGGGTGAAGGTGTAGGCGAGGCCCGTGAGGGCGGCGACGAGGAGGAAGGGGGCGACGAACACCCCGGCGTAGAAGTGCAGTCGGACGAGCAGTGCGCGTGCCTCGCGCCAGGAGCGCCGCGGTTGCGCGGTGGTGCCGGACAGGTCCGCGGCCGGCGCGGCGCCTTCCCCGGCAGGGGCCGCGGCGTCCCCGCCGTGTCCGTCGGTCGGCGTCTGTTCCTGTGTGGAAGACATGGGTGCATCCCCGATCGGCGCCCGGCGCGTACGGCGCGGGCGCGGGTGAAGTCGGCAGGTCGGTCCGCCGTGACGGCGGGACGGCGTGGCCGCGCGGCGGACGGTGCCGTGCGCGGACAGGCCGGACTGCGCCCGTCACCGCCGGTGGGCGGGACGGACGGTCAGCAGCTGATCGCCGGCTTCGGTGGGCCCCTGCGTGCCACCGTGTGCCGCAGGGGTGTCCGGCGCGGTGGGCGCGCCGGACGGGGTGAGGCCGCGGGGCGGGCCGGGGCGGCGTGGTCGTGGGCGAGGACGGTGCGTACCGCCCGGCGCAGCGGGGCGAGCAGGACCGCGGCCAGGGCGCGGCCGGCCCGGAAGACCGCGGCCTCGCCCCGCCACAGCCACAGCCCGCACAGCGCGGCGGCGAGCGCGTGGGCCGCGGCCATGCCCGTGGTCCAGCCGCCGGCCGGGGAGGCGGACATGGGCATCGCGCCCATCGCCGCGGCCGTGTGACGGTACGCCGGGCCCGCGTCGGCGGGGGCGGCGGCGAAGGCCTGGGCGAGGCCGAACCAGGCGTGCAGCGCGAACTGCGCCCCCACCGTGGCTCCCGTGACCGTCAGGGCGCCGCGCTCCCGGCGTCCGGCGAGCCACCAGGCCCCGGCGGTCGTGGCGGCGAACGCGTACCCGACCGCCCAGCCCGGCACCGCCCGGGACATCAGGGCGTGGCCGAGCCCGGTCACCGTCACGCACACGGCCGCGAACACCGCGGCGCGTGCGAGGCGGAAGGCGGGCCCGGAGCTCATGGGCAGCCATGGTGCCAGGCGGGTCGCCGCCCGCGCCACGAGTCCCGAACTCCCTCTCCCGTACGGCCTCGTGGTTCCCGTAAATTGCTGTCATGGGGGCAGCGGGCGCAGGGGACGGGCCGGTGCGGGGCGGCCGGCGGGGGAAAACGCGCGGCTCCGGCGGGCGTTCCGGTGCGGGCAGCCGGTACGGCTCGGGTGCGGGCACCCGCCAGGGCTCGGCCGCGGACGCCCGCGGGGGTACCGCCCACCCTCTGGTGCTGCTGGTGGCCGGTGTGCTGTTCCTCGCCGCGGGTGTCTGGCTCCTGACCTCGGCCGCCAGGGACACCCTGTCGGTACGCTACGGCGTGCACACGGTGGGCACCGTCCGCGAGGCGCACGGCGGCCCGGGCGACAGCCGGCTGTGGGTGACGTTCACCGTGGCGGGCGCCGAGGTGACCCATCCGCTGCCACGGGGCACCAACCGCCGTCAGGTCAACCACGGGGACCGGCTGCCCATCGTCTACCGGGCCGACCGTCCCGAGCGGGTCGTGGCGCGTCGTGACGTCGGGCACGGGCCGCTGGTGTTCTGGTCCGCGTTCAGCGCGGTGGGAGTCGTCCTGGTCGGCTGGTCCGGCCTGGCGCTGCACCGGGCCGCGGGGCGGCGGGCGCGCGGCGTCCCGGGCCCGCCCCCCGCGGCGTGACGTCCCCGCCGTCCGCGGGTCAGTCGGTGGTGAGGATGTGGCCGTCGCGGAGTTCGAGGACGCGGTCGGCGAGGGCGAGGAGCTGGGGGTCGTGGGTGGCGACGAGGGC
>NZ_JBEXYN010000021.1:0-155484 GCF_040630935.1 Streptomyces sp. NPDC005722
CCGCATCAGCGTCCTGTTCGCCATGCTCCGCGACGGCACCTACTACCAACCCAGAACCCCCCGCCTCGCTTGACGAAAGACATAGAGGCACCCCCGCACCACGTGCCGCGCGGGGCGGTCAGCGGCCCTGCGGCCAGACCCCGGCCGAGCCGGACGCCCAGTGGTCCCGAAGGCGACGCCCCGGTAGCGGCGGGTGAACGCCGGGCCGGACGGCTGCAGGTCAAGGCGATGCGGCCGAGGGTGTGGGGGCGGGGGGGCGTGGGGACGCGCCGCTAATCGGCGCGCAGGTCCCGTACGCGGCGGATCTTGCCGACCGAGCGCTCGACGGTGTCCGGGTCGACGACCGTCACCTCGACGCTGACGCCCACGCCGTCCTTGACGCCGGCCGCCACGGAACGCGCCGCCTCCTCGCGGAGCCCGGCGGGGGCGTCGGGGCGCGCCTCGACGACGACCTCCATGTGGTCCATGCGCCCGCGCTTGGTCAGCCGGATCTGGAAGTGCGGGGCCACGCCGGGCGTGCGCAGCACGATCTCCTCGATCTGGCTCGGGAAGACGTTCACCCCGCGCAGGATGATCATGTCGTCGGAGCGGCCGGTGATCTTCTGGATGCGGCGGAAGGCCGGGCGGGCGGTTCCGGGGAGCAGGCGCGTCAGGTCGCGGGTGCGGTAACGGACGATCGGCAGCGCCTCCTTGGTGAGGGAGGTGAAGACCAGTTCGCCCTCCTCGCCCTCGGGCAGCGGCTCGCCCGTGACCGGGTCGACGACCTCGGGGTAGAAGTGGTCCTCCCACACGTGCAGGCCGTCCTTGGTCTCCACGCACTCCTGGGCGACGCCCGGGCCGATCACCTCGGACAGCCCGTAGATGTCGACGGCGTGGATGTCCATGCGCTCCTCGATCTCCCGGCGCATCTCCTCCGTCCACGGCTCCGCGCCGAAGATGCCGACCCGCAACGAGGTGCCGCGCGGGTCGACGCCCTGGCGCTCGAACTCGTCCAGCAGGGTGAGCATGTACGACGGGGTGACCATGATGATCTCGGGCTTGAAGTCCTGGATGATCTGGACCTGGCGGGCCGTCATGCCGCCGGAGGCGGGGATCACCGTGCACCCGGCGCGCTCGGCGCCGTAGTGCGCGCCCAGGCCACCGGTGAACAGGCCGTAGCCGTAGGAGACGTGCACCTTGTGGCCGGGCCGGCCGCCGGCGGCACGTATGGAGCGGGCCACCACGTCGGACCACATGGACAGGTCGTTCTCGGTGTACCCCACCACGGTGGGCAGTCCGGTCGTGCCGCTGGAGGCGTGGACGCGGCGCACCTGGTCCATGGGGACGGCGAACATGCCGAAGGGGTAGTTGTCGCGCAGGTCGGCCTTGGTGGTGAAGGGGAAGCGCGCCAGGTCGTCCAGGCTCCCGCAGTCCTCGGGGCGCAGTCCGGCCTCGTCGAACTTCTTCCGGTACGCCTCGACGTTGTCGTACGCGTGGCGCAGCGTCGCCTGGAGCCGGGTGAGCTGGAGCTCCCGCAGTTCCGCCGGGTCCAGCTTCTCGGCGGCGTCCAGCAGGCCGTGGGGGAGCGGCTCTCCCAGGCGCGCCCCCGCCGTCGACCGGTCCGTCGGCTCGCTGCTCATCCGTTCTCCTCCGTGCGTCCGATGCTGCGGCTGCGCCCGCGGAACTCGGCGACCACCTGGTCGCCCCGCAGGATGCTCACGTCGTAGATGCCGCTGCGGCCGAAGCGGGTGCGCTCCTGCGCGGTCGCGACCAGCTCGTCCCCCTCGTGGACGGGGGCGACGAAGGTGATGTCGGCCCCGGCGGCGACCGTCACCGGGCCGTGGCTGTTGCAGGCGCAGGCGAAGGCGGTGTCGGCGAACAGGAAGAGGTAGCCCCCGTGGGCGATGCCGTGGCCGTTGACCATGGCCGCGGTGACGGTCATGCGCAGCACGGCCGTCCCCTCGCCGGTCTCCAGCAGCTCGATGCCGAGGCTCTGCGACGCCTTGTCTGCGGCGAACATGATCTCCGCCGGCCCCTGCGTCGTGTCCATGGCACCCCTCACGATCGTCACCGCCCTTGTGGACCGACCGAACATTCGGTTAGCGTGCGGCACGCCCAAGGTAATCCAGCATCCGAACTGCCTGTCAAGAGGTGGAACGCATGTCCCAGCACCTCCCCGCGCGGCCCGCAGACGAGGTCTTCCTGATCGACGGCGCCCGCACCCCGCAAGGGCGTTACGGCGGCGCCCTGGCGTCCGTCCGCCCCGACGACCTCGCCGCCCTGGTGGTCGGCGAGGCGGTGAGGCGGGCCGGGATACCGGCCGCGGCCGTGGACGAGGTGATCCTCGGCGCCGCCAACCAGGCGGGCGAGGACAACCGCGATGTCGCCCGGATGGCCGTGCTACTGGCCGGCCTGCCGCACACGGTGCCCGGCTACACCGTCAACCGGCTCTGCGCCTCCGGGCTCACCGCCGTCGCCTCGGCGGCGCAGGCGATCCGCTCCGGCGAGGCGGATCTGGTCGTCGCCGGCGGTGTGGAGTCGATGACCCGTGCCCCGTGGGTCATGGCCAAGCCCGGCACCCCGTGGGCCAAGCCCGGCGAGGTGCACGACACCTCCCTGGGCTGGCGCTTCACCAACCCGCGCTTCGGCGCCATGGAGACGCTGTCCATGGGGGAGACCGCGGAGGAGGTCGCCGCCCTGGACGGGATCACCCGCGCCGACTCCGACGCCTTCGCGCTGCGCAGCCACCGGCGGGCCGTCGCGGCCCAGGAGGCCGGCCGCTTCGACCGCGAGATCGTGCCGGTCGCCGTCAAGGACGGCGAGGTCACCCGCGACGAGGGCCCGCGTCCCTCCACCACCCTGGAGAAGCTCGGCACCCTGCGCACGATCTTCCGCAAGGACGGCATCGTGACCGCCGGCTCCTCCTCGCCGCTCTCCGACGGCGCCACCGCCCTCGTGGTCGCGGGCCGCGCGGCGGTCGAGCGGTACGGGCTCACGCCGCGCGCCAGGATCGTCACCGCCGCCACCGCCGGTGTCGAGCCCCACCTGATGGGCCTCGGACCCGTCCCGGCGACGGAGAAGGCCCTCGAGCGTGCCGGATGGCAGGCCGGCGAGCTGGACGCGGTCGAGCTCAACGAGGCCTTCGCCGCCCAGGCCCTGGCGGTCGTCAGCCGGCTCAAGCTGGACGAGGAGCGGGTCAACGCCGACGGCGGCGCGATCGCGCTCGGCCACCCGCTGGGCTGCTCCGGCGCCCGCATCCTGCTCACCCTCCTCGGCCGCCTGGAGCGCGAGGGCGGCCGCCGCGGCCTCGCGACCCTCTGCGTGGGGGTCGGCCAGGGCGTGGCGATGCTGGTGGAGCGGGTGTGAGCGGGGCCTCCCGCGGGCCGGGCGCGGCCGTCGTCCACAGGGCTTGCCGGGTACGGCAAAGTTCGTCAGACTGTAACCGAACGAATGGTCGGTAGGGGAAGCTGGTATCGATGACCACACCGAACGCCACCGTGCCGGCGGAGGGCGCGCAGGCGCCGCTCCAGGAGCACTTCGAAGCCACGATCGCGCGGGACCAGCGCATCGAGCCGCGGGACTGGATGCCCGAGGGCTACCGGAAGACGCTGGTCAGGCAGATCGCGCAGCACGCGCACTCGGAGATCATCGGCATGCAGCCCGAGGGGGAGTGGATCACCCGCGCCCCGTCGCTGCGCCGCAAGGCCATCCTGTTCGCGAAGGTCCAGGACGAGGCGGGCCACGGGCTCTACCTGTACTCGGCCGCCGAGACCCTGGGCGTGGACCGCGCGGACCTCACGCAGCGCCTGATCGAGGGCCGCCAGAAGTACTCCTCGATCTTCAACTACCCGACCCTGAGCTTCGCCGACGTCGGCGTCATCGGCTGGTTCGTCGACGGCGCCGCCATCTGTAACCAGGTGCCGCTGTGCCGTTCCTCCTACGGGCCCTACGCCCGCGCCATGGTGCGCATCTGCAAGGAGGAGTCCTTCCACCAGCGGCAGGGCTACGAACTGCTGATGACGATGATGCGCGGCACCGAGGCCCAGCGGGCGATGGTGCAGGACGCGGTGGACCGCTGGTGGTGGCCGTCGCTGATGATGTTCGGCCCGCCCGACGGCGACTCGCCCAACTCGGCCGCGTCGATGGCCTGGAAGATCAAGCGCCACAGCAACGACGAGCTGCGGCAGCGGTTCGTCGACATGACCGTCCCGCAGGCCGACAGGCTCGGCGTGACCCTGCCCGATCCCGAGCTGCGCTGGAACGAGGAGCGCGGCCGGCACGACTTCGGCACCCCCGACTGGTCGGAGCTGCAACGGGTCATCAGCGGCGACGGACCGTGCAACGACGCGCGGATGGAACGCCGCCGCACCGCACACGAGGAAGGCGCCTGGGTGCGCGAGGCCGCGACCGCCCACGCCGCCAAGCAGGCGGCCCGGGCAGAGGAAGGAGCCGTGGCATGAGCACCACCGGCGACAGCACGACCCGGGCCGAGTGGCCCCTGTACGAGGTGTTCGTCCGCGGCAAGCGCGGCCTGAACCACGTCCACGTCGGCTCCCTGCACGCCGCCGACGACCGCATGGCGCTGACCCACGCCCGTGACCTGTACACGCGGCGCAACGAGGGCGTGAGCATCTGGGTGGTGCGCTCGGAGCACATCACCGCGTCGACGCGGGACGAGAAGGACCCCTTCTTCACCCCCAGCGCAGACAAGGTCTACCGGCACCCCACCTTCTACGACATCCCCGAAGACGTCCCCCACATCTAGGAGCAGGGCATGAGCGACGAGCACGTCTACCTGTCCCTGGCCGAGGGGCACGACGACAGTGACGCCCGCTGGGCCTTCGGCACCGGCTTCGAGGACCCGCTGCACGGCGTCGACACCACCGTGCCGGAGGGCGTGGACGCCGCGGAACTGGCCGCCCGCTGCCTGGCGCTCGGCGACGACGCCCTGGTCGGCGCCCAGCGCCTGGCCGAGTGGTGCACCCGCGCGCCGGAGCTGGAGGAGGAGGTCGCCCTCGCCAACATCGGGCTCGACCTGCTCGGCCAGGCCCGCCTGCTCTACTCCCGGGCCGGCCAGGTGGACGGCACCGGCCGCGACGAGGACGCCTACGCCTACTTCCGGGACGCCGCCGACTTCCGCAACGTCCGCCTCGCCGAACTGCCCTGCGGGGACTTCGCGTTCTCCATGGCCCGGCTGCTCGTCGCCTCCAGCTGGCGGCTCGCCGTCTTCGAGCGGCTCGCCCGCACCGCGCAGGACCCGGTGCTCGCCGCCATCGCCGCCAAGGGCGTCAACGAGCTGACCTACCACCGGCAGTACGCCGCCGAGTGGACGGTACGGCTCGGCGACGGAACCGAGGAGTCGCACCGCCGCATGCGGGCCGGCCTGGAGGAGGTCGCCCCCTACCTGGAGGAGCTGTTCACCGCCGCCGCGACGTGCGGCGCCGACCCCGCCGCGGTGCGCGAGGAGGTGACCGCCGCGCTGCGCCAGGTCACCGCGACGGCGGGGCTGCCCTCCGTCGGGGCCGAACCCCTGCCCGGCCACGGCCGCGAGGGCGACCGCACGGAGCACCTCGCCCCGCTGCTCGCCGAGTTGCAGGGCGTCGCCCGCGCGCACCCCGGAGCGGTCTGGTGAGCACCGTGACCGCCCTCACCGACGCACACCGGGCGGCCCGCGTGGCCGCCGAGGTGCCCGATCCCGAGCTGCCCATGCTGACCCTGGCCGACCTGGGCGTCCTGCGCGACGTCGAGGTCGCCCGGGACGGCACGGTGGTCGCCGCCCTCACCCCCACCTACTCGGGCTGCCCCGCCATGGCGGAGATGCGCGCCGACGTGGCCGCCCGGCTGCGCGCCGCCGGCTTTGACCGGGTCGAGATCCGCACCGTCCTGGACCCGCCGTGGACGACCGACTGGATCACCCCCGAGGGCCGCCGCAAGCTCGCCGAGCACGGCATCGCACCCCCCGGCCCGGCGCCCCGGCGTACCGCGGGGCCGGTGCCGCTGGTGCTCACCCCCACACGGCGCTCCGTCTCCTGCCCCCGCTGCGGCTCGGCGGACACCGAGGAGACCTCGCGCTTCGCCGCCACCTCCTGCAAGGCCCTGTGGCGCTGCCGTGCCTGCCTGGAGCCGTTCGAGTACGTCAAGGAGATCTGATGGCCCCGACCACCCCCGCCCCGCAGGCGCCGGCCCCGCGGGTCCGCCGCCGTCCGGCCTTCCACGCCCTGCGGGTCGCCGCGGTCGAGCCGCTCTGCGAGGACGCGGCCGCCGTCAGCTTCGACATACCGCGGGAACTGGCCGCGGAGTTCGCCTTCGCGCCCGGGCAGTCCCTCACCCTGCGCCGCGAGGTCGACGGCCGGGACGAGCGGCGCTCGTACTCCATCTGCTCCCCCGCCGGCGCCACCCCCCGCATCGGGGTCCGCGTGGTGCCGGGCGGGCTCTTCTCGGCCTGGCTCGTGCACGAGGTGCGCGCGGGCGACACCGTCGAGGTGATGGGTCCCACCGGCGCCTTCACCCCCGACCTCACCGCGCCCGGGCACCACGTGCTGATCGCGGCGGGTTCCGGCATCACCCCGATGCTCTCCATCGCCGAGTCCGTCCTCGCCGCGGACCTCGGCTCCCGGGTCACGCTCTTCTACGGCAACCGGCGCACCGACACCGTCATGTTCGCCGACGAACTCGCCGAGCTGAAGGACCTGCACCCCGCCCGGTTCCAGCTCGCCCACGTGCTCTCCAGGGAGCCGCGCGAGGCCGACGTGCTCTCCGGCCGCCTCGACGCCGGACGGCTCGCCACCCTCGTCGAGGGCCTCGTCGACGTGCCCAACGCCGACCACTGGTGGCTGTGCGGCCCGCACGGCATGGTCGTCGACGCCCAGCAGGTCCTCGCCGGCCTCGGCGTGCCCGGCGACCGGGTGCACCAGGAGCTGTTCTACGCGGACGACGAGCCGGTCACCCCCGTCCGCCACGAGGACGCCGTCGCCGAGGGCCCGGTCAGCCAGGTCACCGTCGTCCTCGACGGCCGGACGACCACGGCCGCCCTGCCGCGTGACCGGAGCGTCCTCGACGGCGCCCAGCGCACCCGCCCCGACCTGCCCTTCGCCTGCAAGGGCGGCGTCTGTGGCACCTGCCGGGCGCTCGTCACCGACGGCAAGGTGGAGATGCGCCGCAACTTCGCCCTCGAGGAGTCCGAGGTCGACGCGGGCTACGTGCTGACCTGCCAGAGCTACCCGGTCTCCGACGAGCTGACGGTCGACTACGACAGCTGACACCCCCTCGCCCGCCCGCCCCGGGAAGCCGTCGGCGGGGACTGCCGGGGACCGCGAGCATGCCCGTGGGGCCGGGGGCGCGTTGTGCGCCCCCGGCCCCACGGGACTCCCACGAACGGTGTGCGGCGGGGCCGGCGTCAGTGGTCGAGGGTGTCCTTGCCCTTCTCCACTACTTGCTTGGCGTCGCCCTTGACCTGGTCGGCCTTGCCCTTCATCCGCAAGCTGTCATCGCCGGTCAGCTTGCCCGTGGCCTCCTCGGCTTTGCCCTTCATCTTCTGGCCGGTGTTCTTGACCTTCTTCTCGGCACCCATGGGGTTCTCCTTCCGGGGGTCGATCGGCGCTTCCTTGCGCCTGCCCGGAAGGTCCCTGATGAAACCATTTGCTCGGATTCTGGAGATGGCGGCCGAGCAGGGCGCCCCCGAACACCACGAAGCCCACCCCGATCAGCCAGCACTGCACGATCAGCACCGTGCCCACGGCCCCGTACGAGACGGCGTTGGTCACGATCAGCGGGGAGAACACGAACGACGAGAAGACCCGCAGACCGATGAGGCCGACCATCGTCGCGACCGCCCCGGGCGCCAGCGCCGCCCACGGCACCTGCCCGGCCAGCAGGAAGTACTGCCCCCACCAGAAGAAGACGAAGCCCAGGAGGACGGCCGTGCCGCCGCGGAGCACCGTGTCCGGCCACCCCGCGCCCAGCACCGCCCCGCTCTGCGCCTCCGCGAACAGGTACGCGGTGAGCGCGGCCAGCCACACCGCGCGCCGCCACACGTGGTGCCACGGGGTGGGCGGCACCTGCCAGATCCGGGTGTACCCCACCTCGACGCACGCCGCGAAGGAGAGCCCGAACAGCGCCAGTGCCAGCAGGCTCAGGCCGCTCGTACTGCTGATCACCTTGCGCGGGGCCGCGAACAGCTCCTTCACGGCCCGCGCGGGTTCGGCCGACAGCCCCATGCCGTCGACGACCCACTGCGCGAAGCCGTAGCCGTGGAAGGGCACGGCCGCGGCGACCACGATCAGCAGCGGGACCAGCGTCACCAGACCGAGCGCGGCGAAGCCCATGGAGCGCTGCAGCAGCTCCAGTTCGCCGCCCTGGTGCCACATGCGGCCCGCCCGCGACTCCCGCCACGACCGGTACGGATGGCGGAGCCATCGGGCCGCCCCACCTGCCATCGCGGCGGCCTCAGCGCACGGTGGCGTCGGCCGCCCCGCGGCGTGCCGTCCCCACCCGCGTCCCCAGGGGTGCTGAGCGCATCGCGCGACCTCCTTGCTCAGGCCTCCTGAGGTGCACTTTCCCCGTACGGTCCGGACGAACCGGACGCCCCCGGCAGCCCGGCCGGCCCCGGCGCCGCGCGCAGCGAGGTGCGCCCGGCGCGCCACGCCCCCAGCAGGTGCTCCTCCACGCGCCCGTCCAGCAGCGCCGTCGCGCGGATCCCCAGGACGACGTCGGCGGTGAGGCCGGGTTCGCGGGCCAGCAGGTCACCGATGACGTCATGGCGCATCACCTGCTCGTGGACCGCGTCGGCCTCGATGTGCTCGTCGTAGAAGTGCCGGCAGGCCGGGCCGCCGCCGAGCCGGTCGATGGCCTTCACCGTCCGGCGGGCGGCCGGCGCCGTGGTGATCTCGCCGGCCGCGAAGTGCCCCACGAGCGCCCCCCGCAGTTCCCGGTGCAGGCCCAGCCAGGACATCAGGTTGACGGTGGCGAGGGTGACCGCCGGCACGACGTCCACGTAGTGCCCGTAGGAGGGGTCCAGCCCGGCGTCCTGCAGCAGGTCGGCGAAGAGCCGGGCGTGGACGCGCTCCCCGCGCCCGCTGCCGAACTCGTCGTACTCGACGGCGACGAGCGCGGCCTTCGCGCGGCCGGTGAGCCTCGGGATCACCCACGCGTGCGGATCGGCCTCCTTCAGCTGGTACACCGACCGGTGCACGAAGTACTCCCGCAACTGCTCCCAGGTGGCCTCGTCGCGCAGGAAGTGCGACACGCCGCGGGCGTCACGGGGCTCGGTGAGCAGCGCCTCCAGTTCCCGGTCGAGGGCCGTACGGGCCGCGGCGCCCGCCGGTGCCTCCGGCAGCCCGGCGCGGATCGCCGCCCCGAAGGCGGCCTCCATGGCGCCGCGCAGCCCCAGCAGTCCCGGATCCCACTCCCAGCCGGGGTGCACTCCCGCAAGACCCCGGTAGTGCAGCTCGTAGCAGACGTGCAGGGCCAGCTGCAGGTCCTCGCCGAACGGGTCGGCGTCCTCGACCGCCCCCGCGGCCGGTGCCGGCGCGGTGCCCGGCGGGCCCCCGGTGAGCGCGTCCAGCACCGCCCGGGAGAGGGGGCCCCTCGGCGCGGGCGGCGTGGGCTCAGTGGTCCGGGAATCGGTCGGGAGGTCGGAGACCACGTCCATCGGGTCCTCCGTCGGTCGGTGCGGTGACGTCCTCGGGGTACGGGCGTCCGCTGGTGCCCCTGCCCGGTGACGCCGGGGGCATGCGGCCCTCCGCCGCCGTCTGCTCGACCAGCATGTCCACCGCGGCGCGTGGCCCGCCCGCCTCCCCGGCCCGTCGCTGCCGGTCCGCGCCGCTGCCCGCACGGGCCAGCGCGGCCACGGCGTCGCGGACGAAGGCCAGGTCACCGGTCTCCTCCAGCGCGGGCGTGACGCGTTCCAGCAGCTCGTCGCGGAGCGCGGTCGCGGGCACGCGGGTCTCCAGGACGGGATGGATCCCCGGCCCCGACATCCCGTAGCGGGCCGCCGACCAGAGCGCGGCCGCGGCGAGCTGCGGTGTCGTGGGCGGGGCCGGAACGCCCCGGGAGAGTTCGCCGAGCGCCGTGCGCACCAGCGCCCGCGTGAGGGCCGCCTGCAACGCCGTCTCCCAGGTCGCCCCCAGCGCGTCGGCGGCCCGCACCTCCACCGTGGGCAGCCGGGGCGAGGGCCTGGCCAGCCAGAACGTCATGGCGTGGTCTACCAGCACCCCGCACTCCACCAGCCGGTCGACCTCGGCGTCGTGCTCGGCCGCCGAGGCGAACCACGGCGGGATCCCGGAACCCGGGAAGCGCGCCTGGTCCAGTACGCGCCAACTGGAGTAACCGGAGTCGCGCCCCCGGTCGTACGGCGAATTGGCCGACAGCGCCAGCAGCGTGGGCAGCCACGGCCGCAGGTGGTTGACGACCGCGACCGCGGTGTCCCGGTCCGGTACGCCCACGTGCACATGGCAGCCGCACGCCCGGTAGCCGCTCGCCTGGCTCTCGTAGAGGCCGGCGATCGCTGCGAAGCGGGCGCCCGCGCTGATCCCCGAACGGCCGTCGAGGACGGGCGTGCCCGACGAGACCAGCCGGGCGCCCTCGGCCGCGGCCGCGTCGGCCAGCAGCCGCCGCGTGGCCGCCAGCTGGCCGGTCAGCTCGGGCAGGCGCGTGGCGACACCGGTGGCCGACTCGATCTGGGCGGCCGACAGCTCGTGCTGCAGCGCCACGTCCGGTGCGGCCGGCGGGAGCCTCGACGCCCGGGCGATGACGGCGGCGGCGCCGTCGACCAGCCGCCCCGTCCCCGGGTCGACCAGCAGGAACTCCTCCTCGACCCCGAAGGTCAGGCCCCCCGCCGGCGCCCGGTCGTCCACATTGCCCATGCACCCCACCTACCCCGCCCGCGCCGTACCGGACCCGCCCGGCCGGGGGTGGGTGTGCCGGGGCGCTGGTGCGGGTGGCGGAGGCGCCGCGCCGTCATGTCGGCCGTGGTCGAGGCCGCCACCCGGCAGCGCACGGCGCGGAGGTGGCCCTCCTGCTGGAGCGCGCCGCGCGGCGCATCCTGGACCGCGGCGACGCCGTGGCCGCGATCGCCGTGCTCACCCGGGCCGTGGAGCTCAGCCCGCCGGACACCGACCCGGCCCCGGCGACCCCGCCGGGGATCGTCGCGCCCAGGTCGTCCGGCGGGTCAGCCACCCGGGGCGACACGGCCGCGCCAGGCGCCCGTTTCGCTGCCCCGCTCCTCGATGAAGTGCTTGAACCGCCGCAGGTCGCCCCGCGCCCGCCGGTCCACGACGCCGAGCGCGTCGGCGGCCCTCTCCGCGAGCCCCGAGGTCTCCACCTCCATGGCGAGGTTCACCCGGGTGTGCGACGGGTCCAGCTCCAGGAAGGTCACGACACCGCGCTGACGGACGTCCCCGGTGACGGTGCGCCACGCCACCCGCTCGTCCGGCAGCTGGTCGACGATCTCCGTGTCGAACTCCCGGCGGGCACCGGCGACGTTCGTCACCCAGTGGTTGTGCCGGTCGTCGACCTGGGTCACCTGTTCCACGCCCTCCATGAAGTTCGGGAACTCCTCGAACTGCGTCCACTGGTTGTACGCGGTGTGCAGCGGGACGTCGACGTCCACGGATTCGCTGATCGTGCCCATGGGTCCTCTCCCTTCGGGGATGCGTCGCTGGGTCGGCTTCCCGGTGCGGCTGCGCCTAACCGTCCGCGGTACGGGGGTTGACCGCGGGGGAACCGGACAGGCGGGGGGAAGGAGGGCCGGCAGCACACGGGAGCGGGCCGGACCGAAGGAGGACACGCACCCATGGACGACGACCGGGAACGAGTGGCGCTGTTCGACATGGACGGCACCCTCGTCGACACCAACTACCTCCACGTCGTCGCCTGGTCGGAGGCCTTCCGGCAGGCGGGGCACACCGTGCCGATGGCGGAGATCCACCGGTGCGTCGGCATGGGCTCGGACCACCTGGTGGAACGGCTGCTCGGCGAGGCACGGGACACGAGCCGGGACGACGCCATCAGCGCCGCCCACAAGGCGCTCTACGCCACGCACTCGGCGACGCTCACCCCGCTGGAGGGGGCCGCGGACCTGCTGCGCGCGGTCGCCGCCCGGGGCCGCCGGATCGTGCTGGCCACCTCGGCCGACGCCGTGGAGCCGGCCGCCATGCGCGCCGCCCTGGACGCCGACGACGTCATCGACGACGCGACCAGCGCCGACGACGTGTCCGCGAGCAAGCCCGCCCCCGACCTCGTGCGCCGGGCCCTGGACCGGGCCGGTGTCGACGCGGACCGCGCGGTGTTCGTCGGCGACACCGTTTGGGACGTGCTCGCGGCGGGCCGGGCCGGCGTGCCGTGTGTCGCGCTCCTCTCGGGCGGGGTGCCGCGCGCCGACCTTGAGGATGCGGGCGCCGTCGCCGTCCACCACGACCCTGCTGACCTGCTGCGGAGCCTCGACGGCAGCCCCCTGTCCGCCTGAGGCGCCCCGCGGCGTTGGCCGGCCGCGTCGTGTGCGCGCCCGCGGGCAGCGCTGGGGCTCGGGCCCGCGGCCCGACGGCGCCGGGCGCCTGCCACGACCCGGGCCCGGCGGGGGCCCCGGCCATGGTGCCTGCCACGGGGCCGGCCGAGCCGCCGGCGTGGGTTCCCGAGGCCGCCCCGGTGAGGGGGTTCTCCCCGGGGTGATTGTGCGATGCTCACAGAGTGAGCCACGACGGAGTCGCCTCCGCGTCCGGTGGCCGGCCCGACGAGCGGTCCGCGGCCGACCAACTGGCTCGTACCGTCGCCCGGCTGCGCGCCGAACTCGACGAGGAGCGGCTCGCCGCACCCGCGCGGGCCGCCGCCGAGCGGGCCACGGGCGTGCTCATGGGACGCCTGGGGCTGGGTCCCGGCGGCGCCCAGGAGGAACTGGAACGACGCGCGGACCGGGCCGGCCGCACCGTGCCGGAGGAGGCCTGGGAGCTGCTGGCCGAGCTGCACACCTCCCGCGCCCCGGTCACCCCGCCGCCGCAGCCGGAAGCGCCGCCCGGGCCCGAGGTCCCCGTGCCCGCGCCCGACAGCGACCCCCCGTCCGCCTTCACCTCGTCCCGGTACACCGACCGCCACCACCGACCGCCACCGCCACCGCGTCCGCGGGGGATCGACGGAGTCCGCAGCGCCGCCGGCACCTCGGAGGAGCTGACCTGGCTGCTCGTCGGGCAACTCGTGGACACCGCGGACGTCGACGCCGTGCTGCTCTACACCAGCGCACCGGCGGGCGGCCTCGACCTGGTCGCCCACTCCGGCATCGACGCCGGCACCGCCTCCGCCTGGGGACACGTGCCGCCGCTGCCGGAACTGGCACCCGTGGAGGCGGTGCGCCTCGGCCGCCCGGTGTGGCTGTGCGGTCTCGACAAGGACGGCGCCGACCGCGCCCTCCTCGGCGACCGCCCCGGCATGTGGGCCTCCCGGGCCTGGCTGCCGCTGCGCCGCGGCGAGGACGTCGTCGGTGTCGCCGGCTTCCTCCGCGAACGCCCCGACGACTTCGACCCCGCCGACCGCGCCCTGCTGACGGCCGCCGCGCGCGCCTGCGCCACCTGCCTGTCACCCGCCCCCGCCACCACCTGGCCCGCGACCGTGCAGGCCGTGCTCGACACCCTGTACGAGGCGGCCGTCCTCCTCGTCCCGGTACGCGACGAGGAGGGCCGGGTCACCGACTTCCGCATCGAGGCGGCCGCCCCCGCCTCGGTGGACGTGGCCGGGCGCACGGGGCGCGAACTCGTCGGGCGGCGCATCCTGGAGTGCTACCCGACCGTGGCCGGCACCCCGCTGTGGGACGGGTACCTCGGGACCCTGGCGACCGGCGAACCGTACGAGACCGACCCCTACGAGTACCACGAGGTGGCCGCCGGCGTGCCGCGGACCGCGACCTACTCCGTGGCCGTGGCACGGCTGGGCGACGGCCTGGTCGTCTCCTGGCTGCGGCACGACACGGCGGACCGCGAGATCGAACGGCTGCGCCGGCTCCAGCACCTGGGCAACCTCGGCTGGGCCGACTGGGACCTGGTGGCCGGCTCCCTGAGCTGGTCGCCGCAGGTGTTCACGGTCTTCGACCGGGACCCGGCGCTCGGGCCCATGCCGCTGGACGAGCTGCCGCAGCACCTCTTCCCGGAGGATGTGCCCGTCCTCGGCGCCGCGGTGAACGCCCTGCTCGAACGCGGGGACCCGGTCGACGCGCCCTTCCGCATCCGTACCGGCCACGGCACCCGCCACCTGCGGATGGTCGCCGAGGCCGTCACCGACGCCGAGGGCACACCCGTGCTGGTGCACGGCTTCTTCCAGGACCTGACCGCCCTGCGCCACGGCGAGATCGCGCTCGACGAGGCGCACCGCGCGTTCAGCACGCAGCAACGGATCCTGAACGCCGAGCACATCCTGGCCCGGCGGCTGCAGCGCGCCCTGCTGCCCGTTCCCGAGGAACCCTTCCAGCTGGGCGGCGTCAGCTGCGACGTCTCCTACCTGCCGGCCGAGAGCACGATCCAGATCGGCGGCGACTGGTTCACCGCCGTCGCCCTCCCCGACGACTCCGTGCTGCTCGCGGTCGGCGACGTCGCCGGTCACGGCGTCGAGGCCGTCGCCACGATGGCCGAGCTCCGCTACGGCGCGGAGGCCATGGCCCTGAGCGGCACGCCCCCGCACCGCCTGCTGGAGCGTCTCAACCAGGTGCTCATGAACACGGGCTCCGCGACCGCCACCATGGTCCTGGCCCAGTACCGGCCCGCCGAGGGCGTCCTCACCTGGGCGCAGGCCGGGCACCTGCCCGTGCTCCACCTGCGCGACGGCCGCGCCGGGTACCTGGAGCGCCCCGAGGGCCGCATCCTCGGTGCCGGCCGGGACAGCGTCTACGGCCTGTGCGAGACCAGGCTGCCGCCCGGGGACCGGCTGTTCCTCTTCACCGACGGCCTGATCGAGCGGCGCGGCCAGGACCTCGACACCGGTCTCGCCGACCTCGCCCGCTGCGCCGAGCGCGTCGCCGCGGAGGACTGCGACACGGTCGCCGCCGTCCTCACGCAGGCACTCGGCCCCGCGAACCCCCGGGACGACACCTGCCTGCTGTGCGTCCGCATCCGCTCCTGACCGGCGCCGGTCCCGTACGCGCGGGGGGACGGGACGGCCGGATACCGCCGACGACCGCGGACCCTGTAGGTTCTTGCGCTGTGGAGGAGCTGGACCGGCAGATCGTGGAACTTCTCGTGGCCGACGGGCGCATGAGCTACACCGACCTGGGCAAGGCCACCGGCCTGTCCACCTCCGCGGTGCACCAGCGCGTCCGGCGCCTGGAGCAGCGCGGGGTGATCCGCGGGTACGCGGCGATCGTGGACCCGGAGTCGGTGGGGCTCTCGCTGACGGCGTTCATCTCGGTGAAGCCCTTCGACCCGAGCGCCCCCGACGACATCGCCGACCGGCTCGCCGAGGTCCCCGAGATCGAGGCCTGCCACAGCGTCGCGGGCGAGGAGAACTACATCCTCAAGGTCCGGGTCGCGACGCCGATCGAGCTGGAGCACCTGCTCGCGCGGATCCGCACCCTGGCCGGGGTCTCCACCCGCACCACGGTCGTCCTCTCCACGCCGTACGAGGCGCGGCCACCGCGCGTCTGAGGGGCCCCACGGCCCCGGGACCCGACCCACCGCACCATCCCGTCCCCCGCCCCCACCGGGGCCCGGGCGGGCCCACCATCACATCGCGAGGCGAAACCCAGTGCCGCACACCACGAACGAGCCGACCACCACCGTGCTGCTGCGCGGCGGCAACGTCTACAGCCCCGCCGACCCCTTCGCGACGGCCATGGTCGTCGACGGCGGCACGGTCGCCTGGGTCGGCTCCGAGGGCGCCGCCGAATCCTACGCGTCCGGCGTCGACGAGGTGATCGACCTCGACGGGGCGCTGGTCACCCCGGCCTTCACCGACGCCCACGTGCACACCACCGCCACCGGCCTGGCGCTGACCGGGCTCGACCTGGCCCCCGCCTCCGACCTGGCGGACGCCCTCGCCCGGGTCACCGCGTACGCGCACGCCCACCCCGGGCACCGGGCGCTGCTCGGCCACGGCTGGGACGAGAGCCGCTGGCCGGGACGGCGCCCGCCGACCCGCGCGGAACTGGACGCCGCGACCGGCGGCCGCCCCCTGTACCTGACGCGCGCCGACGTCCACTCGGCGGTCGTCACCACGGCCCTGCTGGCGCTGGCCCCCGGTGCCGAGGGCATGGCCGGGTACGACCCCGACGGGCCGCTGACCCGCGACGCCCACCACGCGGTCCGGCGTGCCGCCTACGCCGCCGTGACGCCCGAGCAGCGCGCCGCCGCCCAGCGCGCCGCGCTCGCCCACGCCGCCGCGCTCGGCATCGGCGCCGTCCACGAGTGCGCGGGCCCGGACATCTCCTCCGAGGACGACCTGACCGCGCTGCTCCGGCTGGCGGCGGACGAGCCCGGGCCGCGGGTGTACGGCTACTGGGCCGAGGCCGTGACCGGTGCCGGGGACCTGGAGCGCATCCGGGACCTGGGCGCCGTCGGCGCGGGCGGCGACCTCTTCGTGGACGGCTCCATCGGCTCCCGTACGGCCTGCCTGCACGCCCCGTACACCGACGTGCCCGCCGCCGGCGGCACCGCCTACCTGGACGCGGCCGCGATCGCCGATCACGTGGGGCTGTGCACCGAGGCCGGGGTGCAGGCGGGCTTCCACGCGATCGGCGACGCGGCCGTGGCCGCCGTCGCGGAAGGCGTGCGCGAGGCCGCCCGCCGGGTGGGCCTGGACCGGGTGCGCGCGCTGCGGCACCGCGTGGAGCACGCCGAGATGATGACCGAGGACACCGTCGCCGCCTTCGCGGAACTGGGCCTGGTCGCCTCCGTGCAGCCCGCCTTCGACGCCGCCTGGGGCGGCGAGGACGGCATGTACGCCCAGCGGCTCGGCGCCGAGCGGGCCCGCACCCTCAACCCCTTCGCCGCCATGACCCGGGCCGGTGTGCCGCTCGCCCTCGGCTCCGACAGCCCCGTCACGCCGCTCGACCCCTGGGGCACGGTGCGCGCCGCCGCGTTCCACCGGACGCTGGAGCACCGCATCTCCGTCCGCGGCGCGTTCAACGCCCACACCCGCGGCGGCTGGCGCGCGGTGGGCCGTGACGAGGCGGGCGTCCTCGTGCCCGGCGCACCCGCGGACTACGTCGTCTGGCGGGCCGGCGACCTCGTGGTCCAGGCCCCCGACGAGCGGGTCGCCAACTGGTCGACCGACCCCCGCTCCGGCACCCCCGGCCTGCCCGACCTCACCCCGGGGCTCCCGCTGCCGACGGCGCTGCGCACGGTGGTCGGCGGCCGTACGGTCTTCGCACGGCCGAACGAGTGACGGGTCAACGGCCGATGCCTCCGAACGGTTCTCCGTCGGGATGGCGTGGAACTTTCCCCAGCCTCGCGTTGACCTGCTGATTTGGTCAATCTGCGCAGGTCAAACGGCTGTTGACAGGCGGCGGTCGGGGGCGAGTAGGTTCGGCCGGGTCCACCACCGGACGTCCGACCGGATCTCCGTGCGCCGACGGCCGCAGCTGGGCCACCGGGCGTCGCGCCGTACGGCGTGCGTCACTGGAGCCAGGTCCAGCGCTCGCGGCACGGAACGCGGTCCGCCTCGCCGAGAGGCTCCGCCCGGTCGGCAGGTGTGACCCGGGAGGGGCCCGGACGCCCAGTAGACAACGGCCTTGTCGCCGATCCGCAGCCAGCGGGTCCCAGGTCGGCCCGAAGGGCGTTCCGGGCCCCGAGCAGTTCGCCCCCCTCGCCCTCCTCCCGGGCAGCCCGGGCGTCCCTGCCGTGCCGTACGCCCCGCGCGCGACCGGAACGCCGGTACCCCGGCTGCCGCGTCGCCCGTGGCGCGCACATCGGGCCGGCGTATGCCGTGGCGGGGTGCGGACGGACGGCGTCCGGTGTCGGCCACGCCGCTCCCGCACCGCCACCCGCACCCCGGGTTCGTGCCCGGGCGGGTCGCGACCGCGTTCACCCCACGGACGCGGGCGGCGAAGGCGGCCGACTGCCGCCAGCCCGGCCTGAGCGGTCTCGGCCCGTCGGACGAGGCGCCGCCGCCGTGGCGTTCGGCCCTCACCCGGGCCCGAGCCGACGGGCAGGCCGACGACGCCCCGCGGGCGGGCCACGGCCTGCCTGGACGACCGCGGACAGTGTGAGGCCCGGGAACCAGCGCCCAGGTGACGCCCACCGCTCCGGGCGTGCCCGGGGCGGGAGGCTTTGCCCGCCCGGGGTCCGCGGACAGGGCCGTTGGAGGTACGGTCACTCTCACACAGTGACCACCTGCAGGAAGGCCGCGAACCTTGCGACCGCGCTCCGACGCCGCACCGGCCCCCGCCGCGCCGCCGGCGACGTCCGTAGAACCGCCGCCGCCACCCGCTCCGGCACCCGGCCGTACGGCCCGCATGGCGCGCGCCCTGCGGGCGAACGCGCGGCGGTCGGGGCTCGCCGCGCTGTGCGGCCTGGCGCTGGCGGCGGCGTTCCCGCCGTACGGGGTGTGGCCGCTGTCGGTCGCGGCCGTGGCCGGCCTGGCACTGCTGACCCGGGGCCGTACCGCCCGTCAGGGCGCCTGGCTGGGCTTCGCCTTCGGGCTGCCGTTCTTCGTGTGGCTGCTGCTGTGGCTGCGGGTGATCGGCTGGGACGCGGTCGTGGGCCTGTCCGTCATCGAGGCCGCCTTCGTCGCCGTGCTGGGCGCGGGCCTGGCGGTCACGTCGCGGCTGCGCGCCTGGCCGCTGTGGGGCGCCTGCCTGTGGGTGGCGGAGGAACTCGCCAGGGACCGGCTGCCGTTCGGCGGTTTCCCGTGGGGCAGGCTCGCCTTCGCGAACACCGCTACGCCCTTCACGCCGCTCGCCGCGCTCGGCGGGGCGCCGCTGGTGACCTTCGCCGTGGCGCTGTGCGGGTCGCTGCTCGCCGCGGCGGCGGTCGCCGTGTGGCGGCTGCGCAAGGGCCCGGTCGTCTTCGGCGCGCGCCGCTTCGTGCCCGCGACGACGGCCGCCGTGCTGGCCGTGGCCACCTTCGCCGCGGGGTACGCGGTGCCGGTGCCCACCGCGGCCGACGACTTCGTGCGGGTGGCCATCGTGCAGGGCAACGTCCAGCAGCCGGGCATGCACTTCCTCGGTCGGCCGCTGAAGATCCTCAACAACCACGTCGAGGCGACCCTGAAGCTCGCCGAGGACGTCAAGGCGGGCCGTGTGCCCAAGCCCGATCTGGTGATCTGGCCGGAGAACTCCTCCGACATGGACCCGTTCTCCGAGCCCCAGGCCTACGCCCTGATCACGGAGGCGGTCCGGGCGGTCGGCGTCCCCGTCCTCGTCGGCGCCCTGGTCGACGGCCCGGACGCGGACCACGTCCAGAACGAGGGCATCGTGTGGGACCCGGAGAGCGGCCCCGGCGACCACTACACCAAGCAGCACCCGGTGCCCTTCGGCGAGTACGTGCCCTTCCGCGAGCAGCTCACCAAGGTCATCAAGCGGCTCGACCAGGTCCCGCGCGACTTCTACCCCGGCAAGGGCAGCGGTGTCCTGCAGATCGGCCCGGCGAAGCTCGGCGACGTCATCTGCTTCGAGGTGGCGTACGACGGGATCGTCCACGACACCGTCACCGCGGGCGCCCGAGCCCTGATCATCCAGACCAACAACGCCACCTACGGCCGCACCGGCCAGCCCGAGCAGCAGCTGGCGATGTCCCGGCTGCGCGCCGTCGAGCACGGCCGCGCCGTGGTCACCGCGGCGACCAGCGGCATCACCGCCGTCGTCGCCCCCGACGGACGCATCGAGCAGCAGACCGAGGAGTTCACGCAGACCGTGCTCAGCGCGCGGCTGCCGCTCCGCGACGATCTGACCGTCGCCGACCGCGTCGGCTCCGCTCCCGAATGGACCCTCGCTATGGTGGGCCTCCTGTCCTGGGCCGCGGCGATCATGCTGGGCAGGCGGGGACGCAACGAGACGGAGGAGCAGCAGTGAGCGATGGCGGTGGGGTCACCCGTGGCGCAGCCCAGGGGAGGGCCTTCGGGCCGCTCGGCTCGGTCCTCGTGATCATCCCCACGTACAACGAGGCCGACAACGTCAAGCCGATCGTCGCCCGCGTCCGTGCGGCCGTGCCCGAGGCGCACGTCCTCGTCGCCGACGACAACAGCCCCGACGGCACCGGCAAGCTCGCCGACGAGCTGGCGGCCGCCGACGACCACGTCCACGTGCTGCACCGCAAGGGCAAGGAGGGGCTGGGCGCCGCCTACCTGGCGGGCTTCCGCTGGGGCATCGAGCGGGACTACGGCGTGCTCGTGGAGATGGACGCCGACGGCTCGCACCAGCCCGAGGAGCTGCCGCGTCTGCTGACCGCGCTCAAGGGCGCCGACGTGGTGCTGGGCTCCCGCTGGATCCCCGGCGGCCGGGTGGTGAACTGGCCCAAGTCCCGCGAGTTCCTGTCGCGCGGCGGCAGCACCTACTCGCGGCTGCTGCTCGACGTACCGCTGCGCGACGTCACCGGGGGCTACCGGGCGTTCCGCAAGGACACGCTGCTGGGCCTGGGCATGGACGAGGTGGCCTCCCAGGGCTACTGCTTCCAGGTCGACCTCGCCTGGCGGGCCGTGAAGTCCGGCTTCCACGTCGTCGAGGTCCCCATCACCTTCGTGGAGCGCGAGCGCGGCGACAGCAAGATGAACCGGGAGATCGTCGCCGAGGCGCTGTGGCGGGTCACCGCCTGGGGCGTCGGCTCCCGCGTGAAGCGGCTGACGTCCGGGCGGCGCCGCGGCTGACCGGCCCTCGGGACTTCGGCGGGGAGCAGGCACAATGGTGCGTATGACGATCAGCTCCCCGCCGCCGGCCGGTCCACGGCAACCGGGCGGCGACGCGCGTCCGCAGCGGCGTTCGCGACCCGGCAGGTGGATACCGCTCGCAGTGGCCGCCTACGCGCTGCTGGAGATCTGGCTGCTCATCCTGGTCGCCGGCGCAGCCGGCGGCCTCACCGTCCTCCTGCTACTCGTCGTGGGCTTCGTCTGCGGGGCGCTGGCCGTACGCCACGCCGGGCGCAGTGCCTGGCGCTCGCTGAACGAGGCGATGCGGTCCGCGCAGCAGGGACGGGACCCCGAGGAGGAGCGGAAGGCCTCCGGCGCCGGGAACGGCGGCAGCGGCGCGGCGCCGCTCATGATCGGCGGGCTGCTGCTGATGGTGCCGGGGCTGGTCTCCGACGTGGCGGGGTTGCTCTTCCTCTTCCCGCCGACGCGCTCCCTGCTGACGAGGGCGGGCAGGCGCGCCCTCGACCGGCGGGCCTCCGCGGCCCGTGGGCGGGGTGCCGGCCAAGGCTCGCTGGGCGACCTCTTCGCCCAGGCGCGCGCCGCCGAGGAGCAGATGCGCATCCACCGCCCTGACGGCAAGGTCATCCAGGGTGAGGTCGTCGAGCCCGGACCGGATCAGGACGACGAAAACCCCGGGCCGCGGCACTGAGGCCACGCTCGCCCGGGGCGCACGTCTCCCGGGCCCGCCCCTCACGGGCCCGTCTCCTTCTGTCAGGCGCTCTTGCGGTTGTCGCGCGGATGCACCGCGATGTTCATGGCGCCGGAGCGCAGGACGGCGAGCCGTTCGGCCAGCACTTCCTCCAGCTCCTCGACCGTGCGCCGCTCCATGAGCATGTCCCAGTGCGTACGCGCGGGCTTGCTCGTCTTCTCTTCCGGGCCCTCTCCGTCGACCAGGAGTGCGATCTGGCCGCAGGCGCGGCACTCCCACTCCGGCGGGATCTCGGCCTCCACCGAGAACGGCATCTCGAATCGATGTCCGTTCCGGCATGCGTACTCAACGGTCTGGCGCGGTGCCAGATCGATGCCGCGGTCGGTCTCGTAGCTCGTCGCCCCGAGTCGCGTGCCGCGGAGAGCTCGCTCACTCATGAATCGTGCCTCCCGGGCTGTGTCGCCCACAGGACAGGTGTCGCTGTCGTCGTCATCCGGTCAACGTCCGGTCGGCGGTGAAGATTCCCGGTCTCGGGAGGTGCGTCGCCCGTCGTGCCGCCCCTTTTTGTACCCATCAACGCCCGTTTTGTCACATCTAACGTGAGATGTCACCCTGCGTTCTGGTATCTTTAGCGCGCAGTAACGGTCCGTCCGACGGCCAACGGCGTACACTACCGCGCCACACCCATCCGCACTAAATCGTCTCGGGGACCGGATTGCCGGCGGCCGCCACCGCCCGCCGCATCGGCACCCTCGCCAGCAGCACGAAGCCGATGACGAAGAACGCCACCAGGGACACGATCGCGTCCCGGTAGCTCCCGGTCAGCTGGTACGTCAGGCCGAACAGCAGCGGTCCCAGCCAACTCGTTCCCCGGTCGCTGACCTCGTACACCGAGTAGTACTCGGCCTCCTTGCCGCGTGGGATGAGGTGTGAGAAGAGCGAGCGGGACAGCGCCTGGCTGCCGCCCAGGACCATCCCGATGGCCGCCGCCAGACAGTAGAACGCCACCGGCTCGCCGGCCGGCAGGAAGAAGCCGGCGCCGATCGTCAGCGTCCACGCCACCAGAGAGCCCAGCACGGTCCGGCGCGCCCCGTAGCGTGCCGCCAGCCGGCCCAGCAGCAGGGCACCGAAGACCGCCAGCACCTGCACCAGGAGGATCGCGCCGATCAGGGCCGTCTCGTCGAGCTCCAGCTCCTCGGAGCCGTAGAGCGAGGCCTGCGAGATCACGGTCTGGATGCCGTCGTTGTAGACGAGGTACGCCAGCAGGAAGCCCAGGGTGAGCGGGTGGCGGCGCATGTCCCGCAGAGTGTCCGCGAGTTGACGCCAGCCCTGGCGCAGCGAGCCCCCGCCCTTGACGGCCTGCCCGGCGGACCGCGCGCCCGCCGCGGTGTCGCGCAGCCGCATCAGTGGGACGAGGGTGAAGGCCGCCCACCACAGGCCCGCCGAGGCCAGGCAGATGCGCACCGCCATGCCCTTGGAGACGCCGACCGCGTCGTGCCCGAGGAACAGCGCCAGGTTGGCGACGAGCATCAACGCCCCGGCGGCGTAACCGAACGCCCAGCCCCGCGAGGACACCGCGTCGCGCTCGTGCGGATCGGCGATCTCGGGCAGGAAGGCGTTGTAGAGGACCATGGCCGACGCGAAGGCGACGTTGGCGACGATCAGCAGTCCGCCGCCGAGGAGGTAGCGGTCCCCGGTCACGAAGAACATCGCCGTCGTCGCGGCCGCGCCGATGTACGCGAACGTCCCGAGCAGTGCCTTCTTGCGGCCCGTTCGGTCGGCGACCGCCCCGGCGAGCGGCATCACCAGCACCGACAGCAGCACGGAGGCGGAGACCACGTACGCGAAGTACGCACCGGCGCGGACCGGTATCCCGAGCGGGTGGACGTACCCGTCGGGACCCGCGGCCGTCTCCGCGATGTCCGTGAGGTACGGCCCCAGGAAGACCGTGATCACACTCGTGGAGAAGACCGAGTTGGCCCAGTCGTAGAAGTACCAGCCGCGCTGTGCGCGCCGCCGCTCGTGCGCCGGGGCGGTGGTGCCGTCGTGCACCGCCGTGTCCTGCGCCTCGCCCGTGGTCACCCGTGGTTCCTGCCGATCCGTGTCGTGCGCCGTGCCGATGTGATCGGTCATGATGCCATCCACGGCCGGGGCGGGGGAGGGGGATCATCCACCGGATCCACGCGTTCATCCGGCGGACTCCTCCCGTCCGTCCGGCCCGTGCACGGGACTGCCCCCGGGCGCCACGCGGGCGGCCCGGGGGCAGGACGGTCATCCTGTGTCGCGGAGGTCCGCGGCGATCAGGCGCGGCCGCCGTTCATGCGCCGGCGGCGCAGCATGTAGACACCGGCACCGGCACCGGCGACCAGGAACGAGGCGCCGAGCAGGGTCTCCGGGGTGTTCATCCCGATCGAACCGCCGAAGCCGGTGTCGGGGCCGCCGCCGTTGCCGCCGCCACCACCGCCACCGCCACCGCCGCCGTTGCCGCCGCCACCGCCGTTGCCGCCACCGCCGCCGTTGCCGCCGCCGTAACCGCCGCCGCCGTGGCCGCCCTTGCAGCCCTTGTTGCCGCGACCGTAGCCGCCGTTGTCGTCGCCGCCACGGCCGCCGCCGTTGCCGCCCCACGAGTCGTCCATGTTGCGGCCGTCGTCGGACCCACCGCCGAAGCTCTGCGCGGTCAGGTCGTTGCCGTTGTTGCCGTCGCCCCCGTTCTCGTCGTTGCCGTTGTCGCCGCCGCCGTTGCGGTCGCCGTTGCCGCCGCCGCCGCCGCCGTTGCCGCCGCCGCCGTTGCCGCCACCGCCGCCGCCGTTGCCACCGCCGCCGCCGTTGCCGCCGCCGTAACCGCCGCCGCCGTTGTCACCGCCGCCGCCGTAACCGCCACCGCCACCACGGCCGTTGTCGTCGTCGCTGCCCCACCACGACTCGCACCGGTCGTCGCCGCCGTAGCCGTGACCACGTCCGTAGCCACCGCCACCGCCGCCGTGGCCGCCACCGTGGCCGCCGCCGTAACCGCCGTGCTCGCCGCCGCCGTGCTCGCCGCCCCGGCCGCCGCCGTCACGGCCCTCGCCCTGACCCTCGCCGTCACGGCCGTTCTCGCCGTCCCGCTCGCCGCTGGCGCTCAGGATCTTGAGGGTGTCGGTGTCCGACTCGGTGGTGCCGGTGCTGCCGGTGGCCGGGGTGCACGTCACGGTGACGGTGTAGGTACCGGGGTCGATCCCCTGCGGGACGTCGAAGACCGCGCGCTTGCCCGTCGCGGTCGGCTGCCAGACGTCACCGGTCAGGCTGCCGGTGGTGAGGAAGAGCCCACCGGGGGAGGAGACGGCCGTCACGGTGCCGGTCAGGCAGGTGGCCCCGTCGGCGGTGATGGCGACCGGCTGCCCGGCGACGGCCTCCTCCGGGATGATGTTGACGTTCGTGAGGGCGAACGCATGCGACGCCGGGAGAATCACTGCGGCGGCCGTCATGGTCGCCGCTGCGAGAATGCGTGAACCACGCATGGGGGGAACCTCCTTGCGGACGGGGCAGGCGGGATTGGGGATCACCGCGACACGAACTGCGACCGCGTCCTTGAGATCCATGGCACGAGGGCGGGGATCTTCACGCACCTCGGAATCGGCACAGGGTCTCCCCCGGACGGGGCATCACCACTCCGGCCGGAACAGCGTTGTCGCAGGTGGGAGCCATACCCACGGCGACATCAGAAAAATGTGAAGAGCTCGTCAAACGGGTGACCGGACGTCCGCCGGAAACGGCGTCAGCGGACGTCCAGTCAGCCGATGAGCCATCAGGCCACGCCTCGTCAGAACACCTCCCCAGGGGCGCGAAATGCGCCCGGGGAACGAGCGCCCCTACGGGGCGGGGTTCGGCGGTCCCCGTCCGCTCGGGAAAACCGCTGCGGAAAAGGTGATTTCACCGGCGTTCACCGGAGCGGCAGGGCAGGGGAATTCGCCCGGACGCACCGAATGGCCGGGCCCGCCCGGGCCTCCACGTGGCCAGGCGCCTCCCGGACGCCGGCGCAGCGACCCTCATGGGCCGCTCGTGCCGTGAACCCGCGGGACCCGGGGCCGCGTTGGCGACAGCGGCGGACCCCGTACCGGCGGCGCCCGTGCCGGCCGGCAGCCCTTCGGCGCGCGCGTGGTACACGACGGCCGCGGCCACGGCCAGTGCGTGCGGATCGTCGGACCGCGGCGGGCACGGGTGATGAGCACCCGTCAGGACACGCTCGGCATCATCGGCGCCGCTCGGGGCGCCGCCGCCCCGGTTGGCCCCGCTGCCGCAGCGCCGCCACTCGATCGAGTGGGGCGTACATTGCCCGGTTAGCACTGATCCATCCGCGTTTGACGCATACTTCGGTTTAACATCATTTATGACGGACTGTCACTCATGACCCACCGGTCGGAGCTGAGGACTGCGATGCTGCGAAACTCCGGGGACCAGACGACCCCCGTGCCCTGGTACGGACAGCCCGACGCCTGGTACGGGCAGCCCGACCCGTGGTTCGGCCAGCCCTTCGTGCCGGAGCACACCGCCGGCGTGGCGCGGGCACCCGGCCGGCCGGACCGCACCCCGCAGCCCCCGGCCCGCGCCCGGCCCGCCGACCCGGCGCCGGCGCGGACGGGGCAGCCGCCCGCGAAGAAGCAGAGGCAGAAGAGGAAGGGCACGCCTGCCGTGAAGGCGCCGGCCCCGCCGAAGGGCACGGCCAAGCCGCCGGCCCCGGCCGGTGCGAAACCGCCGGCACCCGCTCCGCCGAAGCCCCCGGCGCCCACTCCCGTCACACCCCCCGCCCCCGCTGCCGTGAAGCCCCCGGCCCCGGCCGGCGCGAAGCCCCCGGCGTCGGCGCCCGCGAAACCGCCGGCGGCGCCCCGGCGTCGTCCGGTGCCGCGCCCGGGCCTTCCCGGCCGTCCCGGCGGCGGAACGGCCGGACGCCCCGGGGCCGCGCGCCCCGGGCGGTTGACGCTGACCCGGCGCGGGCGCGGGGCGGTCGGGGTGCTCGTGTGCTCGGTCCTCGTCACCGGGGTGGTGCTGACCTTCCAGGGCTTCACCGGGATGGACGGGCCGCCCCAGCCGTCCGCCGCCTCCGCGGCGCTCTCCGACGCGGCCGCGATCAAGGCTCCGCCCCCGCTGCCGCCCGCCCAGCCGACGCGCATCCGCATCCCCGGCGTGAGCATCGACGCGCCGATCATGAACGTGGGCCTGGACAGCCGCGGCGTGATCGCGGCACCGCCGCTGGAGAAGGCGGGCGAGGCCGCTTGGTTCAAGGACTCGGTCAGCCCGGGGGCCCGGGGCTCCTCCGTCATCGTCGGCCACGTCGACAACGAGAGCGGACCCGCCGTCTTCTACAGCCTCGGGGCACTGAAGAAGGGCTCCACCATCGACGTGGTGCGCGACGACGGCACCACGGCGATCTTCACCATCTACGGCATCGAGGTGTTCACCAAGGCGGAGTTCCCCTCCAAGCGCGTCTACGGGGACACCAAGGACCCCGAACTGCGCGTGATCACCTGCGGCGGCACCTACAGCAAGGACTCGGGCTACTCGGGCAACGTCGTGGTCTTCGCCCGGATGTCCAAGACGAAGCAGGCCAAGGTGTGACGTGTCCCGGCCGCCCGGCCGGGACCGGCCGTCAGGTGGTCCAGACCCCGCGTTCGCTGAACACCGAGCGCAGGGCCTCCAGACGGTCGGTCATGATCCCGTCCACGCCGAGGTCCAGCAGCGCGCGCATCCGGGCCTCGTCGTTGATCGTCCACACGTGCACCTGCAGGCCCAGCCCGTGCGCCGCCGCGATGAACGCGGGGTCGACGACCCGGATGCCGTAGGCCCGCTCGGGCACCTGCACGCACACCGCGCCGCGCCGCCGTGCCGCGGCGAGGAGCAGGCGCTCGGCCGCGCGGCCGCCACGGGAGAGCAGCCGCAGGTCCGCCACGCCGCGGGTGCCCAGGGAACTGGCCAGCCGCCGGCCGCCCAGCGCGCGGGCCCGGACCAGCCGGGCCTCGGAGAACGAGCCCACGCAGACCCGGTCCCACGCGTCGGTGCGGCGCACCATCTCCACCAGGGGCTCGACCGCGGCGTCCGTCTTGGTGTCCACGTTCCAGCGGGCGTCCGGGAACTCCTCCAGCAGTTCCTCGAACAGCGGCACCGGCTCGCGCCCGGCCACCCGGGCCCGGGCCACCTCGCCCCACGTCAGTTCCGCGATCCGCCCGCGGGCGTCGGTGACCCGGTCGAGGGACGCGTCGTGGAAGGCGACCAGCACGCCGTCCGAGGTCAGGTGGACGTCGGTCTCCAGGTAGCGGTAGCCGAGGTCGACGGCGCGCCGGAAGGCCCAGGCGGTGTTCTCCAGGCCGTCCGCGGTGCCGCCGCGGTGGGCGAAGGCGATCGGGGCCGGGCTGTCCAGGTACGGATGGCGTATGTCGCTCACTCCGGCAGTATGGCGCGCCCCTCCGCGGCGTCCGCCACCGGCCGCCCCCCTCGGGCGACGACCACGGAGTCGTCCTCCGGACGGGACGCCGGCAGCTCGAACAGCCGCAGGAAGAACTGGGCCAGCGGCCCGATCGACACCGCGTAGACGACCGTGCCGACACCGACGCTGCCGCCCAGCACGAAGCCGACCGCCAGCACGGTGACCTCGATCGCCGTGCGCACCAGGCGGATGGAGCGGCCCGTGCGGCGGTGCAGGCCCGTCATCAGTCCGTCGCGGGGGCCCGGGCCGTACCGGGCGGTGATGTAGAGGCCGGTCGCCACGCCGTTCAGCACCACGCCCGCCACCAGCAGCGGGATCCGCACGCCGAGGCCGTGCGGCTGGGGGAGCAGGGCCAGCGTCGCGTCCATCGAGAGGCCGACGACGAAGACGTTGGAGACGGTGCCCAGGCCCGGCCGCTGGCGCAGCGGCCACCACAGCAGCAGGACGAGCGCGCCCACCGCCACCGAGACCAGGCCGATGCTGACGCCGGTGTGCCGCGAGATGCCCTGGTGCAGGACGTCCCAGGGGTCGAGGCCCAGCGCGGCCCGCACCTGCACGGCCGCGCTCGCCCCGTAGAGGGCCAGTCCCGCGTAGAGGTGCAACAGGCGGCGTGCGGTTCTGGATTGGCCCTCCACGGGACCCCCCTCTGGCCATGACGAGTCGATGCGCGACACTATGTGGCATGGTCCTGGGAGAAATCCATGGCCAATATGCGGAAGGTGGACCGGAAACCATGTCGCAGTGGACCGCAACGGTAGGGGGCACCCATCTCGCGCGTCTGCTGGAGCCCCGTCCGGGCCGGAGCGCCGCCGGCCGCCGCGTCCCCGCCTACCGCGGGCTCGCCGACGGCATCCGGGTCGCCGTCCTGGAGGGGCGCGTGCCGGTGGCCGCGCGGCTCCCCGCGGAACGCGAACTGGCCCTCGCCCTCGCCGTCAGCCGTACCACCGTCGCCGCCGCCTACGAGGCGCTGCGCGCCGAGGGCTTCGCGCGGTCGCGGCGCGGCGCCGGCACCTGGACCGCCGTGCCGGACGGGCACGCCCTGCCGACCCGCGGTCTGGAGCCGCTGCCGCCGGACGCCGCCGGCACCGTCATCGACCTCGGCTGCGCGGCGCTGCCCGCGCCCGAGCCGTGGCTGACCCGCGCCGTCGAGGGCGCGCTGGCGGACCTGCCGTCGTACTCGGCCACCCACGGCGACTTCCCCGCCGGGCTGCCCGTGCTGCGCGAGGCCATCGCCGCGCGCTACACCGCGCGCGGCATCCCCACCCTCCCCGAGCAGATCATGGTGACCACCGGCGCCATGGGCGCCATCGCGGCCGCCGTACGCCGTCTCGGGGCCCCCGGTGAGCGCGTCGCCGTGGAGTCGCCGAGCTACGCCAACGTCCTGGAACTGCTGCGGGAGAGCGGCGCCCGGCTCGTCCCCGTCGCCATGCGCGAGGGCCTCGGCGGCTGGGACCTCGACGCCTGGAAGCGCGTCCTGCGCGACGCGGCGCCGCGCATGGCCTACGTCATGCCCGACTTCCACAACCCCACCGGCACCCTCGTCCCGGACGACCAGCGCCGCGCCCTCGTCGAGGCCGCCCGCGCCGCGGGGACCGTCCTGGTCGCCGACGAGACCATGGCCGAGCTGCCGCTCGACGGGGCGGCGTCCGCGCCGCGCCCGATGGCCGCCTTCGACCGCGGCGGCAGCGTCATCACCGTCGGCTCGGCGAGCAAGGCCATCTGGGCCGGGCTGCGCATCGGCTGGGTCCGTGCGGCGCCCGACGTCGTGCGCCGCCTCGTCAGCGCCCGCGCCTACCTCGACCTCGGCTCGCCCGTCGTCGACCAGCTCGCCGTGGCGTGGCTGCTGCGCACCGGGGCGTGGGACGACGCGGTCGCCGCCCGGCGCGAACGGGCGCGCGCCCACCGGGACGACCTCGTGGCGGCGCTGCGCGAGCGGCTGCCCGACTGGGAGTTCGCCGTCCCGTCCGGCGGCATGACCATGTGGGTGCGGACCGGGGACGTGTCCGGCTCACGTCTCGCCGTCGCGGGCGAGCGCCTCGGCGTACGCGTCCCCTCGGGCCCGCGGTTCGGCGTCGACGGCGCCTTCGAGGGGTACGTCCGGCTGCCCTTCACCGTCGGCGGGCCCGTGGCGCGCGACGCCGTGGAGCGGCTGGCGGCGGCCGCGCAGACCGTCCGGGACGGCGGCGGCTCCGAGGGCGAGGGGTCGGGGCTCTTCGTGGCCTGAACCGGGCGGGGCGGGGCCCGGCGCCGGTGCGACGCACATGCGGCCCGGGACCGCCCGCCGCCTGGCGGGCCGTCCCGGGCCCGGGGACGCCCTCCGGCTCAGCGGCCGTCGGACAGCTCCGTGAGGCGGAGCCGCAGCTCGACCTCCTGGTCACCGGAGACCGAACCCTGCTCCTCGAGGCGGAAGGAGTCGCCGAGCACCTTCTTGACCTCGCGCACGTGACGGGGCCCGCCGGAGAGGTCCGCGATCAGGGCGCCGTCGAGGTGGACGGGGCCCAGCTCGTGCCCGTGGCTGCGGGTGTCGACGGAGGCGGCCCACACGGTCGGGTGCGAGGACCCGGGGCGGGGTTCCACGGCCTCGGTGAGCGACTCGCCCGGACGCGTCGGGAAGGCCGCCTCCAATGCGCCCAGCACGGCTCCGGCGTCCTGCCGCTCGCAGCCGGTGAGGAGGACGTCGACGTGGGAATTGGAGTGGTGGCTGCTCATCTGCGGTTCTCCTCTCGGGAGGCCCGGCACGGTGCGTTCGCCACCTGCCACTGCAGGCCGCGCCCCTCTTCAGCGTAGGACGGCGACCGTCCACCCGCAGCGGGCGCCCCGCGCCGCCGGGCCGCCGGTCGGCTGTGCGCCTACCCGCGGGCGCGGTGACCTCACACGCGGTGCGTGAGCCCAGCGCCGGTGAGCGGTGCCGGGACCGACGGGGGCGCTGCGCGGTCGTGCGCGGCGCCGGCGTTGTGCCGCCGGGCATCCGCGACGGCGCGTACCCGTCGCCCCGCCGGTGCCGGTGCCTTCGTGCAGCCCGGAGCACGGTGAGCACGCTGAAGACGTCCGATTCGAAGATGGCACGGGCCTGCTCCTCGGTGGCCTCCTCGACCGCCGCGGACACGGCCGCCTGGTCGCGCGGACGCCGTCACGGCCCCGGTGACGGCTTGCGTGGGGCGGGGGCCGTCACCGGGGCCGGACGGTCAGAAGGTCAGCTTCCAGCTGTTGATGTAGCCCGTGTCCTGGGACGCCACGTCCTGCACGCGCAGCTTCCACGTGCCGGCCGCGACCTCACTGGAGGCGTTGACCGTGTACGTCGTGATGACGTTGTCCGCGGAGTCGTTGCCACTGGAGTTCTTGAGCCGGTAGCTGCTCCCGTCCGGGGCGACCAGGTCCACGACGAGGTCGCCGCGCCAGGTGTGCCGGATGTCCACGCCGACGGCGAGGGCCGTGGGGGCGTTGCCGCTGATCCCGCTGACGGTGATCGAGGACGTCACGGCCGCGCCGTTGTCGGGGATGCTGACGTCCGCGGTGTTCTCGAAGACCGTGCCGGGCGGGGGAGCGGTGGCGGTGCCCAGGGTCCAGATCGCGTTGGCGATCGCGTCGCTGTTGTTGTCGAGGGCGGTGTCGTTGATGTTCGCCGTCGTGTCGCAGGAGGAGTGGTAGCAGCGGTCGAAGGCCTGGCCTGCCGTGCCGCCCCACTTCTGCGCCTGGGAGGAGGTCTTGGTGTAGTCCGCGCCCGAGAACAGCCCGCCGACCGGGATGCCCGCGCTCTTGAAGGGCGCGTGGTCGGAGCGGCCGTCGCCCTCGGTCTCGATCTCGGTCGCGATGCCCTTGGCGGCGTACCAGTCCTTGAAGACCTTCTCCAGGGCGGCGTTGTCGTCGTAGACGAAGTAGCCCGGGTTCGGCGAGCCGATCATGTCGAAGTTCAGGTAGCCGTCGATCTTGGCCCGGTCGGCGGAGGCCAGGCCGTTGACGTACGCCTTGGAGCCGACCATGCCGAGTTCCTCGGCGCCCCACCAGCCGAACCGCAGGTGCTTCGTGGGCTGGAGGTCCTCGCGTGCGACGGCCAGGGCGGTCTCCAGGACCGCGGCGGAGCCGGAGCCGTTGTCGTTGATGCCGGGGCCCGCGGTGACCGAGTCGAGGTGGGCGCCCGCCATGATCACGTGGTTGGTGTCGCCGCCGGGCCAGTCGGCGACGAGGTTCCAGCCGGTGGCGCCGCTCGAGGTGAACTGCTGGAGCGTGGTGGTGTAACCGGCGGCGTCCAGCCTGGCCTTGACGTAGTCGATCGAGGCCCGGTAGCCGGCTCTGCCGTGGGCCCGGTTGCCGCCGTTGGCGGTGGCGATCGACTGCAGCTGGGCGAGGTGCGCCTTGACGTTCGCCACCGGGATGTCGGGGGCGGCGAGGGCGGCGGGCCGCGCGGCGGCGGGTGTCGCGGTCGCGGGTGTCGCGGAGGCGGTGAGCAGGGCCGCCGCGAGCGCGGTGGCGGCCCCGGCCGCGACGATCTTGAATGCGGGCACAGGTCACTCCGGTGTGTGGGGGATGGAGTTGCGCGGGACTGTGCGGGCGGTACGTCGGCACATTTGACGTGTGCATGCCTGCGCGCATCCTGTGGGCCGCGGGGCCTCCCGTCAAGAGCGCATACCGGACGCCGCGTTCCGGGAAGCGGGCGCGCTAGGGTCGTGACATGGCTGACGACGAAGGCCCCGTTCGGGTCGACGCCTGGATCTGGTCCGTGCGGCTCACCAAGACGCGCTCCTTGGCCGCCACCGCGTGCCGCGCCGGGCACGTGCGGGTCAACGGCGAGCGCGTCAAGCCCGCGCACGCGGTCCACCCCGGCGACGAGGTGCGGCTGCGCGGCGCGGGGCGCGAGCGGATCGTCGTCGTCACGCGTCTGGTGCGCAAGCGGGTCGGCGCCCCCGCCGCGGCGGAGTGCTTCGTCGACAACAGTCCGGCGCCGCCCACCCCGGAGGAGGTGCCGGCGCCCGTCGTCCGCGACCGCGGCACGGGCCGGCCGACCAAGCGCGACCGCCGGGACATGGAGCGGCTGCGCGGCCCCCGCTGAGGCGGCGCGGCCGGCCGCTCAGCCCGTGGCGCCGGCCGGGAGGCCGAGCGCGGCCAGGCGCCCCCGTGCCTCGTCGAGCTGCCGCCAGCCGTCCGTCCCGGTCAACAGCGCCTCACCGGAACACTGCTCCCGGGCGGCGCCCGCTAGGTCACCCGCGAGGGCCAGCGCCTCGGCCAGGCGGAGCCGGCACAACCCCGCGGCCACGGGATGGCGCAGCCCACTGAGCACGGCGAGGGCCGCCTCGAACTCCCGGACCGCCGCGGCGTGGTCGCCCAGCAGGACGAACAGGCCACCGAGGTCGCCATGGGCGTCGGCGGTACCCGGGGCGTCGCCCAGCTCCTCGAACAGCCGCAGCGCGTCGCGGTGACGGGCCAGCGCCGTCGCCGTGTCCCCCTCCTCGCACGCCACCCGGCCCACGCCGGCCAGGCCGTACGCCTCGCCCAGCCGGTTGCCCGCGCGGCGGTGCACGGCGACGGCCTCCTCGGCCGCGGCCCCGGCCTCCGCGACGCGGCCCAGCCGCAGGTACGCGGCGGCCGCCAGCCCGCGCAACTGGGCATGGGCGGACGACGGGCGCGTGCCGTCCGCGAGCACCGTCAGCGCCCGTTCCGCCTCCCGCGCGGCCTCCTCGAACTCCCACCGCACCAGGTGGACCGTGGCCAGCTTCCCGAGCGCGTCGGCCTCGTCGGGAGCCAGGCCGAGTGCGCGGTAGAGGTCCCGTGCCCGGCGCAGGTGGTCCAGGGCAGCGCCGGTCCGGCCGGTCTGCCGCAGCACGTCCCCGAGGTGGCGGTGCGCGGCGGCCTCCCACCGGGAGTCGCCGGTCCGCCGCGCCAGCTCGGCGGCCTCCCGCAGCAGGGGTTCCGCCTGCTCCAAGTCGCCGTCCGCGCCGTGGATGGAACCGATCACCAGGGCGGCGCGCGCGGTCGTACGCGGGTCGCCGTCCGCGCGTCCGGCCGCCTCGGCGGCCTGCCAGACCCGCAGCCGCTGCACGTGGTAGTGCTGCAGGTGCCAGCCGTGCTCGGCGGCCTCCGCCAGCCGGAACACCCGCTCCCCGGCGCCCGCGGCCGCGCCCTGCCGGGCGACCGCGGCGAGGTTGGCCGCCTCGTAGGCGATCCAGCCGGCCGGACGGTCGCGGGCGGCCCCCGCGTACCAGTCCAGGAGGCGCTCGGTGACGCGGTCCGCGGACTCCGGTGGTTCCTCCGCCGCGAGCCGTTCGCGGGCGAAGAGCCGGATCAGGTCGTGCAGGCGGCAGCGTTCCCCGCCCGCCGCTTCCACAAGTTGCGCGTCCATCAGGCGCTCCACCCCCTCCCGAGCCTCGGGCCCGCCGGTCCCGGCCAGTGCCTCCGCCGCCTCGACGGGGAACTCCCCGCCGGGGAAGGCGCCGAGGCGCCGCAGCAGGCGGCGGTCCCCCGGGGTCAGGTCCTCGTACGCGCCGGCGAGCGTGGCGCGGACGGCCCAGGCACGGAAGCGGAGTTCGTCCAGCCGGGTGCGTTCGTCCTCCAGCCGCCGGGCGAGTTCGGTCAGCGCCAGCCGGGAGCGGGCGGCACGCGCGCCCGCGACGCGGATCGCCAGCGGCAGTCCGCCGCAGGCGCGGACCACCGCAGCGGCCGCCTCCGCGTCGGTCCCGTCGCCCTCCGGGCCGCTGACCCGGGCCAGCAGCGCCAGCGCGTCGGCGGTGCCGAGCGGCGCGAGCTCGTACGTGACCGCCTCGGGGAGGTCGGCCTGCAGCGGGCGGCTGGTCACGATCGCCAGGCAGCGCGGGCCCGCGGGCAGCAGTGGCCGCACCTGGGCGGCGTCGTGGGCGTCGTCCAGGACGACCAGCAGCCGCCGGTCCGCCACCAAGCTGCGGTACCGCGCCGCCAGGGCCTCGGCGTCGCCGTACGGGGCCGGTTCGGTGTCGCCGAGCGCGGCGAGGAACCGGGCGAGCGCCTCGTCCGGGGGCATCGGGTCGCCGCGCCCCGCGCCGAGGTTCACGTACAGCTGGCCGTCCGGGCACCGCTCGCGCAGCACGTGCGCCAGCCGGTTGGCGAGGGTCGACTTGCCGACCCCGGGCGGGCCCGCGACGGCCACCACGCGCGCGCCGCCCGCGAACGCGGCTCGCAGCGCCGCCTCGTCGGTTTCCCGACCGGTGAAGTCCACGATCTCCGGCGTAAGTTGCGCGGGGGTGAGCGGCGGGGGAGGGTCGGCCGGCGCTGTCGTGGGCGCCGGCGCGGGGAGTTGGAGCCGCTGTTGCCACAGGGCCAGCCCTGCGGCGGCGACCGCCCCCGCGCCGACGGCCGGCCAGGCCCAGCCGGCCAGCGGGCGCAGGGCCGGGGGCAGTACGCCTCCCGTGGCGACGTTCACCGCGACGGCCAGGGCCACCGACACCACGCCCGACGCCAGTGCCAGCAGCCCCAGCACCCAGCCCCGCCCCACCGCGCCACCCCCCGTGCCACCGCCGTCCGGTCCCCGCGCAGGATCCCGCGAACCCCGCCCTGGGGGAAGTGCTCCGTCCTGCCCGCCAGGCGTGGGCCCGTATTCGCCGTGCGCCCGGCGGATCGTCGCGGCCCCGTGACGTGTGGGCGACGGCTCCGCGGAGATCGGCCGTGCCCTGCACGCGCCGCCGGCCGACGCAGGGCTCTGTGCCGGGCGAGGTGCCCGTGTGGGCCCTCCTGACGGAAGGGACCCGGCTTGCCCGGTGCGCAACCGGCTGAGGCCCCGCGGTCGGGCGGTGCCGTACCGCGTCTGGAACGATCTGAGGGTGCATGCTGATGATCAGGTCGGTGAGGGTGTCCCCGCGGAACTCGCGGCGTTCCTCCGTGGTGACGTCGACGGCCGCCCGGTGAGGATCACCGCTTCGGTGTGCGGGGATTGCGGCGGCCGGGTGTTCTCCGTGCTGGTCAACGACTGCGCGGCGGAGCGGGAATGCACCGGCTGCGGCAGTCGTGGGTTCATCGCGGACAGCGAGGAGTGCTGGAACGAGGAGTCCTGGGAGGACGACGAACCCGGTGCGGCCGGCTGTCCCTGCGGCGGTGAGGAGTTCGGGGCGGCGGTGGCGTTCACCCTCGGCGGCGACCTGTCGGTCCGCCGGGTCACCCTGGGCCTGCGGTGCGTGGCGGACGGATTCTCCGCCGTCTACGCCGACTGGAAGATCGACTACTCACCCACGGACCACCTGCTGACCATGGTCCAGGCCCCACCCCGTGAGCCCCCGCCGCCGGAAGGGCAGGGGCTCACGGGGTGCGGCGGCCCGCGTCGTCACTCGTTGTGGAGCACTTGCGCGATCGTCAGGCGGGCCGCGCGCCGGGCCGGGAGGTACGCGCCGAGGACCGCGATGGCGACGCCGGTGAGGGCGAGGGCGGTCAGGGCCGTGGGGTGCCAGACGTCCGTCATGTACGGGGGGAGGGTGAGGTCGACGGCGTCGGCCATGCGGGGGACGACCTGCCGGTAGCCCCAGACGCCGAGGGGGACACCGAGCGCCGACCCGAGGGTGCCCAGGGCCGCCATCGAGGTCGTCATCATCACCGTGACCTGGCGCGGGGTCATGCCGATGGACTTGAGCATGCCCAGGTCGCGGCGCCGGTCACGGGTGTTGAGGACGACCGTGTTGAAGACGCCGAGGGCCGCGACGACGGCCAGCATCGCGGTGAGCACCGAGGCCGAGCCGACAACGGTCTGCGTGATCGTGTTCGGGCCCGTGACCGCCGGGCTGACGCCCGGGTCGGCGGCCGCGGCCGCGCGGGCGTACGCGGCCGGGTCGGTGCCGTCACGGAGCCTGACGTGGTAGGCGAGGGGCTTCTCCTTGGGGGCGAGCGCCGTGAACGTCGGCCAGTCGGAGACGAGTAGTTCGCCGTTGCTCTCCATGAAGGCGCCGACGACGGTCACCTCCTCGCTCCGGTCGCCCTTCCGCAGCCCCACCGCGTCGCCGACGCGCAGGCCCGACTGCCGGAGCCAGGCCGTCCCCGCGACGACCTCGCCGGCCCGCCGCGTCCAGCGGCCCTCGGTGAGCACGCTGTCCAGCTCGGGCCCGTCACCGCGGCGCCCCTCGAGCATCGCCTTCCGGGTGGACCCGGCGACCGTCACCTCCACGTCCCCCCGCGCCGTGATCCCGGCGGCGCCGGGCAACGAGCCGAGCAGGGAGTGGAGCCGGGGGTCGGAGTGTTCCGGCCCGACGACCTCGCCGTGCCGCACGGCGCTCGCGTACACGGTGACCTGGTACGCGTCCCGTCCCGCGTCGCCGAACCGGGTCATCGTCGTCGCCAGGCCGGTCGCGAACGTCACCGTGGTGACGCCCAGGACGACCGCGGCCACCGTGAGGGCGCTGCGGCCGGGCCGGGCGAACGGCAGGCCCACACCGAGGCTCACCGAGCGCGGCAGGCCGCTGCCGGCCAGGCGCCGCTGCACGCCCAGGGCGCGGCCCGTCCGCGGGGCGGTGCCCGCGCTGATCGCCCGCGCCGCGGAGAGTCCGCGGGCACGCAACGAGGGGGCGAGCGCGGCGAGCACGCAGACGGCCGGCATGCCGAGCAGGGCGAGCACGTTCACCCACGGCGCGATGCCGACGCTGTCGTGGAACACGCCCGCGTCGGGCCCGGTGAACGTGAACCGGAGGAACGGCGCCGCCAGCAGGTTCCCGGCGACGACGCCGGCGGCGCAGCCCACGACCGCCGGCGCGGTCACCATCACCAGGTACACGGTGAGCACTTGTCCCGGGGTGAACCCCAGTGCCTTGAGGATGCCGATGTGCCGGAAGCCGGAGATCACGGCACCGCTGACGACGTTCGCGACGATCAGCACCGACACCACGATGCCGAGGATGCCGAAGGCCATCAGATAGGGCGCGTACGCCCGCGCGGCCCCGCCGATGCGGTGCTTGAGCGTGAGGTACGACTCGGAACCGACGAGCGCGCCCTGCGGGAGCCCCGCGGTCACCGTCCGCATGTCCTCGCGAAGTCGGGTGTCGGACGACGCGTCGGAGAAGCGGAACAGCATCTGCGTGGTGGTGGGACGCAGCGCGCCGATCTGGGAGGGCGCCACCCAGGCGTCCGCGGTGCGGCTCAGGTCGAAGGCGAAGCCCACGATGGTGAGCGTGGGGCCGGAGGGGATCCGGATGCGCCGGCCCAGGTCGTCGGACGTCCAGTCCGACTGCCGGTTGAGGACCACCTCGCCGGGCCCGGTCGCCCAGCGGCCCGCCCAGACGTCGAGCCGGTCCACCGCCCCGCCCGGGTCCGCCCGTCCGACGACCGTGACCTCGCCGAAGACCCCGAACGCCGCGTCGTCCCGCGGCAGGTCGACCGTGGCCCGCGGGAACGGTCCGGCGGCCGACTCGACGCCGGGCGCCCGCGCGGCGTCGGCCAGCCGGGCGTCCGAGGCCACGGACCGGTCGAACGCGGCGACGACATGGGGGCCGCGCTGCGCGCCGAAGGCCTTGTCGAAGGGCGCGGAGGCCGCGTCGACCAGCCCGAGCGCGACGACGATCGCCCCGGTCGAGGTCAGCGTGACCAGCGCGATGACCAGGGTCTGGAGCCTGCGCCGGCGCACGGCCGCCCGCGCGGCCCGCCACACCGCCCTCATGCCGACGGCTCCAGGGTGTGCTGCCCGGTCACCCGGCCGTCGGCGAGGGTGACCACGCGCCCGGCGCAGCGGCGCGCCAGGTGTTCGTCGTGCGTCACCATGACGAGGGTCTGGCCGATCTGGTTGAGGTCGAGGAGCAGATCCATCACCTGCTCGCCGGCCCGGCTGTCCAGGGCGCCGGTCGGTTCGTCGGCGAGCAGCAGCGCGGGCCGGTTCATCAACGCGCGTGCCACGGCGACACGTTGCCGTTCGCCGCCGCTCAGCACGGCCGGATGGGCGTTGGCACGGTCCGCGATGCCGAGCTCCTCGAACAGCTCCATGGCGCGGCGCCGGGCCGGCCGGGCGGGGGTGCCGGTCAGCTGGGCGGCGAGCGCGACGTTGTCCAGCGCGGACAGGTCGTCGACGAGGTTGAAGAACTGGAAGACCATGCCGATGCGGCGACGCCGGTACAGGGCGAGGCCCTTCTCGTTCATCCGCCCCAGGTCCTCGCCGTGCACCAGGACCGTCCCGGCCGTGGGACGGTCCAGGCCGGCGATCATGTTGAGCAGGGTGGACTTGCCGCACCCGGAGGGGCCCATCACCGCGACCGCCTCGCCGGCGCGGATCTCCAGCGAGACGCCGTTCAGGGCCGTCGTCCCGCCGTATTCCTTGCGTACGCCGTCGAGTCGTACGACGGTCTTCCCGCTGCTGTCCTCAGTGACCATGCACAGGACGCTAGGCGTGCGGCGCGGTTCCGGGCATCACTCCCCGGATGGCAAAGTGCCGGGGATCTCATCCTGGGGATGCAGAGCCCTGCATCCAGGGGCTGATGTGCCCGCGTCGGCGGTCTGGGAGGGTGAACCGGTGGCGGATGGGGAGACGGACGTGCTGGTCGTGGCGCTGGGGGTGGTGTGCGCGGTCGCCGTGTGCCTGGCGGTGGCCCTGGCGCGTACGCGGCGCCGCTGGCGGTCGGCCGTCGGGGAGCGCGGCTGGCTGCTGGAGCGGGAGCGGGAGAGCGCCGCGCGCACCGCGGTGGCCGCTGAACGGGAGCGCATAGCCCGGGAGTTGCACGACATCGTCAGTCACAACGTGAGCCTGATGGTGGTCCAGGCGGGCGCCGCCCGCGAGGTGCTGGGAACGATGCCGGAGGAGGCCGCGGCCGCGCTCCGGTCGGTGGAGGACGCGGGCCGCGGCGCCATGACCGACCTGCGGCACATGCTCGGGCTGCTGGCGCCGTCCCCGGACGGCGTGGACGACGCCGGCGGGGAAGGCGCTCCGGGCGGGCCCGGTGACGGCGCCGCCGAGGCGCTGGCCCCGCAGCCCGGCCTCGACCGGCTGGGCGCGCTCGTCGACCGGATCTCCTTCGCCGGCCTGCCCGTCGAGGTGCGCGTCTCCGGCGAACCGCGCCCGCTGCCGCAGGGCATCGACGTGACGGCGTACCGCATCGTCCAGGAGGCGCTGACCAACGCGCTCCGGCACGGCGACGGCGGAAAGGCGGAGGTGACGGTGCGGTACACGGAGCGCGCGTTGCGCGTCGAGGTGCTCAACACCGGCCCCAGCGTGCTCGACGGGGGCGGTCCCGCGGGCGGTCCCGCGGCCGGGTCGGAGGCCGGGGCGGGAGCCGTGCGGCGCCGCAGGGAGGGCACCGGGCGCGGACTGCTGGGCCTGCGCGAACGGGTCGCGGTGTACGGGGGAGACCTGGACGCCCGGCGCCGCCTCGGAGGCGGCTACCGGGTCAGGGCGCGCATCCCGCTGGACCGGCCGTGACGGCGGCAGCGGAGGGCCCGGGGGGACCGGCTCCCCGCGTGCTCGTCGCCGACGACCAGACCCTCATCAGGACCGGCTTCCGGCTCATCCTCACCGCGCGCGGCATCACGGTGGTCGGCGAGGCGGCGGACGGCGCGGAAGCGGTCGCCGAGGCACGCCGGTTGCGGCCCGACGTCGTGCTGATGGACATCCGCATGCCCGTCATGGACGGCCTGGAGGCCACCCGCCGCATCCTGGAGCAGGCCCCGGAATGCCGGGTGCTCATGCTGACCACCTTCGACCTGGACCGTTACGTCTACACGGCGCTGTCGGCGGGGGCGAGCGGTTTCCTGCTCAAGGACGTCACGCCCGAACACCTGGCGGCGGCCGTACGGCTCGTCGACACCGGGGACGCCCTGCTGGCACCGTCGATCACCCGCAGACTGGTGGAACGCTTCGCCTCCGGGGCGGCGGCGGCCCCGGACGGGCCTGCGGCCCACGTCGGCCTCGCCGCCCTGACCCCCCGTGAACGGGAGGTCCTGACACTGCTGGGCCGGGGTCTGTCCAACCTCGAACTGGCCGCGGAACTGACGCTGAGCGAGGCGACGGTGAAGTCGCACGTCGCCCGTATCTTCGCCAAGCTGGCGCTGCGCGACCGGGCCCAAGCGGTCGTCCTGGCCTACGAGACGGGCCTGGTCCGCCCCGGCGGCCTCCCCGGCGGGGGCTTTCCCGAGCAGTGACCTTGCCGTGTCCGGTGCGCCGGTCGTGGCGGCAGGGCCGGAAGGTGCGGCCGGATCGCCCGGGTGCCGACGGGTGTTGGCCGTTGTGCCGGACCGCGGGCATGGCGAGGGCGGCGGGCCGGACGCCACCGTGCCGCCTCCGGGGTACTGCGGCGACGGCCGAACTGGTCTGCAGCAGACAAGTGGCGTCCAGCGCGGACCACGTCCCCGTCGGGCCCGTGGCGGACGCCGGCCGCGGCGATCCGAACGCGAGCCCCACCGACGGCTCGGCCGCACCGTCGTGCGGTGACGCTCAGGGCAGGGGTGCCACGTAGACCCAGGCGCCGTCGTGGCGGACGAAGCGGCTCCGTTCCTCCATCACGTCGTGCTCGCCGCGCAGGCTGTAGTGCGCGCGGAAGGCGACGGTGCCCTCGCTGTGGAAGGCGCTGCCGTCCGTCGTCGCGAGGACCTCCAGCCGTTCCCAGCGCAGGTGGTGGTCGAGGTCCAGCTCCGCGGGCCGGGTCTCCGGGTGCCAGGTGCGCAGCACGTACGCCGCGTCGTGCACCGCGTAGGCGCTGTAGCGGGAGCGCATCAGGGCCTCGGCGGTGGGGGCGGCGGCGTGGCCGGAGTGGTAGCGGCCGCAGCAGTCCCCGTACGTGGCGGGCAGCCCGCAGGGGCAGGGTGTGCCGGGGGAGTGCGGCACGGGACGGGAGCGGGGGCGCGGGGCGGAGCGGCGGCCGGGGCGGGACTTGGGCATGCCGCCATTGTGCACGGCCGCCGGGGCGTGCCCGCGGGCCCGGTGACCACCGGCGATTCCGCCCGGGTAGCCTGCGGGACGGCAAGATCCCCGCCCGACCCCGAGGAGCCCCCGTGCCGCAGCCGAGGATCGCCCTGGTGACGACCGCGCACCTTCCGGAGGGCACCGTCGACCGCGACCTGTCCCTGCTGCGGGACGCCGTCGCCGCCGCGGGCGCCGGGGCGGCGGTCGTGAACTGGGGCGACCCGGACGTCGACTGGGCCGGGTTCGACCTGGCGCTCATCCGGTCGACCTGGGACTACACCTGGCGCACCGGGGAGTTCCTGGCCTGGGCCGACCGCTGCGGTGCCGCCACCACCCTGCTCAACCCGCCCGCGGTCGTGCGCTGGAACTCCGACAAGCGCTACCTGGGCGATCTGGCCTCCCTCGGCGTGCCCGCGGTCGCCACCCGCTACCTGCCGCCGGGCGGCGGCACCGACGGGTTTCCGGCCGGCCACGAGTTCGTGGTCAAGCCCGCCGCGGGCGCGGGGGCCCGCTACGCCGCGCGCTACCGTCCGGAGCAGCACGAGGAGGCGCGGGCGCACGTGGCACGGATGCACGACGAGGGCATCACCGCGATGGTCCAGCCCTACATGCCGCGGATCGACACCACCGGCGAGCGGGCCCTGGTCTTCCTCGGCGGCCGCTTCCTGCACGCCATCGCCAAGAACGCCGTGCTGTCCCCGGACACGCGCTACGACCAGCGCAAGGTCGCCCACCCCGGGGTGCGCCCCTGGACCCCGACGGAGGCCGAACTGGCCGCCGCGGAGCGGGCGCTGGCCGCCGTGCCGGGACGGCCGGAGCTGCTCTACGCCCGGGTGGACCTGGTCGACGCCGAGGACGGCACCCCGCGCGTGATGGAGCTGGAGCTGATCGAGCCCAACCTGTTCCTCGCCGACCACCCGGACTCGCTGCCGGTGGTCGCCGGCGCGATCGTGCGCGCGGCGGGCTGAAGCGGGACCCGCCGGGTCACGTCGGTCCCGGCCGGTCTCAGCCGTCGCGGCGTGTCACGGGCAGCCCGGCCCGCTCGCCGGCCGCCGCCAGGACCTCGCGCAGCATGGCGGGGGTGAGCCGCCCGGTGAAGGTGTTCTGCTGGCTGACGTGGTAGCAGCCGTACAGGTGCAGCGGCGGCTCCCCTTCCGGGCCCGCCAGTTCCACGTGCACGCCGTGCCCGAACCGGGGCAGCGGGCGCGGCAGCCGGTATCCGGCGCCGCCGAGCACGGGCAGCAGCGCCTGCCAGCCGAACGCGCCGAGCACGACGACCGCGCGCAGCGTGGGCCGCAGCAGCTCCAGTTCGCGCACGAGCCACGGGCGGCAGGTCAGCCGTTCCTGCGTGGTGGGCTTGTTGGCGGGCGGCGCGCAGTGGACGGGCGAGGTCACCCGTACCCCGTACAGCTCCAGGCCGTCACCCCGTTCGGCGGAGGTGGGCTGGGAGGCCAGGCCCACGGCGTGCAGCGCCTCGAAGAGCACGTCGCCCGAGCGGTCGCCGGTGAACATCCGGCCGGTGCGGTTGCCGCCGTGCGCCGCGGGGGCCAGGCCGACCAGGGCCAGTGCCGCGTCCGGCGGGCCGAAGCCCGGCACGGGACGGGCCCAGTACTCCCACCCGGCGTAGGCGCGGCGCCGTACCCGGGCGGTCTCCTCGCGCCAGGCGACCAGCCGTGGGCAGGCCCGGCAGCCGGTCAGCCGCTCGTCGAGCGCGGCCAGGTCCGCCGCCGCGGGCGCGGCGAGCGCGGGGAAGTCCGCCGATTCCTGCTGCACCTGCGCGCCGTCCCTTCACTGCCGTACGTCGGTCGTACGGCCCCGCGCCCCACGCTACCCAGCCCCCGGCCCACGCCGCAGGGGGGTGGCGTGGGCCGGGGAGGCGTGGACCGGGGAGGCGCGGGACGTACGCGGGGTCAGGTGCGGGCCGGCTGAGGCTCCCGCTCCGCCGCCGGACCGGACGGCTCCGCCCCGTCCGCCGCGCCCGCGGGGCGCAGCCCCTCGCCCTCGACGTCGACGTCCGGCAGGATCCGGTCCAGCCAGGACGGCAGCCACCAGGCCCGCCGGCCCAGCAGCGCCAGCACCGCGGGGACGACGGCCATGCGCACGATGAAGGCGTCGAAGAAGACGGCGATGGCCAGACCGAAGCCGATCGACTTGATCATCGCCTCGCCGGAGCCGATGAACCCGGCGAAGACGGCGATCATGATGACCGCGGCCGCGGTGACCACCCGGGCACCGTGCCGGAACCCGGTGACGATCGCCTGCCCGGGCCGCTCGCCGTGGACGTGCGCCTCACGGATGCGGGTGACCAGGAAGACCTCGTAGTCCATGGCGAGACCGAAGACCACGCCCACCAGGAAGATCGGCATCATCGACATGATCGGCCCGGTCTGCTCCACACCCAGCAGGGAGGCCAGCCACCCCCACTGGAACACCGCGACGACCGCGCCGAGGGCCGCCGTCACCGAGAGCAGGAAGCCCAGGGCGGCCTTCAGCGGGACGAGCACCGAACGGAACACGACGATCAGCAGCACGAAGGCGAGGCCGACGACGAGCGCCAGGTAGGGCAGCAGCGCGTCGGTGAGCTTCTGCGAGGTGTCGATGTTCATCGCCGTGGTGCCGGTGACGGAGACCTTGGCTCCGGTGCGGTCGGTGATCCGGTCGCCCGTGCCGCGGATCGCAGCGACCAGGTCCTCGGTCTCGGTGCTGCTCGGCTTGGACGCGGGCACCACGGTGAGGGTCGCGGTGTCGCCGGCCTTGTTGAACCTCGCCGGGGTCACGGCCGCCACGTCGTCCAGGCCCTTGATGTCCGTGGTCGTCTCGCGGACCGCGCCGCGGGGGTCGTCGGCGCCCCTGACGTCGGCGACCACGACGAGCGGCCCGTTGAAGCCGGGGCCGAAGCCCTCGGACAGCAGGTCGTACGCCCGGCGCTGGGTCGTCGAGGCGGGCTGGGAGCCGTCGTCGCCGAGGCCGAGCTCGATCGACGCGGCGGGTACGGCCGCCGCGCCGAGCGCCGCGACGCAGACCAGCAGCACGGCGACGGGACGCCGGATGACGAAACGGGCCCAGCGGGTGCCCATGTTGGGCCGCTCGGCCGGGGGCCTGCGGTGGGCGTGGTGGGCGTGGTGGGCGTGGTGGGCGTTCCTGCCGCGGCGGCGGAACAGCCCGCCGGCGTCGGCCGGGCGGATCCGCCGGCCGGCGAAGCCGATGAGCGCGGGCACCAGGGTGAGGGCGATGAGGACCGCGATGACGACGGTGCCGGCGGCGGCGACGCCCATCTTCGTCAGCATCGGGATGTCGACGACCGACAGGCCCACCAGCGCGATCACGACGGTCAGTCCGGCGAAGACCACGGCGGAGCCGGCGGTGCCGACGGCGCGTCCGGCCGCCTCCTCGCCCCGGCGCCCCTCGGCGAGTTCGGCGCGGAAGCGGGACACGATGAACAGGGCGTAGTCGATGCCCACGGCCAGGCCGATCATCATGGCCAGGATCGAGGTGGTGGAGCCCAGGTCGAGGGCGCTCGCCAGCGCGGTGATGGAGCTGACGCCGATCCCGACGCCGATCAGTGCCGTGACCAGCGGCAGGCCGGCGGAGACCAGGGAACCGAAGGTGATCACCAGGACGACCGCCGCGACGGCGATGCCGATCACCTCGGTCGCCCCGGTCTCGGGGGCCGTCTGCAGCGCGTCGCCGCCGATCTCCACGGTCAGCCCGGTGTCGCGGGCGTGCTCCGCGGCGGTCTCCAGCGCCTCGCGGGAAGAGTCCCGCAGCTCCATGCCGGGGACCTCGTACGCCACGCGGACGTAGCCGACGGTCCGGTCCTCGCTCACGGCCTTCGCGGTGTACGGGTCGTCGACCGAGGCGACCTCGGAGCCGCGCCGCAGCTCGTCGACGACCTTCCGGACGGTCTCCTTGTTGGCGCGTTCCGTCATCTTCCCGCCGGCGGGGGCCTTGAGGACCACGCGGGCGGTCGCACCGTCGGAGCCGGTGCCGGGGAAGCGCTCGTCGAGGAGGTCGAAGGCCTTCTGGGACTCGGTGCCGGGCACGGAGAAGGAGGAGCTGCCCGCGGCGGGCGCGTTGGCGGCGCCGACGCCGGCGAGGGCGAGCAGCGCCACCCAGATCAGGACGACGAAGTGCCGTCGCCGGAAGGCGAACCGGCCGGTCCGGTAGAGGAACGTGGCCACGGGTGCGTACTCCCTGTCGGGTTCGGGGGCGGAGGTGGAGGGGCGCCGTCAGGGAGCGGGCGCGGCGGCGGGGGCGGACGCGGCGGCAGGGGCGGGAGGTCCGTCGGCGGGTGCGGGGCGGACGCCGAGCGCGGGCAGCACGACCGCGTCGAGGAAGGCCAGCAGGTAGGCCTGCGTGGGCGGCTCGCCCTCGAGCACCTGCCGGGTGACGAAGGCGCCGAGCAGCATCTGCAGGAGGTGGGGGAGCGCCGGGTTGTCCGCGCTGATCTCCCCGCGGTCGACGGCACGCCGCAGCAGGGCGTCCAGGCCCGAGCGCTCCGGCTGGACCATGACCTCGCGCAGGGCCCGCATCAGGTCGGGGTTGCCCTGCAGGGCCATGGTCAGGCCGCGCATGAGCGCGCACTGGCGCTCCATCCGCCGGTCGTCCACGAGGGTCAGCAGGGCACGGAGGTCGCCGCTGAGGCTCCCGGTGTCGACGTCACCGGCGCCGGCCGGCTGCTCGTGGCGCAGGGCCCTGGCGACCAGCTGTGCCTTGCCGCCCCACTGCCGGTACAGGGTGGCCTTGCTGCAGTGGCCGCGGGTGGCGAGGGCGTCCATGGTCAGGGCCTCGTAGCCGACCTCGCGGAGCAGGTCGAGGGTGCTCGCGTAGACCGCGGCCTCGCGCTCCGGGGTGAGGCGGCTGCCGCGGCGGGCGGCGACCGGTGCGGTCATGAACCCTCTCCGTCCTGAACGAAACCGTTTCGTACTCCTCAGAGGCTAAGCTCCGGCTCGTCGAAACGAAACGGTTTCGTACGTGGCCTGCATCACGCCGCGAACGGGAACTCCCGGAGGGAACGCGCGCGCGGCACGTGAGGAGGGGAGCCCGGGGCCGGCCTCAGAAGGCGTAGCGGATGCGGAGCCAGGGCGCGTACTCCGCGGCGAGGTCCAGCAGCCGGCGCACGGACGCCGCCTTCTCCGCGGCGCGGTAGCGCACGTTGAGGTCCCCGTTCTGCGACCGCTTGGGCTCCTGCAGTTCCGGGCGCCACAGCACCTCCTCGGCCCGGGGGTGCCAGCTCAGGTTCACCTCGTGCAGCCCGGCGTTGTGGGTGAGCATGATCACCTCGGCCGCGGCCTGGGCCTTCACCGCCGCCGGAAGGACGTCGTCCAGCCGCCGGAACAGCTCCGCCCACGCGGCCTGCCAGCCGGGCCGCACGACGACCGGCGACAGGTTGAAGTGCACCTCGTACCCGGCCTCGAGGAAGTCCCCCGCGGCGGCGATCCGTTCGGCCACCGGGCTGGTCCGGACGTCCAGCAGCCGGGCGTCCTCGGGCGGCATCAGGGAGAAGCGGATCCTGGTGCGTCCGCGTGGGTCGAGCAGCAGCAGGTCGGGGTTGACGAACTTGGTCGCGAAGGACGCCTTCGCCGTGGGCCAGTGCCGGAAGGCCGCCACGAGGTCGGCGGTGTTGTCGCCGATCAGGGCGTCCACCGAGCAGTCGCCGTTCTCGCCGACGTCGTACACCCACGCGCGCGGGTCGCACTGGTTGGGAGCGGGCTTGCGGCCCTGCTCCGCGACGTGCCGTGCGACGCGGGCGATGATCCGGTCGACGTTGGTGAAGGTGGTGACCGGGTTGGCGTAGCCCTTGCGGCGGGGGACGTAGCAGTAGGCGCAGGCCATGGCGCAGCCGTTGGAGGCGCCGGGCGCGATCCAGTCGGCGGAGCGGCCGTTGGGGCGCACGGTCAGGGTCTTCTTCACCCCGAGGACGAGCGTCCCCGCCTTGATCCGCACCCAGCGCGCGGCGTTGCCCTCGTTGCCGTGCAGGCCCGGGATCCGCCAGTGCGACGGCACCTCGACCACCTCGGCGTCCGGGAAGCGGGCGAGGATCTCCCGCCCCCGCGGCGAGGCGGCCGCCTCCGGCTCGGCGTACACCGTGCGGACGTCCAGCATGCGCGCCGCGGCGGGGGAGTCGCGGAAGGACGCGGGGGCCGGCGCCGTGCGCCGCGTGGGCAGGACGTCGTCGAGCGGGAACAGCCCTTCCGGTTCCGGTGCCACCGTCCCGACCCTACCCGGACGGGCGGGGCCGTCGGCTCACACGGCACGCAGCGTCGCGGTCACCTCCCGGCCCGGCTGCAGGGTCAGTCCCGGGCGCGGCGGGATCTCGCCGGGGTCGACGTCCACGTGGAAGCGCCGGGCGAGCGTGGCCAGCACCAGCACCGCCTCCACCATCGCGAAGCGGGCGCCCAGGCAGGCCCGCGCGCCGCCGCCGAAGGGGAACCAGGCGTGGTCCGGCAGCGCGGCCGCCTCCTCCCCCTCCCACCGCTCGGGCCGGAACTCCCCGGGCGCGGGGAACCAGCGCGCGTCGCGGTGCGCGCTCCACTGGCTGGACCACAGCACGGTGCCCTCGGGCACCGGCCGCCCGTCGAGCACGGAGTCCGCCGTGGCGATCCCGGTCATCAGCCACACGGGAGGGTAGAGCCGCAGGGTCTCCTTGACGACCTGCTCCGTCCAGCTCAGTTCCTTCAGGTCGTCGAACCCCGGGTCGCGGTCGCCCAGCACCCGGGCGAGCTCGTCGGTGAGCCGCTCGCGCGCGGCGGGGTTCCGCGCGAGCAGGTACCAGGCCCAGGTGAGGGTGGTGCCCGTGGTCTCGTGGCCGCCGATGTAGAGCGTGACCGCCTCGTCGCGGACCTCCCGGTCGGTGAGCGGGCGGCCCTCCTCGTCGACGGCCGCCAGCAGCCGGCTCAGCAGGTCGTCGCGCTCCTCGCCGCCGTGCCGACGGGCCCCGGTGACCCGGGCCACCTCCGCGTCGATCACCTTCACCGCGGCCTTGAGCCGCCGGCGGCCCGGCGTCGGGACCCACGGCGGCAGGAACAGGGTGACGCCCCGGAACTCGTCGCCGATGGCGCGCTGGGCGACGTCCATCGCCCGGCCGATCACGTCCTCCCGCCCCTCGGTGTCGGCGCCGAACAGGGTGCGCACCGCGATCCGCTGGGTGAGCGCCAGCATCTCCCGTCGCACGTCCAGGCGCCGGCCGGCCTGCCACCGCTCGCCAGCGGCCGCCGCGCACTCGGCCATCGTGCCCGCGTACGAACGCACCTGCCGGGGGCGCACGGCGGGCTGCACCAGCGCCCGCTTGCGGCGCCACGCGGGACCCTCGCTGGTGACGACGCCGTCCCCGAGCACCAGCTTGAAGGCCCAGCCGAGTTCGGGATGGCGGAAGACGGTCTCGACGCCGGTGAGCAACTCGCCGATGTGCTCGGGCCGGGAGAGGAACAGCGCGCGCTGCGGGCCGAGCCGCCAGCGCACCAGGTCGCCGTGGCCGCGCAGCCTGACGAAGAAGGCGAGCGGGTCGCGGGCGAAGGCCGGCAGGCTGCCGAGCAGCGGCAGCCCGCGCGGGCCGGGGACGGGCCGGACGCCGGCGGCGTCCTCGGGCTGTGCGGTGGTCTCCGCGGTCATGTCGTCCTGTCCTCGGGCTCGACGGCGGGGCACGGGCAGAGCGGTCCGCCCCCAGCAAAGCGGCGCGGCGCGCCGTGCGCCAGGGGGCCTCGGGACGAGCCCGGAGCCGCGCCCCGGCCCCGCCGTCGCCCCGACGCTGCGCAGAACTCTTGGCCCCGGCCCTGGTCGGACGGAGCAGCCGAGGGTCACGGGCCGGCCGTCCCGGGCGTCGCGCTACGCTCTGCGCGTGATCGACATCTGGGCCCGGCGGTCGCCTTGGCAGCGCGCGTCGGTCGGTGGACTCCTCGCGCTGGTCGTGGGGTTCGGCTGGTACGCGACCCGGCCGGTCGAGCCGCCCTGCCCCTATGTCCTGGCCTGGCCGAGCGAGGACATGGACGCCGACTTCCGGCTCACGGCCGAGGGCGAGGCCCATGTGGAGCGCTTGATGGAGCAGAAGAGGGCGTCCGGGGAGTGCGCGCCGGTGCGAACGCGCTGGCGCGGCTGGTTCGACTGAACGCCTCCGCGGCTCACGGGACGGCGGGGCCGGTGACGGCGCGGCCGTGGCGGTCGAAGGGCCAGGCGTTGGGCGTGCAGCCGTGGAGGCCCTTGATCTGCTGCATCATCGCCGGTGCGGGGCGCCCGGGGCCGGGGCAGCCGCGGTGACCGCGGCCGAGGCGGTGGCCCACCTCGTGGTTGATGATCAGGGCGCGGTACTCGGCCGGGCGGCCCTTGTAGTAGGGGCTGAGCAGCACCCAGCGCTTGAGGTTGACGACGACGTCCTTGCCGCCGCTGCAGTTCACCTCGCCGCCGGTGTCCAGGCCGTACTTCGCGCACAGGTCGTCCGTGGTGTCCGGGGTGGCCAGGCGCACGAGGAAGTCGTACGGCGGTGCGTCGACGCGCCGGAAGGCGGCGCCGGCCCTCGTCCAGCCGCGTTTGTCGGCGAGTATGCGGTCCACCTCGGCGGCCACCGAGGCGGCGGTGAACCCGGTGCCGTCCTCGACCTCCACGCCGTACCGCAGCAGGGGGCCGTGCCCGATGGTCCGCGAGGTGCCGGGGGCCTCGGTGAACCGGCCGTCGCCGTGCTCCGGCACCCGGGCCGGCCTGTGCTTGGGGGTCGAGGTCGGTGCCTGGGCGGTCGTCGGTGTGGATGCCGTGTACGGCACCGCGGAGGCGGCCGGTCCGTGCTGGGCGGCCGCGGGGGCCGTCCGCCCGCCGGCGTCCCGCCCGGCCAGCACGGCGCACAGTCCCACGGCGCAGACGGCCAGGACCGCGAGGACGGTGAGGCGCGACGCCGTCACGCGTCGCCGGGGCCTCGTCGCGCCACGCTGCTCGGTGCGGGAGCGTGTCATGCGTCGCACTCCCCACGGGCGCCCGGCCCGGACGTCCGCCGCGGCGCTCGCCCGGTCGTCGCGTCCGTGCGTGTCTCCTCGTCCTCGACGACTGGCATCCGCACGTTCCACCAACCCCACTCGCTCTGTCGTTCCGGGACCCGCGCAGGTCAGGGGCGGGTCCGGCCTTCCAGTATGCGGGGGCGGCGGGAGGGTCGGGCGAGCCCTCAGCCCCGGCGCGACGCCGCCAGCCGGGCGGCGGCGCTGTCGAGCAGCATGTCGAGGGCGGTGGGGTAGGCGCTGCGGTTCATCCGGGCGACCAGCAGGTCCGCGGTGGCCGCGATGTGCGGGTGGGTACGTGCCGGGAGGCGCGCGTACGTCTCCCGCCACACGTCCCGGTCGGCGGCCCGGGCGGCCTCGGGGAGGGCCAGGGTCGCCGCGTCCAGCGCCGCGAAGGCCAGGGCCTGGTCGATGTGGGCCTGGTAGATCGCCACCGCGGCGGGGTCGGGGAACCCGGCGGTGCGCAGGACGCCGAGGACCGCCTCGTCGGCCGCCGTCTCGTGGGCCCGGCCGGAGACCCGGCTGGCGGTGAGCACCGCCGCGTGGGGGTGGGCGAGGTACGCGGTGTGGATGCGCATCCCCAGGTCGCGCAGGTCGGTGCGCCAGCCGCCGGTGGGCCGCCACCCCTCCATCGCCCGGCCCATCAGGTCGTCCGCGATGGCGAGGGTGAGGTTGTTCATACCGCGGAAGTACCGGTAGAGCGTGCTCGGGTCGGCGCCGAGCGCGGTGCCCAGCCGCCGCACGGTGAGTCCGGCGGGGCCGTGCTCGTGCAGCATGCGCAGCGCGGTGTCGACGATCAGCCGGTGCGAGAGCACCGCCCCGTTCCTGGTGGGGCGGCGGCGCCGGCGTGCCGCCTCCTCGACAACCTTCTTGGGCACGAGGCCCTCCCTTCCCGGCGTGCGTCCTTATGCCAACACCATTGACCATACGGCGACGGGCGGCGTTTCATCCCTGGGCAGAGGCGCCTCCGCCTCGGAACGGAGAGTTGTCAGCCATGCGTGTACTGCTCGTGGGAGCCGGCGGGGTGGGCACCGCCATCGCCCGGATCGCCGCCTGTCGCCCGTTCTTCGAGGCCATGGTCGTCGCCGACCGGGACCTCGTCCGCGCCGAGGCCGCCGTGGCGTCCGTGGCGTCCGCGGACGGCGGCGGCCGGTTCTCCGCCGCCCGCGTCGACGCCTCCGACGAGGCGGCGGTCGGCGCGCTGCTCGCCCAGGAGCGCTGCGACGTTCTGCTCAACGCCACCGACCCGCGCTTCGTGATGCCCCTGTTCGGCGCGGCCCTCGCCGCCGGCGCCGACTACCTGGACATGGCGATGTCGCTCTCCCGCCCGCATCCGGAGCGCCCCTACGAGGAGTGCGGGGTCAAGCTCGGCGACGCCCAGTTCGAGCGGGCCGCGGAGTGGGAGCGGGCCGGCCGGCTGGCCCTGGTCGGGATGGGCGTGGAGCCGGGCCTCTCGGACGTCTTCGCCCGCTACGCCGCCGACGAACTGTTCGACGCGATCGAGGAGATCGGGGTGCGCGACGGGGCGAACCTGACCGTCGAGGGCCACGACTTCGCACCGTCGTTCAGCATCTGGACCACGATCGAGGAGTGCCTGAACCCGCCGGTGGTGTACGAGGCCGGACGCGGCTGGTTCACGACCCCGCCCTTCAGCGAGCCGGAGGTCTTCGACTTCCCCGAGGGCATCGGCCCCGTCGGTTGCGTGAACGTCGAGCACGAGGAGGTGCTGCTGATGCCGCGCTGGGTCGACGCGGGGCGCGTCACCTTCAAGTACGGCCTGGGGGAGGAGTTCATCGGCACGCTCAGGACCCTCCACCAGCTCGGCCTGGACCGCACCGAGCCCGTCCGGGTGCCGAGCGGCGGGGGATCCGTCCTGGTCAGCCCGCGGGACGTGGTGGCCGCCTGCCTGCCCGACCCGGCGACGCTGGGCGAGCGCATGCACGGCAAGACCTGCGCCGGCACGTGGGTGAAGGGGACGAAGGACGGCCGGGCGCGCGAGGTGTACCTGTACCACGTCGTCGACAACCAGTGGTCGATGCGCGAGTACGGCTCGCAGGCCGTCGTCTGGCAGACGGCCGTCAACCCCGTGGTGGCGCTGGAGTTGATGGCCGCGGGCACCTGGGCGGGCAGCGGTGTCCTCGGCCCCGAGGCCTTCGCCCCGCGGCCGTTTCTCGACCTGCTGACCTCCTACGGCGTCCCGTGGGGTCTGCGCGAGTCCTGACGGATGGTCAGCCGTGGGCAGGTGAGCCGGCCAGGTGATCAGCCGGCCGGGTGATCAGCCGGTCAGCCAGCCGGCGATGGCCGCGGTGATGGGCTGCCCCGTCGCCAGCTCGACGAAGCCGAACTGACCGCCCTGGTTGCACTCCAGGAACCACCAGGTCCCGTCGGTGTCCTCGGCGAAGTCGAAGGCGCCGTAGGCGAGTCCGGCCGCGGTCATGTACTCCCGCACCGAGCGCGCGATGCGCACCGGCGGCTGCACGGGTTCCCAGTCCACGTCCTCGGGGCTGCCGAAACGGCCGTCCACCTGGTCGGGACCGGACTTCTTGCGGGCCGCGAACAACTCCGTCCCGACACAGGTCAGGCGGATGTCGGCGGCCTTGGGTATGTACTGCTGCAGCAGCGTCGGCCCGGCCGCGACCGCGGAGAAGTCTGCGTCCGGGGCGACCAGCGTGGTCGGCAGCGCCATCGGTGGATCGCCCGGGTGCGTGCCGGAGACCGACTTGACGACCAACTGCGGATGCTGCTCGGCGAACTCCCGTGCCGCCTGCGGGAAGGTGGTGATGAGCGTGGCGGGGACCGCGAACCCCGAGTGGTGCGCGGTGAACAACTGCCACGGCTTGTAGCGGGCCTGCGTCGCGGCGGCCGGGTGGTTCATCCACCGGGCCCGGACGCAGCGCAGCGCCCCGTACAGTGCCGCGCCGGCCTCGGCGGTCAGCCACTCGGACTGCTCCACCGCGCCCGCGCCGGGTGTGCCGGGTCTTCGTATCCACAGGGAGCGCACGCTGTCCATGCTCACCATGCGCTCCTGGACCGAGAGGTACCCGCGTACGTCACCGCGTACGTACTCGGCCGACATGGACACCTCGCCGGGCAGGTCCGCAGGGTCCAGGCGGACCACCGGCGTCCCGCGGTCGTGCAGCGCGGCCACCACCAGGTCGGCTGTCACGTCCTCGGGAGAGGTGAGGATCAGGACGGTCATCGGGTTCGGGGTGCTCAGTCGTCGAAGTGCGTCTTGGAGCCGGCGGTGGAGACGGTGGCGGCCGTGGCGAGCAGCAGCGCGCGGTCGGTGATGACGGGGCGGCCGTCGGGGAGCACGTTCAGCTGCAGGGCGGAATCGTAGGTGTACGGCGCTACAAATGTTTCGGGTGTGGCCGGTCGGGCATGAATCAGCGCGAACGGTCGCATGGCTTCTCCTCACTTCTCCTGCGCGTCGGGCAGCAACCAGCTCCAGCGCCCAACTGCGGCCCTACGTATGAGACTCACGTGGTGCCCTGAACCGTTCCCTGTTATTGGTGTGACGCAGGTAACTATACGTGCCTGAAGTGCATCGAGTTCGCTACGCAGAGTGACATGGTGGCTCTCCTTCGTAGGTGTCGCCAGGGGGCACCCGTGTTCGGGTACCCGCTGCGCGGCCGAGGTTGCACTCCGTCACGGAGTCCGGCGCCCGCGCTCCTCCTCCAGCGCCAGCACCTCGGGCAGGTTCCCCAGCCGCTCCAGACCCCGAACCGCCCTCGCCGTACGGTGGTTGGCGGCGAGCAGGTCCCGGTGCCGGTGCACGAAGGACCAGTAGCCGGTCGTGTACGGGCAGGCGCGCTCGCCCGTCCGTTCGGCGGGCCGGTAGGCGCAGCCGTCGCACAGGTCGCTCATGCGGTGGATGTAGGCGCCCGCCGAGGTGTACGGCTTGGTCGTCATCAGCCCGCCGTCCGCGTACTGGGACATCCCGACCACGTTCGGCGCCATCACCCAGTCGTGGCCGTCGACGAAGCAGCGGTGGAACCAGTCCGTCAACTCCGCCGGGTCCCAACCCTGTTGGAGCGCGTGGCTGCCCAGCACCATCAGCCGGGGGATGTGGTGGGTCCAGCCCGTGTCCCGGACCTGGGCCAGCACCGTCGACAGGCAGCGGGCCCGCACCGCGTCCGCGTCCAGTTCCAGGAACCACCGCGGCAGCCGCGTGTGGTGGTCCAGCGCGTTGCGCTGCCGGTAGTCCGCGCCGAAGTGCCAGTAGACCTGCTGCACGTACTCCCGCCATCCGGCGACCTGCCGCACGAAGCCCTCCACGCTGTTCAGCGGCGCCGCACCGCTGCGCAGCGCGCGCTCCGCCCGCTCGACGCACTCGGCGGGGTGCAGCAGCCCCAGGTTCAGGGGGGCGGAGAGCAGGCTGTGGCTCATCACCGGGTCCCCGGCCAGCATCGCGTCCTCGTACCGGCCGAAATCCGGCAACCGGTGCGCCATGAAGGCGCGCATCGCCGCCAGCGCCTCGCGCCGGGTCGCGGGGAACAGCCGCGGGCCGTCGCGTCCGACGAAGCGGACCAGCCCCTCGCGCTCCCAGCGGTCCAGGTCGCGCCGGACCTCCTCGTCGATCTCGTCCTCGTGCGGCCGCCAGGGCGGCGGCACCCCGAGGTCGTCCCGGTCGCGCGGCGGCGGCTCCCGGTTGTCGTGGTCCAGGTTCCAGCGGCCGCCCGCCGGTTCGCCGCCGTCCATCAGCAGGTCGTGGGACCGGCGCACCCAGCGGTAGAAGTCCTCCAGCAGCAGGCGTCCGCCGCGGCGCCCTTCGAGCCAGCCGGCGAAGTCCTCGCGCGACACCAGGAATCCCCGGTCCGGCAGGACCTCGACCTGGTCCAGCCCCTCCACCAGCCGCAGCGCGGCCCGCGAGGCCGGCCGGGACACCGTCACCCGCGCGTCGCCGACCGCCTCGCGCAGCCCCTCGCGGTAGGTCGCGGCCCGCACGTAGCGCACCCGGTCGCCGAGTTCCGCCGCCCGGTGCCGCATCGCCGACAGCACGAGGTGCGCCTTGGCGCGGTGCGAGCGGCGCCGGGCGAACGCCGAGCGTGCCTCGATCATCACCACGGGGACGCCGCGGCCGAGGAAGTGCGGCCCCAACTGGTCGCCGAAGAGCCAGTGCGGACGTGGCGCCATAAGGGGTACCTCCGGGGCGTGTGCGGCGGGACGTAACGGGATGTTCCGGGCGGGGACATCCTTCATCACGCCGGCGGCCGGTGCCCGCAACGGCGCCTGTGTGGCTGCCCGCCGGTGTCGCCGCACGGTGCACTACCCCGCGCCCTCCTCCGTGCGCCCGGGCCGGTCAGCCCCGTGCGGCGCCGGACGGCGGGGTGACGTCGCGCCGCCAGCGGGTCTCGCCGTCCACGACGACGGACGTGGGCGCCAGGCCCGCGGCGGCCGCGACCGCCCCGGAAGCCCCGTGCTCCGGGTGGACGTGGGCGATCACGCGGCCGACCGGGAGCGTCGTGAGCCATCCGACCAGGGCGACGGCCGCCTCGGTGGCGATGCCGCGGCCCTGCCACGGCGTGCCGACCACCCAGGCGACCTCCGCGACCGTGCCGTCGGGGGTGTCCCACGCCACCGTGGCCTGCACGGTGCCGGCGAGGCGGCCGTCCTCGCGGAGCCGGAGGACCCAGTTCCACCAGGAGACCGCGGGGTCCCCTGAGCCGGCGACCAGGCGCGTGTAGCGGGCGCGCAGGCCCGGCGCGTCGTACGGGGTGCCGCCGGTGAACGCGTGGAGCCCGGGGTCGGAGAGCACGTCGGCCATCTCCTCCGCGTGCTCCACCCGCAGCGGTTCGAGCAGCAGCCGCGGCGTGGTGATCGCCTCCGGCCCCGCGGGCCGCCCCGGCGGCGTCACCGCGGCATCCCGAAGAGGCGTACGGCGTTGCCGTGCAGGACGCCCCGCGTCCACGCGTCGCCCAGCTCCAGCCGCGTCAGCGCCCGCAGCGCGTGCAGGTAAGCGTACGGGATGTTGGGGAAGTCGCTGCCGAACAGCACGCGTTCGCCGAGGTCGGCCAGCCGCTTGCGCTCCGGGGGCGGGAAGGGCGCGGCGGCCTCGCTGAAGTCCGTGAACGCCATCGTGGTGTCCAGGTGCACCCCCTCGTACCGCTCGGCGAGGTCCAGGAACGCCCCGTACTCGGGCATGCCCATGTGCGCGACGACCAGCCGCAGCCGGGGGTGCCGGGCCAGCAGCCGGGCGATCGGGCCGGGACCCGTGTGCCGGCCGGGGACGGGACCCGAGCCGCAGTGGGTGACGACGGGGACGCCGGCGTCCGCGAGCAGCCCCCAGACGGGGTCGAGCAGCGGGTCGTTGGGGTCGAAGGCCCCCACCTGCACGTGGCACTTGAAGACCCGGGCGCCGGCCTCCAGGGCCTGCCGGACGTAGCCGGGGGCCTCCGGCTCCGGGAAGAAGGTCGCCGTGTGCAGGCAGTCGGGCGTCCGGGCGGCGAAGTCCGCGGCCCAGGCGTTCAGCCAGGCGGCCATCGCCGGCTTGTGCGGGTAGAGCATCGAGGTGAAGGCGCGCACCCCGTACGCCCGCAGCGTGGCCACCCGCTCCTCCTCGCCGGTGCGGTACGCGATCGGCCACGGCCGGCCCGTGAGCGGGCCGGCGGAGTCGAAGTACGCCCAGACCTTGGCGAGCACGCGGTCCGGCATGAAGTGCGTGTGCACGTCCACGATCCCCGGCAGGCCCAGGTCCTGCCAGAGCTCCCTCACCCGTACGGCGTCGTCCGGCGGGCCTGCGTCCGTCACCTCTGCCACTGTGCCTCCTCCATGGTGGTGATCCTCACACGAACCGCGGCCCGCCGGGGCTGCGGCCCTTGTCAACGGCATCGCGCATCCATAGCATCGCCAGTGTTACAGCAATACTGTCATGCTCGCCGCGAAGCCGGAGGCCCCCGATGACCGAGGCGCGAACGCGACCGCGGGAGGCGTCCGAGGCGTCCACCGCGGGCGGGCCGCTCACCGGTGTGCGCGTGGTGGAACTGGCCGGCATCGGCCCGGCCCCGTTCGCCGCCATGCTCCTCGGCGACCTCGGCGCCGACGTCGTCCGCGTCGACCGGCCCGGCGGCTCCCGGCTCGGCATCGACCCGGCGCACGACGTCACCAACCGCAACAAGCGCTCCGTGGTCGCCGACCTCAAGAGCGAGGAGGGCGTACGGCTGGTCCTGGACCTGGCCGCCCGCGCCGACGTCCTGCTGGAGGGCAACCGCCCCGGCGTCGCCGAGCGCCTGGGCGTCGGCCCGGCGGACTGCCACGCCCGCAACCCCCGCCTCGTCTACGGCCGCATGACCGGCTGGGGCCAGGACGGGCCGCTCGCCCCGCGCGCCGGGCACGACATCGGCTACATCGCCGTCGCCGGGGCCCTCGGGATGATCGGCCCCGGCGACGGGCCGCCCGCGATCCCGGCCAACCTGCTCGGCGACTACGCCGGGGGCTCCCTCTACCTGGTCACCGGGGTGCTCGCCGCCCTGCACCACGCCCGGACCACCGGCACAGGCCAGGTCGTCGACGCGGCCATCGTCGACGGTGTCGCCCACCTCGGCGCGATGATCCGCGGCATGGCCGCCGCCGGGGGCTGGCAGGACCGGCGGGGCGCCAACCTGCTGGACGGCGGCTGCCCCTACTACGCCGTCTACGAGACGGCCGACGGCGGATGGATGGCCGTCGGCGCCCTGGAGCCCGCCTTCTACGCCGAGTTCGCCCGGCTGCTCGGCCTCCCCGAGGACGCGCCGGACCGGGGCGACCTCGGACGCTGGGACGAACTGCGCGCGGTGATCGCGGCCCGCTTCACGACCCGTACCCGCCAGGAGTGGACGGAGGTCTTCGAGGGCAGCGACGCCTGCACGGCGCCGGTGCTGTCGCTGGCCGAGGCCGCGGCCCATCCCCACCTGGCGGCCCGCGGCACCTTCGCCGGCCCCGGCGGCGTCACCCAGCCCGCCCCCGCCCCGCGCTTCTCCGTCACCCCCGGCGCGCTGCGGCGGCCGCCCGCCCTGCCCGGCGCGCACACCGCGGAGGTCGCCCGCGACTGGGACCTCCCGGTGCCGCGGGCGGTCGCGCCCGCCGCCGCGACGCCCGTCACCTCCCTCGTCGAGCGGGCCGCGGACCGGCTCCCGTAGCCGGGCCACCGGCGGAAGGCAGGCACCAGCATGCAGCGCGAGCTCTTCACGGCCGAGCACGAGGCGTTCCGGGAGACCGTCAGGGCCTTCCTGGCCAAGGAGGTGCTGCCGCACCACGAGCGCTGGGAGAAGGCCGGCATCGTCGACCGGGAGGCCTGGCTCGCCGCCGGCCGCCAGGGCCTGCTCGGCCCCGCGGTGCCCGAGGAGTACGGCGGCGGGGGCAACGACGACTTCCGCCACGCGGTCGTGCTGGCCGAGGAGTTCGCCCGCGCCGGGGCGCACGGGCTCGCCCTGGGCCTGCACAACGACATCGTCGGCCCCTACCTGACGGGACTGGCCACCGAGGAGCAGAAGCGGCGCTGGCTGCCCGGGTTCTGCAGCGGCGAGACCATCACGGCCATCGCCATGACCGAACCCGGCGCCGGCTCCGACCTGCAGGGCATCCGCACCACCGCAACGGACGCGGGCGACGCCTGGATCCTCGACGGCTCCAAGACCTTCATCTCCAACGGGATCCTCGCCGACCTCGTGGTGGTCGTCGCCCGCACCACCCCCGAGGGCGGTGCGCGCGGGCTGAGCCTGCTCGTGGTGGAACGCGGCATGCCCGGCTTCGAGCGCGGCCGCAACCTCGACAAGATCGGCCAGAAGGCCCAGGACACCGCCGAACTCTTCTTCCACCAGGTGCGGGTGCCCAAGGAGAACCTGCTGGGCACCGAGAACCAGGCCTTCCTCCACCTCATGGCCAACCTCGCCCAGGAGCGGCTCACCATCGCCGTCGCCGCGGCGGCCGCCGCCGAGCACCTGCTGGAGCTCACCACCACCTACGTCAAGCAGCGCGAGGCCTTCGGCCGGCCGCTCGCCCGGCTGCAGCACGTACGGTTCGAGATCGCCGAGATGGCCACCGAATGCGCCGTCACCCGCACCTTCGTCGACCGCTGCGTGGGCGAGCACACGGCGGGCCGCCTCGACGCGGTGCACGCGTCGATGGCCAAATGGTGGGCGACGGAACTGCAGAAGCGGGTCACCGACCGCTGCCTGCAACTGCACGGCGGCTACGGCTACATGCGCGAGTTCCCGATCGCCAGGGCCTTCACCGACGGGCGCGTCCAGACCATCTACGGCGGCACCACGGAGATCATGAAGGAGATCATCGGCCGTTCGCTGCTCGGCTGACCACCGCGGCCCCGTCCCGCCCCACCCGCACACCCACCCGGACCCTGCCCACACCGGCACCCTCACCGAAAGGCACCCGACGTTGAGCACCGACGCCTACGTCTACGAGGCCATCCGCACCCCGCGCGGGCGCGGCAAGGCCAACGGCTCCCTGCACGGCACCAAGCCCATCGACCTGGTCACCGGGCTCATCGACGAACTGCGCCGCCGCCTGCCCGGCCTGGACCCTGCCGCGATCGACGACATCGTGCTCGGCGTCGTCACCCCGATCGGCGACCAGGGCTCCGACATCGCCAAGACCGCCGCCATCGCCGCCGGGCTGCCCGAGACCGTGGCCGGCGTCCAGGAGAACCGCTTCTGCGCCTCCGGTCTGGAGGCCGTCAACATGGCCGCCGCCAAGGTCCGTTCCGGCTGGGAGGACCTCGTCCTCGCGGGCGGTGTCGAGTCGATGTCCCGCGTCGCGATGGGCTCCGACGGCGGCGCCTGGGCCATGGACCCGATGACCAGCTACACCACCGGCTTCGTGCCGCAGGGCGTCGGGGCCGACCTCATCGCCACCATCGAGGGCCTCAGCCGCCACGACGTGGACTCCTACGCCGCCGAGTCGCAGGCCCGCGCCGTCGAGGCGTGGAAGGAGGGCCGCTTCGACCGCTCCGTCGTCCCCGTCCTCGACCGCAACGGCCTGGTCGTCCTCGACCGCGACGAGCACATCCGGCCCGGCACCACCGCCGAGAGCCTGGCCGGGCTCAAGCCGTCCTTCGCCACGATCGGCGAGGCGGGCGGCTTCGACGCCGTGGCGCTGCAGAAGTACCACTGGATCGAGCGGATCGACCACGTCCACCACGCGGGCAACTCGTCCGGCATCGTGGACGGCGCCGCCCTGGTGGCCATCGGCAACCGCGAGACGGGGGAGCGCTTCGGCCTGACCCCGCGCGCCCGCATCGTCTCCGCCGCGGTGTCCGGCTCGGACCCCACCATCATGCTCACCGGCCCCGCCCCCGCCTGCCGCAAGGCACTCGCCAAGGCCGGGCTGACCGTCGACGACATCGACCTCGTCGAGATCAACGAGGCCTTCGCCGCCGTCGTCCTGCGCTTCATGCGCGAGATGGGCCTGAGCCACGACAAGGTCAACGTCAACGGCGGCGCCATCGCGCTCGGCCACCCCCTCGGTGCCACCGGCGCCATGATCCTGGGCACCCTGGTCGACGAACTGGAGCGCCGCGACCAGCGGTACGGACTCGCCACGCTGTGCGTCGGCGGCGGCATGGGCATCGCCACCGTCGTCGAACGCCTCTGACACCCCCGTCCCGTCCCGCTTCACCCGCTACGGAGCCGACCGAACATGAGCGCACTTCCGACGAACACCACCATCCGCTGGGAACAGGACGAGACCGGGGTCGTCACGCTCGTCCTCGACGACCCGAACCAGTCCGCGAACACCATGAACCAGGCCTTCCGGGCGTCCCTGCGGGCCGTCGCCGACCGCCTGGAGGCGGAACGCGACGCCGTCCGCGGCGTCATCGTCACCTCCGCGAAGAGGACCTTCTTCGCGGGCGGCGACCTCAAGGACATGATCAAGGCGGGTCCCGAGGACGCACCGCAGATCTTCGAGGCCGGCATGGGCATGAAGCGCGACCTGCGCCGCATCGAGACCCTCGGCAAGCCCGTCGTCGCCGCGATCAACGGCGCCGCCCTCGGCGGCGGTTACGAGATCGCGCTCGCCTGCCACCACCGGGTCGCGCTCGACGCCCCCGGCTCGAAGATCGGGCTCCCCGAGGCGACGCTCGGCCTGCTCCCCGGCGGCGGCGGGGTCGTCCGCACGGTGCGGCTGCTCGGCATCACCGACGCGCTGCTGAAGGTGCTGCTGCAGGGCAACCAGTACGACCCGCGGCGCGCGCTGGAGAACGGCCTGGTCCACGAGGTCGCGACCGACCGCGACGACATGCTCGCCAAGGCGCACGCCTTCATCGACGCCCACCCCGAGTCCGCGCAGCCCTGGGACGTCAAGGGCCACCGCATCCCCGGCGGCACCCCCAGCACCCCCAAGTTCGCCGCCAACCTGCCCGCCTTCCCGGCCAACCTGCGCAAGCAGCTCGCCGGCGCCCCCTACCCGGCGCAGCGCAACATCCTGGCCACCGCCGTGGAGAGCGCCCAGGTCGACGTCGACACCGCCTTCGCCATCGAGGCCCGCTACTTCACCGAGCTGGTGACCGGCCCGATCGCGAAGAACATGATCCAGGCCTTCTTCTTCGACATGCAGGCCGTCAACTCCGGCGCCAGCCGCCCCAAGGACGTCCCGGCCCGCACCGTCACCAAGGTGGCCGTGCTCGGCGCCGGCATGATGGGCGCCGGCATCGCCTACTCCTGCGCCAGGGCCGGCATCGAGGTCGTCCTGAAGGACGTCAGCGCCGAGGCGGCGGAGCACGGCAAGGCGTACTCCGCGGGCCTCCTCGACAAGGCCCTGGCCCGGGGCCGCACCACCCCGGAGAAGCGGGACGAACTGCTCGCCCGGATCCACCCCACCGCCGACCCGCAGGACCTGGCGGGCTGCGACGCCGTCATCGAGGCGGTCTTCGAGGACCCCGCCCTGAAGCACAAGGTCTTCCAGGAGATCGAGGGCGTCGTCGCCCCCGACGCCCTGCTGTGCTCCAACACCTCCACCCTGCCCATCACGCTCCTCGCGGAGGGCGTGCAGCGCCGCGAGGACTTCATCGGCCTGCACTTCTTCTCACCGGTCGACAAGATGCCGCTGGTCGAGATCATCAAGGGCGCCCGCACCGGCGACGAGGCGATCGCCCGCGCCTTCGACCTGGTCCGGCAGATCCGCAAGACCCCGATCGTCGTCAACGACTCGCGCGGCTTCTTCACCTCGCGCGTCATCGGGCACTTCATCAACGAGGGCGTCGCGATGGTCGGCGAGGGGGTCGACCCCGCCACCGTGGAGCAGGCCGCCGCCCAGGCCGGCTACCCGGCCAAGGTGCTCTCCCTGATGGACGAGCTGACGCTCACCCTGCCCCGGAAGATCCGCGAGGAGTCGCGGCGGGCGGTGGAGGAGGCCGGCGGCAGCTGGCGGTCGCACCCCGCCGACGCCGTCGTCGACCGCATGGTCGAGGAGTTCGGACGCACCGGACGCAGCGGCGGCGCCGGCTTCTACGACTACGCGGACGGCAAGCGGGCCGGCCTGTGGCCCGGACTGCGCGAGCACTTCACCGAGCCGGAGGCGGCGGCCGTACCCTTCGAGGACCTCAAGGAGCGCATGCTCTTCGTCGAGGCCCTGGACTCCGTGCGCTGCCTGGAGGAGGGCGTCCTCACCTCCGTCGCCGACGCCAACATCGGCTCCGTCCTGGGCATCGGCTTCCCCGCCTGGACCGGTGGCGTCCTGCAGTACGTCAACGGCTACCCCGGGGGCCCGGCCGGCTTCCTCGCCCGCGCCGAGCAGTTGAGGGCCGCCTACGGGGAGCGCTTCGAGGCACCGGAGCTGCTGGTGCGCAAGGCCGAGCGGGGCGAGACCTTCACCGACGGCTGACCCGACCGACCGGCGCCGCGGCCCCCGCACCGGGGGCCGCGGCGCCGCCGTCACTCCTCGCCGCGTCCCCGGTCGCCGAGCCCGGCGGCCGTGGCCCGCAGCTCCTCGGCGAGCGACCGCTGGAAGGCGGTGACCAGGGCCTGGACGACCATCGGCTGCAGGTCGTCGGTGAGCCCGCGCATCCGGGCCCGCTCCTCCGGGGCCGGGCGCCCGGCCACGTACGGCTGCCAGACCTCCTGCTGGAACAGCCGGTGCAGCTCGTGGGCGACCGCGCGGGCGTGCTTCAGCACGATCTCCCGGGTGGCGAGCAGCGTCTCCAGCGGGATCGGCACGTCCAGCAGGCGCACGCCCAGGTGCAGCAGCGCCGGATTCACCAGCAGTACCCCGGGGTCCGCGGTGGGGTGCAGCACGCCCATGGCCGCGAGCCGGTCCAGGTCGCCTCCGCTCAGCGGCCGGCCCGCCCGCTGCTCCAGCCCGTCACGGGCCAGTTCCTCCGCGGCGTCCGGCATCCACGTCGCCACCAGCGCCCGGTGCAGCGCGAGGTCCTCGGGGGTGATGTCGGCGGGCAGTTGGTCCAGGTAGCGGCCGATCGCGGCGAGCGTCAGGCCCTGCCGCTGCAGCTCCTCGATCAGCGCGAGCCGGGCGAGGTGGTCGGGACCGTACAGACCCACGCGGCGGGTGCCCAGTTCGGGCGGCGGCAGCAGGCCCTTGGCGCTGTAGAAGCGGATCGTGCGGACCGTCGTACCGGACCGTGCCGCCAGCTCGTCCACCGTCAGGCGCGGCTCCTCGGCCGCCGGCGCGGTCTGCCGGGCGGGGGACTGCGTCATGCGCCGGATCTCGCTCTCTGCCTCGCCGCGCTGGTCATGACACCAGTATGACCGGTCGGGGTCCTCAGCCGGGGCCGCGCGGGCCGGGAGGCGGCGCCCGACGACCGTGCGCCGGTCCCGTGCGGCTGTGCCGCCGGGGCGCGTGTGCCGCCGTCGGCGATGCACGGACGGTGCGGCGTGATCCCATGAGGGTCGTCGGACGCGGGGCTCAGGACTCCGCGGGGCGGCGGGAGTGGGGGTCGGCGTCGAGGGCGGCCGCGAAGTGCGCCGCGAGGCCCGTGACCTTGACGACCCGCAGCAACTGCGGCGGCAGGGAGGTCAGCCGCAGGGCCGTGCCCGCGGCCGACGTCCTGCGCAGGGCGACGATCAGCGCGGACAGGCCCGAGGAGTCGCACACGGCGACCCCGGACAGATCGAGGACCAGCTCCGCGGGCGGGTCGCCGGGGGAGAGTTCGCCCGACACGGCGTCCAGCAGGTCCGGCGCGGTCTCGTGGTCGAGGTCCCCGGTGACGCGGAGGACCACGGTGCCCGGACCGGTGCCGGGGCCGGGGAGCTCGGTCGTCAGGTGCAGGGGTGGCAGGTGCGAGTGCGTCATGCGGTGTTCGCCGGCCGCTCCGGGCCGGTCACCTCCTCCGTCCCTCGGATCGCGGCGACGCCCGACGCGATGAGCGCGAGCGCCCGGGGGAAGTCGCGCAGGCTCGTGGCCATCAGCTCCAGGCTCACGGTCAGCGCGGTCGCCGGAACCCCGCGGGCCGCGAGGATCCGCGCGGTCCAGACGAGGAAGTCCCGGAACAGCTCCGCGTCGTCGACGTACAGCGCGGCCGCCAGATGGTCGGCGATGTGGCCCAGGTCCTCGGCGGTGCGGTCGAGTTGGTGCCCGGTGTACGAGCGGCTCGCCGGGAGGACGCCGGGCAGCGCCTCCATGGTCCCGGCGACGAGCCGGGACCTGGCCCGTACCACCAGGGTGTACTCGTCGTCGGCGAGGTGGGCGAGGGTCTCGTGCGGCTGCCGCACCTGCGGCGGCCAGGCCGACGCCAGCCGGTCGGCCGCGTCCGGGGCCGACGCCGCCCAGGCGTCCGCGCCGAGCCGGAACGCGTACCGGCCGTCGTGGCCGAAGCCCCGGCCGCCCGCCAGCACCGCCACGCCCGCCGCCTGGCAGGCGGTGATCGTGGCGTGCGCCTTGGGCAGCCGTACGCTGAGCGACGAACTCAGCGCCACGGCGTCGGGGCCGGTCTCGTGCAGGTGCGCCACCAGGTGCCGGGCCGGGACGTGGGCGCCCAGGAAGTCGACCTGCCAGCCGCGCAGCCGCAGCGTCTCGGCGACGAGCCGCGCCGGCATGGTGTGCCACTCGCCGTCCACGCAGGCGACCACCACGCGGCCCGGCGGCGGCGAGGCACGCCGGTCCGGCGGCGCGCCGGTGAGGGCGGCGACGGCGCGCTCGCTGATCGCGGTCGCGGCGTGCTCCTGGCCGACGGTGATCCGGCCGGCCGCCCACTCCCTGCCGATCCGCCGCTGTGCCGGGGCGACGACCTCCTGCAGTATGCGCTCAGGCCGGAGTCCGTCGTCGACGGCCGCCTTGACGACGGCCACCGCCGCGTACTCGTCGCCGTCCGCGATGGCGGCGAACAGGGCGTCGGCCCGGTCCTCGGCCGGACCGGCGGCGGCCCGGCGGGTGTTCACGGTGCTCATCCCGTGAACCTGCCCGGTCCGTGGCCGTTCACCGCGCTCAGGTGGGTGCCGCGCGGGGCGGCCATGCCGACCAGCGCGATGTCGTCGTGGGGGCGGTCGGCGAGCCACTCGGTGGTGCGCATCTCCACGTGTTCGACGAGGGCCTCCACCGGCATGCCGACGCAGCCGGCCACGGTCGTCTTCAGCCGCTCCGAGCCGAAGAACTCACGACCCGTCACTCCGCCGCGGGCCTCGGTGACGCCGTCCGAGTAGAGCAGGCAGCTCTCGCCGGGCTGCAGCACGGTGGTGAAGGTGGTGGCCCGTACGTCCGGTACCGCGCCGATGAGGGTGCCGGTGGTGTCGGCCTCCTCCACCTCGCCGGAGGCGCGCAGGATGAGCGGGGCCGGATGCCCGCCCGCGGTCAGCCGCAGCCGCACCTGGCCGTGGCCGAGCGGGGTGACGCCCGCCAGCACCATGGTGGCGAAGCGCGCGTGGGCGGTGTTGAGGAGCGCGTGGTTGAGCAGCGTCAGCAGCCGTACGTGGTCGGTCTCGACCATCCGCAGGGCGCTGAGGGTGTTGCGGATCCTGCCGGTGAGGACGGCCGCCTCCAGCCCCTTGCCGCACACGTCCCCGAGCACCACGGTGCTCTCGCCGTCGGAGTCCTCGGCGGGGTAGGCGTCGTAGAAGTCCCCGCCGACGCGGAGCGTCTCGCGGGACGGCCGGTAGGAGCCCGCGACCTCGGTGCCCTTGATGGGCTTGAGGAGCGGCGGCAGCAGGTCCTCCTGGAGCACGGCGGCACTGCGCGCCTGTTCGGTGTAGAGGACGGACGCCGAGATCGCGGCTCCGGCCCGGGCGGCGAAGACCCGGGCGAAGGTCTCCTCCTCGACGGTGAACGGCCCGCCGGAGCGGCGCATCAGGACGACGGCGCCCGCGGGGACCCCGTTGCCCGGGAGCGGGGTCACCAGCAGCGACTCCGGCGTGCCGAAGTCCTCGGGGAGCAGCCAGTCCGGGGCCCGCGCGGGATCGATCCAGCGGGACGGGACCGGGGGGAAGCCGGCCAAGGCCTCGGCCAGCCCCGGCACTTCGGCGGGGTCGGCGGACAGGCACCACTCCTCCACGCCCGGGCGGTCCGCGACCGCCCGGGTCAGCCGGAGCCCCCGCCGGTCGGGCGGGGTGATGACCACCGCGGCGTCGGCGAGCCGGGTGGCGGCGAGTTCGGCCGTCGCGGCCAGGCACTTGCGCAGGTTGAGGGAGGAGAGCAGCCGGGCGGACGCCTCGGCGAGGAACTCCGTGTGCTCGTGGGCGAGTCGCAGTTCCCGGTCGGTGCTGCGGGCGTCCGTGACGTCGGTGAGGTACCAGGCGTGGTGCCCGCCCGGGAGGTCGGCGCGGCGCGCGGTCACCTGCCGGCGCCCCACGCCGCCGTGGGCGGTGGGGGCACCGGAGGCGTCCGCGGCCGTCAGCCACGCCGGGGCGGTGCCGGCGAGCGGACGGCCGGCCACGACCTGCGGGGCCCAGGAGGTGACGACGGCGTTCACGGCACGTATCACCCCGGCACGGTCGCACACCACGACGGCGGTCTCGGTCAGGGAATCGATCAGCGCGCGCAGCACCCGCAGTCCGACCCGAGCGGAGGTGCCTGACCCCTGCTCTCGAACCACTGTGGAGCGCGGAGGCGGGAGAGACGTCACAATGCGGTAGGAGCAAGGCCGGGGCCGTGTGGGACCGTCGGGCTCGCTCCGGTCACCCTCTCGTACCTGGACGAAGGTTGGCTGGGCAAACAGTTGCCCTTCGGCAAGAGTCTTCCCCATCGCCCCTCACCAGGCAAGCTCCACCCTGCGGTTCACCGCCAGTCCAGGCACACCACCAGGGCGTCGTCCTCCGCCTCCGGCAGGACGCGGTGGCCCGGCAGTTCACCCAGGATCGCGCGCGGGACGTCCGCGGCCGGGAGCAGCCGGGTGGCCAGCGCCGCACGGGACAGCGCGCGTTCGCCGTACGTCTCGCCGCCGGGCGAGGCGGTCGCGTACACGCCGTCGCTGACCACCAGGAGCCGGTCCCCGGAGCGGACCTCGAAGGGCTGCGGGACGTAGGGGGTGTCCTCGAACATGCCCAGTGGCGACTGCGCCTCGAAGCCGATCCGCTCCACCGCCGAGCCGCGCAGCCGGTAGACGCGCGGCGATCCGGCCTCGACCACCTCGGCCGCGCCGGTCACCAGGTCGAAGCGCATCAGCAGCACCGAGACGTACTGGTCGCCCCGGTGGCGGGCGTAGACGGCCTGGTCGGCGAGCATGGCCTGGTCGGCGAGGGGGACGCCGGCGCGCCGGGCGTTGCGCAGGGCGTTCACGGTGAGGCTGGTCAGCAGGGCGGCCTCGATGCCCTGCCCCATGCCGTTGGTGACGGACAGCGTGAGGTCCGTCGCGGAGGCCGACCAGTCGAAGTTGTCGCCGTGGATGTCGTAGGCGGGCTCCAACTGGGCGCCGAGGGCGTACTCGGGCCGGGCGCAGGCCCGTCCGGGCAGCAGTTCCCACTGCACCTCGGCGGCGAGGGTGAGCCGCTCCCGGCGTCGGGCGTGCAGGTAGCGGTCGGTGTCCCGGTCGGCGACGAGGAGGTGGTGGCCGAGGATCTCCGCGACCTCGGCGAGGTCGCGCACCTCCTCGGGCGCGGGCTCACCGGGGAGGGTGACGCTGAGCACGCCGATCCGGTCGCCGCGCACGCTCACCGGCAGGTGGAGGCGTACGCCGCCGTCGCCCGCCGGCTCGGCGAACGGCTCCTGGGCGCCGAAGGCCCGGCCCTCGGGCGTCGCCGCGAGGGATACGGCGGCCTCCGCGGGCTCGGGGGCGGAGACCGGCTGGAGCGCCGCCAGGCCGTAGTCGGCGAGCAGGACCTCCACGGAGCGGGCCGCGCAGTGGGTGCGCAGGACGTCCGCGAGGGCGGCGGGCAGGGCGTGCGGGGGCGCCGCGCGCAGGGCGCGTTCGGCGGCGAGCGGGGTGTGTCGGTTCACCGGGGTGTGACGGTCCTTCTGGGTCGGTGGGCGGGTCGGTTAGCGTGGTGGCGCGCGGTTTGGCGCGCCCTGTCCTGTCTTCGTCTACCCGCTCGCCGGCGGTATCCCGCGGGCGGCACGCCGTGAGGAGGGTCTCTTGCCCGCCACCGCCGGATCGCAGCGGGACGCCGCCCTGGCCGCGGCGTCGTCCGTGGTCGAGGCACTCGAGGTGCTGTGGGGCCGCGGCAGGGACGCGGGGGACCCTCCCGTGCCGCCCTCGCAGCTGCGCCTGCTGTTCGCGCTGGAGGGCAACGAGGGGATCAACCTGCGGACGTTGTGCGACGTCCTGGGCGCCGGGCCGCCCGCGGTGAGCCGGCTCTGCGACCGCCTGCAGGCGGTGGGCTACCTCACCCGGGACACCAGCCCCACCTCGCGCCGTGAGGTGTGCCTGTGGCTCACCCCGCGCGGCGTCGCCTTCCTCGCCCAGCTGCGGGAACGCCGCGAGCGGGAACTGGCGACGGTCGTGGCGGCGATGCCCGAACGGGCCCGGCGCGCGCTGCTGGAGGGGCTGACCGCGTTCCGTTCGGCCGCCGAGTCGACGGGGCTCGGTGCCGTGCCGGCTGCCGGGGAGCACAGTCACACCGCGTAGCCGTCCGGGGCGTGCCCGTGGGCGGGCTGACGGCGCCCGGACACGTTGGCGTGCGGGCGGCCCTTCGTGCAATTGTTGCGTTCGACTACTGTTGCCAAACGGCAATGATCGAAGATGATCGGCACTGTCCCAAAGGCCACCCGGCCCGGGTGCCGGTCGCGTACGATCCGATCGCCCCACCCGGGGCCACCGCAGGGTGGGGAGACGATGTGGAAGGCAACACGCTGACGCCCCCCGAGGGCGTCGTCCCCAGACAGGGCGACGGCCGGCGAACCCGGCTCGCCGTCCTCCTCGTCGAGGACGACGCGGGGGACGCGCTGCTCGTGGAGGAACTGGTCGCCGACAGCGGGGTGCCCGTCGACCTGCGCTGGGTGCGCACACTGGCCGAAGCCGGCATCGAACTGGCCGCGCGCCCCGCCGACTGCGTCCTGCTCGACCTGCACCTGCCCGACGGCCAGGGCCTCGACGCCCTCGGCCGCGCCCTGTCGCTCACCGACCGCGCCGCCGTCGTCGTGCTCACCGGTCTCGCCGAGGAACGCACCGGCCTGGCCGCGCTGTCCGCGGGGGCCCAGGACTACCTGGTCAAGGGACGCGTCGAGGGCGAACTCCTCGGCCGCGCGCTGCGTTACGCGGTCGAACGCAAGCAGGCCGAACGCGCGGCCGTCGCCCTGCGGGCCAGCCAGATGCGGGCCCAGGAGAACGCCCGCCTGGAGCGGGGGCTGCTCCCACTGCCCATGCTGCGCACCAAGGACGTCACCGTCACGCCCCGTTACCGTCCCGGCCGGGCGGACGCCCTCCTCGGCGGCGACTTCTACGACGTCGTGGAGACCGACGAGGGCGTCGTCCACACCCTCATCGGTGACGTGTCCGGGCACGGGCCCGACGAGGCGGCGCTCGGCGTCGGACTGCGGATCGCCTGGCGCACCCTGGTGCTGACCGGGGTCGAGGGCTCCCGGCAGCTCGCCCTGCTGGAGCAGGTGCTGGTCGCCGAACGCGCCGCCCCGGAGATCTTCGCCACCGCCACCATCCTCACCCTCGCCCCGGACCGCCGCAGCGCCCGTGTGTGGCGGGCCGGGCACCACGGACTGCTCAGCCTGACCCCGGACGGCACCGTCGAGTACGTCGAACCGCCCCGCGGGCCCGCCCTGGGCGTGGTGCCCGGCCAGGGGGACTGGCCCGAGGGCCGGCTGGAACTGCGCCCCGGCCAGTCGCTGATGCTCTTCACGGACGGGCTGTTCGAGGGCCGCACCGACCAGGGACGGCTGGGCGAGGACGGCCTGCTCGCCCTGGCCAGAGCGCACGCCACGCTGCCCGCCTCGGAGTTCGTCGACACCATCATCGCCCGCGCCGAGGCCCTGGCCGCCGACCACGGCGGCCTGGACGACGACCTGGCCGTGGTCCACCTCACCTGGAACGCCTCGTCGTGACGGCCGCCCGCGCGCGGCTGACCGTCCAGGGCTGGATCGTGCTGGTCCTCGCCGCCCTGGGAGTGTTCATGACCGTGGCCGCGGGCGTCGGCTTCACCCAGCTGCGCCGCACGGCGGAGGTCTCGGACCACCTCATCGACCGGGTCTCGCCCGCGCGGGTCGAGGCCTACCGCCTGCAGACCGCCCTGGTGGACCAGGAGACCGGGGTCCGCGGCTACGCCATCACCGGCGACCCGGACTTCCTGGAGCCCTACACCCGCGGCCGCGCCGTCGAGGAGGACGCCGCCCGGCGCACGCGCGGCCTGGTGGACGGCCTGCCCGAACTGGTCCGCGACCTCGACGCGCTGCGGCAGGCCGCCGCCGACTGGCGCCGGCGGTACGCACAGCAGGTCGTCGACCGCACCAAGGCCCTCGGCGGCGGCACCCCCGACGCGGCCACCACCCGCCGGGGCAAGGAGGCCTTCGACCGGGTGCGCGTCCTGTCCGCGGCGCAGGTCCGCCGGCTGGACGCCGAACGCGCCGCCGGGACGCGGCAGCTGGCGGACGCCCGCACCCTGCGGGACCGGGTCTTCGGGCTCATGGTCCTGGCGTTCTTCCTCACCGCCGTCGCGCTCGCGGCCGTGGTGCGGCTGGTGGTCGTCCGGCCGCTGAACCGGCTCCGCGAGGCCGTGCAGGAGGTGTCGGGCGGCGAGTACGACCGCCGCATCCCGGCCCACGGCCCCGCCGACCTGCACGCCGTCGGGACCGCCGTGGAGGGGATGCGGCTGCGCATCGTCACGGAGCTCGGGGAGTCGCGGCGCAAGGCGGAACAGCTGCGCCACGAGGGCGAACTGCGCGAGCTGCAGGCCGGCGAACTGCGCCGCTCCAACGCGGAGCTGGAGCAGTTCGCCTACGTCGCCTCCCACGACCTGCAGGAACCGCTGCGCAAGGTGGCGTCCTTCTGCCAGTTGCTGGAGAAGCGCTACGGCGACAGCTTCGACGAACGCGGCACGCAGTACATCGCCTTCGCCGTCGACGGCGCCAAGCGCATGCAGGTGCTCATCAACGACCTGCTGACGTTCTCCCGGGTCGGGCGGCTGGGCGACGCCAGTGTGCCGGTCGCCCTGGACGAGCCGCTGGACCGCGCGCTGGGCAACCTGTCCGTCGCGATCGAGGAGTCGGACGCCGTCGTCGAGCGGCCGCCCGCGCTGCCCGCCACCGTGGGCGACCCGACCCTGCTGACCATGCTCTGGCAGAACCTGGTGGGCAACGCCGTCAAGTTCCGCGCGGAGGACCGGCCGCCGCGGGTGACCATCACCCTGGACGACCCGGGGACGCCGGACGGTGCGGTGCCCTCGAACGGGGACGGCATGCTCCGCTTCTCCGTCACCGACAACGGCATCGGTGTGGCGCCGGAGTTCGCCGACAAGATATTCGTCATCTTCCAGCGTCTGCACAGCCGCGACAGCTACGGCGGTACGGGCATCGGGCTCGCGCTGTGCAAGAAGATCGTGGAGTACCACGGCGGACGGATCTGGCTCGACCCCGGGCGGCCGGAGGGCACCCGCATCCGCTTCACCCTGCCGGCGACCGCCGAGCGGGAACCCGCACCGGAGGAAGGGTCCGCGTGAACGTGCAGGAACCGGAACCGATCATCGTGCTGCTCGTGGAGGACGACCCCGGCGACGAACTGATGACGCGCGAGGCGTTCCAGGAGAACAAGGTCCGCAACGTCCTGCACGTCGTACGGGACGGCGAGGAGGCCCTCGACTTCCTCAACCGGCGCGGCGCCCACGCCGGTGCGCCGCGCCCCGGGCTGATCCTCCTCGACCTCAACCTGCCCCGCTTCGACGGCCGCCAGGTGCTCGCCGAGATCAAGGCCGACGCCGACCTGTGCACCATCCCGGTCGTCGTCCTCACCACCTCCGAGGCCGAGGAGGACATCCTGCGCAGCTACAAACTGCACGCCAACGCGTACGTGACCAAGCCGGTGGACTTCGACCGGTTCATCGACGTGGTCCGCCAGATCGACGACTTCTTCGTGACGGTGGTGAAGCTCCCGGGCCGTTGACCCGGCCGGCGCGGTTCAGACCTGCCGCCAGCGGGCCATCGCCCAGGAGAACACCCCGAACAGCGCCAGGCCCACCGCGATCACCGCCAGCAGCCACGGCCCGGCCGGGGTGTCCCGGAACGTGCGCAGCGTGTCGTCCAGGCCCTTCGCCCGGTCCGGGTCGAAGCGCACCGCCGCGACGACGACGAAGCAGCCCGCGGCGGCGAACACCACGCCCCGGCTGGTCCCGCCGGCGACCCCGAGGAAGTCGACCACCTTGCGGACCCGCGGTGACATCGCGCCGGTCCGCAGGTGCTTGCGGAAGCGCCGCATGATCGCCCGCACCGCGATCCACGCCCCGGCCCCCGCGAGGGCCAGGCCCGCCGCGCCCACCAGCCAGCGGCCCATGGGCCAGCCCAGGGCGTGCGCGGTGACGTCCTTCGAGGTCTCGTCACTCGAACCGCCGGCGGAGGAGCCGTTCACCGCGAAGGTCACCACGGAGTACGTCACGAAACCGTAGAACACCGCGCGGGCCCCGGACATCAGCCGCTTGCCGGCCTTGTCCCCGTCCGGTCCCGCCGCACCGAACACGGCTTCCGACAACCGCCACAGCGTCATCCCGGCGAACCCCACCGCCAGGGCCCAGACCAGGAACCCGCCGAAGGGTTGGTCCGCGAGCTGGGCCACCGCGCCGCCCCGGTCGGCCTGTTCACGCGACCCGTCGAAGGCGACCCGCAGCGCCAGCACCCCGAGCAGTGCGTAGATGACCCCCCGCGCTGTCAGGCCCGCCCGCGCCCCGGCGCGGATCGCCTTCCTCCCCTGCGTCCCGGGCCGTACCGCGCCCGCACCCACCGTCGTGTCCACTCCGGCCTCCCTGCCCCGACTGCCTTCGGTGCACCGGGTGCCCCGTCGCGGCCGGAACACACCCGGCGACCGGGCGCCGGGTGGGCTGCGTGGAGTGTCCGACCGGGGGTATCCGCGTGGTGCGAACACACTTCCGGCCAGGCGCCGGACGAAGCTGGGGTTGAGGTGGAGATGGAGATCTCGAGCATCATCAGTGCCATCGTGATCGGTCTGATCATCGGTGTGCTGGGGCGTCTGGTGGCGCCGGGGCGGCAGCCGATCGGAGTGCTGTGGACGATCGTCGTCGGCATCGTCGCGGCCTTCATCGGCAGCGCGATCGCCCAGGGGGTCGGCGTCGCCGACACCGACGGCGTCGACTGGATCGAGTGGCTGATACAGATCGGCCTCGCGGCCGTCGGAGTGAGCCTGCTGTCGCGGAGCAGGTCGCGGCGGTGAGCGCCGCGGGGGGGGGGCGCCCGGCGGGGGCGGCGCCGCGCCGGGGGGGGGGGGGGGGCGCCGGGGGCCCCGCGCCCGGCGGGCCGGCGGTCCGGCCGCCCCCGCGGGGGCGGCCGGACCGCGTTCGGGACGGCGGCCGGACCGGTCGCCGTCCCTCGGCGTGCCCGGGGCTCGACGCGCGCCACGGGGGCGGCCGGTGGTAAGTCAGCCATGAGACGCACGATCGACCAGTGGGAGGGTGCCGTGCCCAGTGACGACGAGGACGGCCGGACCGGCCCGGCGACCGGGCGTGACGAGACCGAGGAGGAGCGCGCCGACCGGAAGTGGGGAGAGCTCATCCAGGAGGTGCGGGTCGCCCAGACGGGCGTGCAGATCCTCTTCGGTTTCCTGCTGACCGTCGTGTTCACCCCGCACTACCAGCGGCTCGGGACGACCGACCACACGATCTACATCGTCACCGTGGTGCTCGGCGCCTGCGCGACCGGGGCGCTGATCGGCCCGGTCTCCTTCCACCGGATCGTCTCCGGGAGCCGCATCAAGCCGCAGGCGGTGCGCTGGGCCTCGCGGCTCACCTTCGTCGGGCTCGTGCTGCTGCTGGCCACGATGACCTCGGCGCTGCTGCTGGTGCTGCGCGCCGCCACCCACGACGACTTCGTCCCGTGGCTCGTCGCCGGCGTCCTGGTCTGGTACCTGGTCTGCTGGTACGGGCTGCCGCTCTGGGCCCGGTACCGTCACGCGGGCGACTGACCGGTGCGCGCAGAACGCGGTGGCCGGGAGACCTCGGGTCTCCCGGCCACCGCGTTCCTGTCGTTCAGGTCACGTGCGTTTCGTGCGCACGTCACGGTCCTCAGACGTGCAGGACGCGGTCGACGAGGTCGCGGTAGCCCTGCAGGGCCACGCGCAGCTTCTCGGTGTCGCCGCCGTCGTGCCCGCCGGCCCGCCAGCCCGTGCGCAGTTCCTCGCGCCGGCCGCGCAGTTCGCCGATCAGCCGCTCGGTGGCCTCACCGAGGACCTCGTCGGCCTCCTCCACGGCGTGGCGCGGCTCGTCGACGAAGCCGCCGACCGCGTGCTGGAGCCGCTGCCGCAGCTTGTCCCCCGTGCCGTCCGGCCGTGCCGGCGTGCCGGGGGCGGGCACCCGCTCGTCCCGCGCCGGACGCGGGGCGGCCGCGGGCCGGTCAGGGGCGCCGGGCCCCTCCGCCGCCGATGACGTGCCGCCGGCGGTCTTCGCGGCGCCCGCCTGCTCCTCGCCGTCCTCGGGCCGCGACCATCCGGCGGGCCGGCGCGCGGCGGGCGGTTCGGCCTTCTCCTGGGCGCCGCGCCGCGCGGGGGACTTCGGCGTGCCGGGGGTGCGTCCGGCGGATGCGTTGCGTTCCTCGCGTCCGGCGCCGTCCGTCGCCGTGGCGGGGGTGCCGGTGGTGTCGGTCCGGTCGGGGGTGTCGGTCCGGTGGGACGTGCCGGTGGCGTCGGTCCGATCGGACGTGCCGGTGGCGTCGGTACGGTCCGGCACGTCGTCCCGGTCGGTGTCGTGGTGCTCGTGCGTGGGGTTCATCGGCTGCTCCAGGAGGGGAGGTGGAAGCGGTGGGAGCCGCGTCGGCCGGAGCCCGGTCCACCCGCGCCGTCCTCGCGCGAGGCGGTGCGGGGCTCCTTGTCCACCGCGATGAGGTCGTCGAACAGCGCCCGGGCGCCGAGCAGCCGCGCGCGCAGTTCCTCGGTGTCCGCCGCGGCGCGGTCACCGTCGTTGCGGGTCTCCGCGACCCCGCGCAGGTCGCGGTAGGCCTGGAGGTGCCGCGGGCGGTGGACCGACAGGGCGTCGATCTGCTCGCCCGAGCCGTGCTCCGGGAACCCGCGGTCGTGCGCCAGCCGGTCCAGCAGCAGCGACGCGTCCTGGACCGCCTGGGCGGGGGAGTCGACGAACCGCTCCTGAAGGGCGGCCCACTCGACGCGGTACTCCTCGGTCTGACGTGCACTCAGCGGCTCCGGGTCCAGGCCGCCGTGCCGGTCTACGCGCTCCTGCAGTTCCCGGTGCGCCGCCTCCGTGTCGCCGTCGTGCCGGGCGACCGTGCGTTCGTACTCCGGCCCGAAGCGTCGCCTGAACCGTCCCGTGCCGCCGCCGCGCCGCTGCGTGGCGACCGCGGCGAGGGCGATCAGGACAACGACGACGACCGCCCCGATGATGATGCCCGTGGTCATGGTGTCTGCCTCCCGGGGGCCGTCGTCCGGCCCCGACGCTCGAACTGACCGTGGTGCGGGTCTCCTTGCACCAAAGGTGCGTGTTACCGCAATCCGTTCGCCCACACGTACGACGTCGTGGCGGGGGCCGGGGGAGCGGCGCGTCAGCGCGGCAGGTGCACGTGGATGACCTTGCCGCCCGCGCGCAGCAGCGTCACCCGGACGTCCCGGGCCAGCCGCCGCACCAGGCGCAGCCCGTAGCCGCCGGGCAGGAAGTGGTCGGACGGCGGCGGCGCGGCCGGCAGCTCGTCGTTGTGGTCCTGGACGGACACGCGGATCGCGTCCTGCGCCGCCTCCACGTCGAGGCCCGCCAGCCCGCCGCCGTACCGGAAGGCATTGGTGACCAGTTCGGAGACGACCAGCAGGCAGTCCTCGACACGCTCCGGATCGACGTCCTTGAGTCTGGTCCGGGCGAAGTCACGAGCCTCGCCGATGGTGGTGGGCAGCGTCCGCTCCGCGGTGGTGGGCCGCAGGAGCCCCCCGCCCTCCGCGTCTAGGTCAATGATGTACACGCACGATCACCCCGTAGGCATCATCGGTCCCTCTCTGGTCTGCCCGGGCCGGCCGGTCCTACGCTGCCGCCGGCGGGATTCACGTCCTTCCGGGATCGGGGGGAATGCTTCCGCGCGGAGGGGGTACCCGAGGGGCAACGTACGAACACGACGCAGAGGTGCAGAGGTGCGAGGAGGAGCCGTGATCGCCGAGGTGAGCGGGACGAGCACCGGGGTCGAGAGCCCCGAGGTCGACGTACTGCCGCAGATCACCGACCCGAGCAGCGTGGCTCCCACGAGCGCGCGCCGCCTGTCGAAGCTCTTCCTCGAGCGCCTGACGGTGCTCGAGGAGGGCACCCACGAGTACCAGTACGCCCGCAACACCCTCATCGAGATGAACATGTCGCTCGTGAGGTTCGCGGCCAAGCGCTTCCGCGAGCGCAGCGACGAGATGGAGGACATCGTCCAGGTCGGGACGATCGGGCTGATCAAGGCCATCGACCGGTTCGACATCTCGCGCGAGGTGGAGTTCACCACCTTCGCGGTGCCGTACATCGTCGGTGAGATCAAGCGCTTCTTCCGCGACACGACCTGGGCCGTGCACGTGCCGCGCCGCCTCCAGGAGCGCCGGGTGGAACTCGCCCGCGCGCGGGACGAGCTGTCCTCCCGGCTGGGCCGTGCCCCGAAGGTGGGCGAGCTCGCGGCGCTGATGGACATCTCCGAGGCCGAGGTCGTCGAGGCCCAGGTGGCCTCCAACGGTTACACCGCGTCCTCCCTGGACGCCGCCATGAACGGCGACGACGGCGACGACGGCGAGACCGTGCTCGCCGACTTCATCGGTGCGGTCGACCCCGCCATGGAACTGGTCGAGGACCTCGGCTCGCTCGCCCCGCTCGTCGTGGAACTCGACGAGCGCGACCGGCGGCTGCTCCACCTGCGCTACGTGGAGGAACTGACGCAGTCCCAGATCGGCGAGATCATGGGGTGCACGCAGATGCACGTCTCCCGGCTGCTCTCGCGCACCCTGGCCCGGCTGCGGGCCGGAATGCTCCAGGACGGCAGCACCGGCTGACCTCCGCCCCGTCCCCCGTCGCGTGCCCGCGCCCGGTCCTCCGGGCGCGGGCACGTGCGCAGCGCCTACGATGCGCGGATGACCGATCACGATCAGGCGGTGCCGGACCGCCGCTTCCGCCCGCTGGTCCGGATGACGCCCCGCGACCCGCACGAGCCGCACCGGGTCGCCACCCCGCTGGAGCTGTTCTTCGACCTCTGCTTCGTGGTGGCGGTGGCGCAGGCCGGCGCGCGGCTGGTGCACGCGGTCGCCGAGGGGCACGCAGGGCAGGGTGTCCTCGGCTACTGCCTGGTCTTCTTCGCGATCTGGCTGGCGTGGCTGAACTTCACCTGGTTCGCCTCGGCCTTCGACACCGACGACGTGCCCTACCGCATCGCCACCTTCGTCCAGATCACCGGCGTCCTGGTCCTGGCGGCCGGGGTCCCCCGTGCCTTCGACGCCAACGACTTCTCGATCGCCGTGGCCGGCTACGTCATCATGCGCGTCGCACTGGCCTTCCAGTGGCTGCGCGCGGCACGCAACGCGACCGGACCGGCACGGACCACGGCGCTGAGCTACGCCGCCGGACTCGTCGTCGTCCAGGTGGGATGGGTCGTCCTGCTGCTGCAGCCCGTGGGCGGGCTGTGGTACTGGGGCTTCCTGATCCTGGCCGTCGCGGAACTGGTGGTTCCCGTCTGGGCCGAGCGGGCGCAGCGCACCACCTGGCACCCGCACCACATCTCCGAGCGCTACGGCCTCTTCACCCTCATCGTGCTCGGTGAGTCGGTGGCCGCCGCGACGGTGGCCGTGCAGTCGGCCGTCGACGAGTTCTCCGCGCTCGGCGAGTTGCTGCCGGTCGGCCTCGGAGGACTGCTCATCGTGTTCTCCGCCTACTGGCTGTACTTCGCCATCCCCGTCCACCAGCACCTCACCAGCAGCGCGCGGGCGTTCCTGTGGGGCTACGGGCACTACCTCGTCTTCGGCTCGGCCGCCGCCATCGGGGCGGGGCTGGAGGTGGTGGTCGAGCAGGCCGTGCACAAGGCGCACATCTCGCAGACGGCCGCCGCGACCGCCGTCACGGTGCCGACCGCGCTCTTCCTGCTGACGGTCTGGCTGATCCACTCCCGCAGCGCCAAGCGCGGGTTCGCCGAGCACGCGGTGCTGCCCGTCTGCGCCCTGTTGGTGCTGGCGAGCACCTTCTGCGGGAGCGCGGCGGTGCCGCTGGCGGGGGCCGCCATGGCGGCGGCGGTCGCCGTGGGCGAACTGCTGCACTCCCGCCACCGGCCGGCCGCCTGAGGACGGCGGACAGGGGTGCCCCGCCGCAGGACGGGGCACCCCTGCCCGGAGCCGTCAGGGGAACGAGACCACCGTGGACGGTACGGTCGAGGTGCCCGAGGTCGCGGCACCGGTGCCGTTGATGACGTGGTCGTACTGGCCCATGCCGCCCAGCGAGACCACCAGGACGTCGTGCATCTTGATCCCGGACTTCACCGGGACCTCGAAGCCGTGGTCCATGCGGATCGTCGGATCGGTGGTGAAGTTGCAGTAGCTGCCCAGGCCCCAGGCCTCGTGGGTGTTGACCGAGTCGTCCACCTTGTAGGCGGCCCAGCCCTTCGTGGCGCCGTTCTGGATGGCGGCCTGGTTGGGGGCGTCGTAGGCGATCTCGTTCTGGAAGAAGACCGTCCGGCCCCGCTCGCCGCTCCACTGGACGTCGTACTTCTTGAAGTGCTCGACGAACAGGCCGGTGGCCAGGACGTCGTCGCCGTTCACGCGCAGGCCGTAGTCGGCCGGGTTGGTGTCCCAGCCCACGCCGGCGCCGTGGTCGGCGCGCCAGATCCAGGTGTGGTCGATGATGGTGTCGTCGCTGTTGACCTCCATGCTGGTGGTCGCCTTGCCCGGGCCGGCCCCGCCGATCCGGATGAAGACGTCCTGCACGGTCGTCGGGTTGGCGGCGTGGTCGGCGGCCGCGCCCTGCGGGCCGACCTGGAGCAGCACCTGGGAGTTGGCCGCGCCGGCGTCGATCAGGAAGCCGGCCAGCTTCACGCCGTCGACGTCGGCGACCTTCATCGCCGTCACGCCGTTGTCGGGGATGACCGTGGCGAGGCCGAGGCCGAGCACGACGGTGTTGGCGCGGGTCACGTTGATGGTCTGGTCGACGTGGTAGACGCCCGGGGTGAACAGCAGGTTCAGGCCCTGGGCGAGAGCGGCGTTGATGGTCGCGGCCGTCGCGCCCGGCTTGACCACGTAGAACTGGCTCAGCGGGATCGAGGAGCCCTGCGGCGCGCCGTTGCCCCAGCTGGTGCCGCGGGCGTTGGTCCGCTTGGCCGGGACGAACACCTTGTAGTCGTTGCCGTCGAGGTAGAGGAAGGGCTTCTCACGGGAGACGGGGGTGGTGTCGAGCGTGGTGTACGGCGGGTTGGGGAAGCTCTGCGCCGGGGCACCCTGCACACCGGAGAAGACCATGTTCCACACGCCGTTGGTCCAGCCGCCGACCGAGCTCTCGCGGGTGTACCACTGCTGCTGCGAGTACGGGCCCACGGTGCCGTCGATCTTGCTGTCGGCGATGTAGCCGCCGCTGGCCCAGCCGTAGCCGTTGGGCGCGAGGTTGAGGCCGCCCTTGACGTGCATGCGCCGGAAGGGCGCGGCCTGGGCGACGGCCCAGCGGTCGGTGCCGTTGACGGGGTTGAGGGCGAGGTTCTCCGCCGAGCGCCAGAAGTTCTGGGTGGCGTTGCCGTTGAACCAGCCGGCGTCCACGGTCACGTCGCCGTTGAAGGTGGTGTCGTCGGGGGAGAGGCCGAGCCCGGCGATCGAGGTGTAGAAGCCGATGTTGGCGTTGATGTTGTTGTAGGTGCCGGGCTTGAAGAGCAGCGCGTAGCGGCCGGTGCCGAACTGCGCCGACTCCTGCTGCTGGAAGACCTGGTCCAGCTTGGCCTGGATGCCCGGCGTGGAGGGGTCGAAGACCAGGACGTTGGGGCCGAGGTCGCCGCCGCCGGGGATCACCGGGCCGGTGCCGCCGTCGGTGGTGTGCACGGCCAGCTCCCACAGCGAGTAGCCGTAGCCGGTGGCACGGGTGGTGCCGTACACGCGCAGGTAGCGGCCGGTGCCGCTGACGGCACGGGTCTCGGTGCCGCCGGGGCCGGTGGTGGTGGAGGCGACGGTGGTCCAGTCGGTGCCGTTGACGGAGAGCTGGATCTGGTAGGCCTTGCCGTAGGCGGCCTCCCAGTTCAGCACGACCTCGCAGACGGTCTGTGAGCTGCCGAGGTCCACCTGGATCCACTGGGGGTCGCTGAAGGCGCTGGACCAGCGGGTGCCGGCGTTGCCGTCGACGGCGTTGGCGGCGGTGAAGGAGCCGTTCTCGGAGGAGGAGGCGGTGGCGGTCCTGCCCTGTGCGGCGTTGGCGGTGCCGCAGGCGGCGGCGTGGGCCCCGGTGAGGGGGCCGGCCGGGACGGTGATCAGGGCGAGCAGGACCGCCAGCAGGGCGATCAGCCAAAGGGGTCTGCGGCGGGCGGCGTTGACTTCGGGTCTCATAGGAACTCCTGTGTCAGCCTCACGACTTAATTTAGGGCGTGAGTTAAGACGTGACAGAAGTCGCGGTCAAGAGTCCTCGCAGAAAGTGTTTCTGACGGATCGGCGGCTCGGCCGCCGCTGTGCGCACGGGTATGGCTGTGACCTGCAAGGAGTCGCAACCGTTCGGGACTTGAACGCGGAAAGGTCCATCCGGGCCTCCGCAAGCGTTCCGCACCAATCTTGACGTGAAGTCTTGACGGCACCCGGACCGCTCGATTGACTGCCGCCGCAGCGGCCGGAACCGGCTCGGGCGCCGGTTCCGGCCGCTGCCACCACCATGCCGCCCCACGCCCCCCGCCCCCCGCCCTCCGGGCCCGCGCCGAGCAGAAGGGCCGGTTCCACGGGTCCCACAAATGATCTTCACGGGTTAGACTCCGCGGGTGTCCGAACTCCGCACACTGGTCGCCGGATTCCGGCAGGCGATCGTCGACTGCCCCGATCCGGGACTGGTCTCCCTGGAGCGCTTCCCGCACGGTTCCTGCGGGGACGCCTCGATCCTCCTCGGTCAGTACCTGTACGAGAACGGCCAGGGGGTGTGGACCTACGTCAGCGCCTGGGAGAACCGCGCCACCCACGCGTGGATCGAGAAGAACGGCCTGCGCGTCGACATCACCGCCGACCAGTTCGACGGGGTCGACACCCCCGTGATCATCGCCTCCGGGGGTGGCTGGCACGACCGCTTCACGGTCGACCCGACGGCCGCCCACGGCGCCCTCATCGACGTCCGCGAGGAGTACGCCCGGCGTGAACTGCGCGACGCCTACGGCCGGTTGACCGACTTCATCCGGTGGCATCCGCCGGCAGCGGAAGGCTCGCCACCAGCCGGAGCATGACGGCGTGCGCCAGCGCCGGGTTGGCCGCCGCGTGGTGCGCCAGTTCGACGTCGTCGAGCAGCTCCGCGAGCCGGGCGGCCGGGAGGTTCGGATGGCGTGCCCCGGCCTCCCGCACACCGGGATCGGGGTCCCGGGTCAGCCGGTCGACCGTCCCCGCACCGGCCGCCGGGTCCCGGGCGGCCAGGGCGCGGACGGCCGGGTCCTCGTGCCGGGCGAACCGCGCGAGCCCTGCGGTGGGGAACCCCGGGCGGGTGAGCAGGTGTTCACGCTCGTGACCGGTGTACTCCAGGAAGGCGCTCAGCAGCAGCTCGGCCGGCGCCTCCGGATGGTTCTGCGCGAGCAGTACGCGCACGCCGAGGTCCTCGTCCGCGGCCAGCCGTGCCACCAGGTCGGCCGGCAGGCTCTCATCGCCGGCGGCGCGCCGCCGCAGCAACGGGTGGGCGGACAGGGCGTCACGGCGCACCTCGGCGGGGTCCCGCGGCACCACGCTTTGGAACGTCCATCCGAAAGTGCCGCCCACCGGCACCTCGTAGTCGATCGCCGCGCGTTCCGCCTCGCTGAGCGCCGGATGCACGGAGAGTGCGAGGCGCACCCGCGGATCGGCGTCCGCGGCGAGCACCCGGCGTTCCTCCGGCCCGAGGTCGGAGCGGTACGCGATCTGCTCCCGCACCTCCGGGTCCGCGTCGGCGGCCAGCAGGGGCACCACATCGGCGGGAAGGGTGGTGTTGCCCGCGATCATCCACCGGTCCGCCTTGCCCACGGGGGTGTTGAGCACACTCTCCACGACGCCCCGGCTCAGGGCGCAGTTCAGCAGCGCGTGGGTCCGCCCATGGCACGGCCGGTCGGGCAGCCCCCGCTCCACCCACGCCGGGTCCTCGGACTGCAGACGGCGCCGCACCGCGTCCCGTACCTCGTCGTCCGGATCCGCCAGAAGGGCTTCGCGTGCCTCGTCCGGCACGCCGCGCCAGGCGACACCCATCTGCCGGACCTTCGGCTCCGGATGGGTGCGCATCGACTCCATCAGCCCGGGGGAGGCCTGGCGGTAGAGGGTGTTCAGGAATTCCGGTTCGTAGGTCAGGATCATGTGGACGACGGCCCGGTCCGGGAGCGGCCTGGGGGGCACGCCCCACGGCGTCCGGGGGGCCTCGGCCAGGTGCGCCCGCACGAACCACTCCGGGTCGTACAGCAGCCGCGCCCGCTGGGCCGGTTCGGCGTGCGGACTGCGGGCGAGGAAGCTGCGGGTGTACCTGTCGGGGTGGCGGACGACGGCGTCGACCACGGCGTCCGGCAGTGTCCGGTCCCGGCACAGCACCATCCGTGCCGCGGGCGGGCCGTCGGCGAGCAGTCGCAGGAGGACGTCCTCGGGGGCCGCGGGGTTGAGCGCCAGGCCGGCGAGCCGGCGTGCGGGAAGGCCCGCGGCCTCCCAGATCCCATCGGGTGTGATCATGTAATCTGTGCTTCCTCTCGGCAGGGGCCGGCCACCGTTTCCGCGCACACCGGCCGGGTACACGGGATCGCAGGAGGCAGACATGGACCTGGGTGACTGGTCGGCCACGGCCCTCGTGATCGCCGCGGTGGCGGTCGTGGTGATGCTCGTGGTGGCCGTCGTGCTCGTGGTGAAGATGGCGCGCATCCGTACCCTCTTGCGCAGCGCCGACGTGCCGCGCTCCGGGAAACTGGCCTTCTGGGCCGCGCTGGTCTACCTGGTCTGCCCGGTGGACCTGCTGCCCGATCCGATCCTCATCGACGACATCGGTGTGCTGCTGCTGGCCCTGCGCTCGCTGAAAAGCGCTGCCGACGGACAACTGCCCGTCGGCCGCGACCGCAGCGGCGCGCTCCCCAAGTCCAAGAGCCCGGTGGCCTGAACGAGCCCGCCGGCGGGGCGAGGGCTCAGCCCGTCCGTTCCGCGTCCCCCGTCTCCATCGCGGGCTGGGCGACCGGGAGGCACACGGTGAAGCGCGTGTCGCCCGGGCTCGACTCGACGCGGATGTCGCCGTGGTGCTTGTTGACCACGATGCGGTACGAGATGTCCAGGCCCAGCCCCGTGCCCTCGCCGACCGGCTTGGTGGTGAAGAACGGCTCGAAGATCCGCGGCCGGATCTCCGGGGAGATGCCGGGACCCGTGTCGCCCACCTCCACCACCAGGCGGTCGGGCCCGTCCCAGGCGCTGCGCAGCGTCAGGGTGCCCGAACCGTCCATGGCGTCGAGGGCGTTGACGACGAGGTTGGTCCACACCTGGTTGAGTTCGGCGCCGTACGCCTGGATCTGCGGCAGGGTGCGGTCGTACTCCTTGACGACCCGCACCCCGCCGGGGATCTTCGCCTGGAGCATGGTGAGCGTGGCGTCGAGCAGCGCGTGCACGTCCACGGTCTGCTGCGGGGCCCGGTCGAGCTGCGAGTACTGCTTCGCGGCGCCCACCAGTCCGGAGATCCGGGTGACGGCGTCGTCGATCTCGCCCATGAGCAGTTCGGTGTCGAGGGTGTAGGTGAGCCAGCGGATCGCCGCCTCCAGCCGTTCCTCGCCGACCGCGTCGACCACCGAGTCCAGCCACTCGGTGTCCACGCCGCCCGCGACGAGCGTCGAGGCCAGTTCCCAGGACCCGTTGACCCCGTGGTCCTCCAGCCAGTCCGTCAGCTCGTCCTCGGCGTCGGACGCCTCCAGCGCCGACCGCTCCGGCGCCGACGCCATGCGCTTGATCGCCGCGTCCTGCAGTTCGACCAGTTCGTGCAGCTGACGGGTGTCCAGCCGGCCGTCGGCGATCATCGCCAGCTTGTGCCGCATGCCGGCCACCCGGTCGCGCAGCGCCGAGGTGGCCCGCACCGCGGCGGCGGCCGGGTTGTTCAGCTCGTGGGTCAGCCCGGCGGAGAGCGAGCCCAGCGCCAGCAGCCGTTCGCGCTCCCCGATGATCGTGTTCTGCTTGCGGTAGCCGAAGAACAGCCCCTCCAGCAGGTGCACCGCCATCGGGAACCAGCGGCGCATCGCATCGGCGAACTCGTCGGCCGGGACCACGAAGAACTCGCAGTCGGTGACCGCCCGCAGTGAGTTGGGGTACGTCTGCTCCACCCGGTCGCCGAGGTACGCCTGCGTCGCCCCGGCGTACACGCCGCGCTGGTCGGTGCGGTTGACCTCCACCACGTCGCCGTGGACCAGCCGGCCCAGTGACACGGTGCCGCTCAGCAGCACGTAGAAGCAGGTCGCCGGATCGCCCTCGGCGTAGACGGGGTCGTTCGCCGCGACCCGCTCCACCCGGCCCTGTTCGCAGAGCCAGTCCAGTTCCTTCTCGCCGAGCGACTCGAACAGGAACAGGGTCCGCAGCTGCTCCGGCCCGAGCCGGTCCGTCGTGGTCACTGCGCCTCCAGGTAACGGTGCACCAGGGATACGGCCATCGCGCCCTCGCCGACCGCGGAGGCCACCCGCTTGACCGACTCCGCCCGCACGTCGCCGGCGGCGAAGACGCCGGGCACGCTGGCCTCCAGGTGGTACGGGTCGCGGGGGAGCGGCCAGCCCGCCGGGCGCCTGCCGCCCGCGATCAGGTCGGGGCCGGTGACGACGAAGCCGCGCCGGTCCCGCTCGATGACGCCTTCCAGCCAGTCCGTGCGGGGCTCGGCGCCGATGAAGACGAACAGGAACGAGGCGTCCACGGTGGTCACGTCGCCGGTCTTGGCGTCCCGCAGCATCAGCTGTTCCAGGTGGTCGCCGCCCTTGCCGCCGACGACCTCGGTGCAGGGGCTGACCTGGATGTTGTCGATGGCCGCGATCTGGTCGATCAGGTACTGCGACATCGAGCGGTGCAGGTCCGCGCCGCGGATCAGCAGATGCACCCGGCACGCGTTGCGGGAGAAGTAGACCGCCGCCTGTCCCGCCGAGTTGGCGCCGCCGACGATGTAGACCTCCTGGCCCGCGCAGTTCATGGCCTCGGTCATCGCCGAACCGTAGAAGACGCCGGCGCCCGTGAACTCCGCCAGGCCCGGCGCCTCCAGCCGCCGGTAGGCGACGCCGGTCGCCAGCACCACCGTGTGCGCCGCGATGGAGGAGCCGTCGCCGAAGGACAGCACGCGTCCGGTGCCCGCGGCCTCCAGCGCGACCACCTCGCGGGTGCTGAGGATCTCCGCCCCGAACTTGGTCGCCTGGCGGCGGGCGCGGTCGGTCAGCTGGGCGCCGGAGACGCCGTCCGGGAAGCCGAGGTAGTTCTCGATGCGGCTGCTCTGCCCCGCCTGGCCGCCGGTCGCCCTGCGCTCCACGAGCACCGTGCGCAGGCCCTCGGACGCGCCGTACACCGCCGCACCGAGCCCCGCGGGGCCGCCGCCGACCACCACCAGGTCGTAGAAGTCGGAGGCCGGTACGGTGCTCAGCCCCACGTGGGCGGCGAGCTCGGCCTCGGTGGGACGCACCAGCGTCGTCCCGTCGTCGGTCACGACCAGCGGCACGTCGGCGGGGGTCAGCCCGGCCGCGGCCAGCAACTGCGCGGCCTCGGGCTCCTCCGCGGGCAGCCAGCGGTAGGGCACCAGGTTGCGGGTGAGGAAGTCGCGGACCTTGAACGAGGGCGCCGACCAGCGGTGGCCGACCACGCGCGTCTCGGACGCCGTCGGGTCCGGCGTGGCCATCCACACGTCGAGCAGGGTGTCGATGACCGGGTAGAGGTTCTCCTCCGGCGGGCTCCACGGCTTCAGCAGGTAGTGGTCGAGGTCGATGATGTTGATCGCGTCGATGGCCGCGCTGGTGTCGGCGTACGCCGTGAGCAGCACGCGGCGGGCGAGCGGGAAGAGGTCCATCGCCGCCTCGAGGAACTCCACCCCGTTCATCTTCGGCATGCGGTAGTCGGCGAGCATCACCGCGAGTTGCTCCCCTCGCAGCTTGATCTCCCGCAGCGCGCTCAGGGCCTCGTCCCCCGAGGTGGCGCGGACCACCCGGTAGCGGTCGCCGTACCTGCGGCGAATGTCCCGGGCCACGGCCCGGGAGACTGCGGGATCGTCGTCGACGGTCAGGATCGTCGGATTCGCCATGTGACCATCATTGCTCCCCGGCGGCCGTCGCGCGCAGCAAACCGAACAGTCGTGCTTCAAGTGCCGCACGGGACACGGGCACATGCGCCGGCGCCGGTCCGGGAGGGCGGTGACGGACGGTGCGGCGGCGCGCACCGTCCGTCCGGTCAGGCGTCCTCGACCGAGACGTCCGCCACCGTGTCGTAGAAGGAGAGGTGGCCGGTGATCTCCGGCACCGACGCGAGCGGCTCCTCGTAGGCCCAGGCGACGTCGTTGTGGTCGCCGTACGACCAGTAGGAGGCGACGCCCTTGTAGGGGCAGACGGTGTTGGTGTCGCTGCCGCGGAAGAGCGCGAGGTCCACGTCCTGCGGCGGTATGTAGTAGCGCACCGGCAGGCCGGTCTCGTGGACCAGTACCGGCCGCCGGGTCTCGGCCACCACCTTGCCGTCGATCGTGACGGTCACGTGCTGCGTGCCGGGTACCGCGTCGACGCGGTGACCGCGGCGGCTGTCCGTGGGGGGCATGGGCTTCCCTTCCTCGGGTCCGTCGGGATCCGGTGCAACGGCGACGGTGCCGCCGCACATTCCCCGGGTGCGGGCGGGTTCCCCCGCATGCACGCATCTGCGTGACTCCGGCGGCGGTCCCCCGTTGGGCCTTCAAGATCACTGTGAAGGAGGACCGCCCGATGAGCACCCGCCGTCACCAGAAGGGCCGCAAGCACCGCACGGTCAATCGCACGCCGAGGCCCGTCACCCCCGTCCCCACCGGCACGGCGGACGCCACGGCCACCCCACCGGCCCCGTCCGCCCCGGCCACCCCGTCCCGCACCGCGGCAGCCGCTCCCGCTTCCGTTCCCGCCCCGGCCGCGCCCCCGGTCACGTCCACGGTCCCGTCGCCCGCCCAGGCCCAGGCCCCGGTCCCGGCTCCGTCTACGTCTCCGTCTCCGTCTGCTTCCACGGTCCCGGCTCCGGCCGCCGCCCCGGATCCGTCACCCGCCGTGCCCGTCGTGCCGTCTCCCGCCGAGCCCCGTCGTGAGGAGTCCGGCCTCGCCCGTACGGCGCTCAAGACCCTCCAGCAGCTTCGCGCAGCGGGTAGCGACGGGACGACCATCGACGCCCTGAGCGCCAGCGTGGGCTACCAGCCGGCCACCATCGCACGGCACATCGACAGCCTGGCCGCCCACCACCTGGTCCACCAGCGGGACGGCCGCTGGTACGCGGTGGCGACCTCGTGACCCCCGGGCGTGGCGGCCGGCCCGCGGCGTGCCGGGTGACCCCGGGCGCCGGCCGAGAGCGATCGCCGTCCGCCACGCCCGCTCAGCAGGTGCGGAAGACGTGCCCCGGTTCCCCGGCGGGGGCGACGTCGCGGTCGCGGAGCACGACGGCGAGGCGGTCACCCCAGCGGCGGCAGGTCGCCGCGAAGTCGGCGGCGTCGTAGGCCACGACGAGGACGCGGTCGTCGTACGCGGCCGCGTACCGGCCGCACTCTCCGTACGCCCCGCACTCCTCCGCGACCGCGAAGTCGAAGCCGACGCCGGCCCGGTGGGGGAGGAGTTCGGTGGTGTTCTTCTGTGCGAACGCCAGCCCCGCCGCGTGGGCGCGCGCGGCGAGCAGCCGGGCGAACGCGGCGTTGTCGGCGGGCGTGAGCAGGCCGCCGGAGCGTTCGAAGGAGTCGAGGTTGTCCGGCTCGACGGCGTCGAACCCGCGTCGCGCGCAGTCCTCGATCCACCCGCCGACGATCCCGGCCAGGGCCGCCCGTCTGGCGGCGGTGGAGGTGTCCAGCAGGGCCTCGTCCCACTCGTCGTCCATGACGAGGTCACCGTCCGCGTCGCGCAGCAGCAGTTCCGGGTCCCGGTCGCGCCACCGGGGCAGTTCGCCGGGCTGGGCCTGGAAGGCGTTGACGTAGCAGACGGAGTACACGCCCGGGGCGGGCCGGTCCGCGCGGTCGCGGGAGACCACGCGGACGCCGTCGGGCGGCGGGTAGCCGCCGCCGATCTGGTAGTCGAAGGACGCCCCGGCCCGCGGCGGCACCACGCGCGGGGCGGCCGAGGACCCCGCGCCGGAGGACGTCCCGCCCGGGCCGCACCCCGTCGTCAGCGCCAGGGCCGCCACGACGGCGAGGACTGCGAGGACGGCGGCCACGGCACGCGGCCCCGGGGACGGCTTTGCGAGGGGCACACGCGCTCCTGGGCGGCGGGGGCCGGACGGGGACCACCATCCTCCCGTCCGGTCCCGTGCCGCCCTCGACCGGGTCCGCGCCGCGGGTCACATGAGGCCGCTCCAGTCGGTGCCGGTGAGCCACAGCAGCGCGACGAGGGTGTCGATCGCGCCCAGGACGACGGCGATCAGCGGGAGCACCGGCTTGGCGCCCCGGAAGGTGCGGCCCATGGCGAGCCAGCCGCACACCACCGCGGCCGGGCCGAGGACGATGCCGAGGACGAAGAATCCGGCGACGGCGCAGACCAGGCCGACGACGCCCAGGGTCTCGGGGCTCGCGCCGGTACGCGTACGGCTGCTGTGGGGCATGGTTCCTTCCTCCGTGGTCGGTGCCCGCTCCGCGGTACGGAACGCGCGGTCCGCTACGTGGTCCGGATACCCCGGTCCGGCGCGCTCACCACCCGTCAGCCCGCCGGGCGGCCGCGGGTGGTGAACCCGGGGAGGAAGAGCGTGAGCCAGCGTGCCCGCGCGGCCTGGTCCCGGTCGGTGGGGGCGGTGCCGAGCAGCAGGAAGAAGTCGTCGACGGTCACGTCGGGGTGGAGGTCGCCGTCGGCCTGGGCGGCGGTGACCAGCCGGCCCATCGCCGCGCCGCCGCGCTCCTCGTAGGGGCGGGCCCGGTCGGTGGCGCCGAGGTCCTGGGCGGCGGCCTTCACGGCCCGGTCCTCCGCGGCGGCCTCGACGATGCGGTGGACGAGCGCGGTGATCTCCTCCAGCGCCGCCGCCCCTTCGGCCACGCGGGCCGCGGCGGCCTCCACCTCGGCGGCCATGCGCTCGGTGTGCTCGGCGATCACGGCGCCGACGAGGTCGGTCTTGGTGGGGAAGTGGCGGTACAGGGTGCCCACGGCGACACCGGCGGCCTCGGCGATGGTGTCCATGGGCGCGTCCGGCCCGAGGAGGGTGATCTGCTCGCGTGCCGCGGCCAGGATCCGCGCCCGGTTGCGGACCGCGTCGGCACGCAGTGGTCGGGCCTGGGTCATCGGTTCCTCCTGCCGGTCGCCAACGCGTGTGAATCATAATTCAGCATCTATCGTGAGCGATGGTTCACATTTCCCCGCTGCAGCGGCCGGCGGGGCTTGCGGGAACATGAACCCGGGTTCATGATGACTGAACATGAGCCATGGTTCATGTTCGACCGGCTCGTTCCCCCGCACCCACACGAAGGATCACCCCATGTCATCCAAGGTCGCCCTCGTCACCGGCGCCTCCTCCGGCATCGGCGAGGCCGCCGCCCTCCGGCTGCGCGCCCTCGGCTTCACCGTCCACGGCGCCGCCCGCCGCGTCGACCGCATGGCCGGACTCGCCGAACAGGGCGTGCGCGTCCTGGCGATGGACGTCACCGACGAGGAGTCGCTGCGGGCCGGGGTCGAACGGGTCGTCGCGGAGTCCGGGTCCGTCGACGTCCTGGTCAACAACGCCGGCTACGGCTCCTACGGCGCGGTCGAGGACGTGCCGCTCGACGAGGCCAGGCGCCAGTTCGAGGTGAACGTCTTCGGCGCGGCCCGGCTGACCCAGTTGGTGCTGCCCCACATGCGCGCGGCGGGCGGCGGCCGCGTCATCAACGTCTCGTCCATGGGCGGCAAGATCTCCACCCCGTTCGGCGCCTGGTACCACGCCACCAAGTTCGCGCTGGAGGGCTTCAGCGACAGCCTCCGCATGGAGCTCGCGCCCTTCGGCATCGACGTCGTCGTCATCGAACCGGGCGGCATCCGCACCGAATGGAGCGGCATCGCCGCCGACCGGCTCCGCGCGGTCTCCGAGCGGGGCGCGTACGCGGAGCGGGCCATGGCGATGGCCGGGACGCTCGCCTCCGAGTCCACCGCACGGCGCAGTTCGCCGCCCTCGGTCATCGCCGACACCATCGCCAGGGCCGCCACGGCCCGCCGCCCGAGGACCCGTTACGCCACGGGGTTCGCGGCCAGGCCGATGATCGCCGCCCGAAGGGTCCTGCCCGACCGCGCCTTCGACGCCCTCATCCGCCGTGCCAGCGGGGTCGCCGCATGACGGGGCCGCCCCGTCCGAGGGGACGGGGCGGCCCGCGGCGGATGCCGGCAGAGGTCAGCCGGTGAACAACTGCTTGAGCTTCAAGATGAGTTCGTACACGCCGTAGGCGAAGGGCGCGCCGACCCACAGCCAGGCGACGGCCATCAGCGGCACCCGGTTGTTCCCGGCGGACGCCTCGGCGGGGGGCGCGGGGTTCGGTGCGGTCATCGGACGGCTCCTTCCGTCTCGGGTCCGGTCGTGGCCTTGTCCCCGGCGGACGGGCCGTCATGGTGCCGCGGATGGACGGGGCGTACCAGCTCGTTGGCGACGAAGCCGATCACCAGCAGCACCATCATGATGACGAAGGACGTGGAGTAGAGGTCGGGTCCCGTCCGTCCGGCCGACTTCTCGTGGTCGGCGATCGCGTTCACGATCAGCGGCCCGAGCACGCCGGCGGTCGACCACGCGGTCAGCAGCCGCCCGTGGATGGCGCCCACCTCGTACGTCCCGAAGAGGTCCTTGAGGTAGGCGGGCACGGTGGAGAACCCGCCGCCGTAGAAGGACAGGATGACGGCGGCGGCGACGATGAACAGCGGCTTGGAGTCGTCGCCGAGCAGCGCGATCAGCAGGTACAGCAGCGCCCCGGCGCCGAGGTAGAGGCGGTAGATGTTCTTCCGCCCGACCAGGTCGGAGGTGGAGGACCAGGTGATGCGGCCGAGCATGTTGCCGAGCGAGAGCAGGCCGACGAAACCGGCCGCGGCGGTGGCCGTCACCGGGGTGGAGGTCTCGGCGAAGAAGTCGGTGATCATCGGCGCGGCCTTCTCCAGGATGCCGATGCCCGCCGTCACGTTCATGCAGAGCACCACCCACAGGCACCAGAACTGCGGGGTGCGCAGCGCGTTGCGCGCGGACACCTGCGCGTTGGTGACGAGCGGGCGCGCGACCGTGGCCGACGGGTTCCAGCCGGAGGGCCGCCAGTCGTCCGCGGGGACCCGGACCAGCAGCACGCCGAAGGTCATGAAGACCGCGTAGACCAGACCCATCACCAGGAAGGTCTGGCCGATGCCGGAGGAGTCGGCGCCGAAGGAGGAGAGCAGTTCCGTCGACCAGGGCGACGCGATCAGCGCGCCGCCGCCGAAGCCCATGATGGCGATGCCGGTGGCGAGTCCGGGCCGGTCGGGGAACCACTTGATGAGTGTGGAGACCGGCGAGATGTAGCCGATGCCGAGGCCTATGCCGCCGACGAGGCCGTAACCGAGCACGATCAGCCAGTACTGGCGCGTGGCGGCGCCGAGGGCCGAGATGAGGAAGCCCGAGGAGAAGCAGATCGCCGACACGCACATGGCCCAGCGCGGCCCGTTGCGCTCGACGAGCGTGCCGCCGAACGCGGCCGACAGCCCGAGCATGACGATCGCGAGCTGGAACGGCAGCGCGGACTGGGTGCCGCTCAGCCCGAGCGAGGACTCAAGTGGCGGCTTGAACACGCTCCAGGCGTACGCCTGCCCGATGGCGAGGTGGATGGAGAGCGCGGCCGGCGGTACCAGCCAGCGGCTCCAGCCCGGCGGTGCGACGGTGCGGGCACGGGTGAGGACGTCCGGTACGCCCATTGACGCCATGGCGAGTACCTCCGTGAGGGGACATGATCCCGTGGACCGTACAACTTTCATTCATCGCTGGGTAGGGCGTTCGGCGATGAACTCGCCGGAGCGGTGGGCCAGTCCGGCTCCGTGCGGCATTCGTCCGCGCCTGTCCGCTCGCGCGCGGCCCGGCGTGCGGAGGTACGGCGCACGGATTCCGGTTCGTCCATATCGATCCGTAATGGAGGCGATAACGACCAATCTGTTCGATTAGGGGTGGTCGGGGTTATCGTGTCCGGTGTTAGCCGACCTGGGCTATCACCGGAAACGCCGGTCGCGGCCGGTCAGAGGTGATCCATGCATGCGATGACGGACAGCTACGACTTCGTGGTCGTCGGCGGCGGTACCGCGGGCAGTGTGCTCGCCGCGCGCCTCTCCGAGCCGGACGGCGCACGGGTGCTCCTGCTGGAGGCGGGGGAGGACCGGCCCCCGGCCGCGGCGGCGACGCCGCCCGCCTGGCCGTCGCTGCTGGGGACACCCGCGAACTGGGGCGACACCACCGTCCCGCAGTCGGCGACGGGCACCACCACACCGCTCGCACGCGGCCGCGGCCTGGGCGGCGGGTCCACCATCAACGCGATGACCTTCGTGCGCGGCCACCACTCCGGTTACGACGCGTGGACCGCCGGCGGTGCCAAGGGCTGGGGCTACGACGACCTGCTCCCGTACTTCAAGCGCAGCGAGAACGCCCCCGGGCGGGACCCGGTGCTCCGCGGCGTCGGCGGCCCCCTGACCGTGGGGCCGGCCAGCCCGCCCCACCCCGTCGTGGCCGCGCTCCTCACGGCGGCGACCCAGACCGGGTACCGGCGGGCGTCCGACATCGCCGCGGGCGTGGAGGAGGGCTTCGGCTGGAGCGACCTCAACATCGTCGGCGGGCGTCGGCAGAGCGCCGCCGACGCCTACCTCACCCCCGCCCGGCACCGCCCCAACCTCACCGTGGTGACCGGCGCCCTGGTCCACCGGGTGCTGCTGCGCGACGGAAGGTGCGTCGGGGTGGAGTACGGGCGGGCCCGCAGCACGGGCACCGCCCTGGTCGGCTGCCACGGCGAGGTCGTGCTCGCCGCGGGCACCATCGGTACGGCGCAACTGCTGATGCTCTCCGGCGTCGGCCCCGCGGCGCACCTCCGGGACACGGGCATCGACGTCGCCCTCCACCTGCCGGGGGTCGGCGCGAACCTGCAGGACCACCCGCTGACCGACATCGTCCACCGCGCGGCCCGTCCCGTCCCGCCCGGGATCAACAACCACGGCGAGGCCCTCGGCCTGGTGCGCAGCCGGCTCGGCATCTGCCACCCCGACGTGCAGGTCCTCCTGGTCGACGCCCCGGGGCGCCACCCGGTCGCGGCCGGCGTGCCGGACGGCCAGGGGTACCGGATCGCGGTCTCCCCGATGCGGCCGCACAGCCGCGGCACCGTCCGGCTCGCGAACGCGGAACCCGGCGCCCTGCCGCTGGTGGACCCCGACTACTTCGGTGACGACCGCGACCTGAGCACGATGGTCGAAGCGCTCTTCCTGGCACGGGAGATCGGCCAGGCACGCGCCCTCGACGGCTGGCGCGCCCACGAGGTCCTGCCCGGCCCCGACGTGAAGGACGACGCCGGCCTGCGGGCGTACGCGCGCGGCGCCCTGGCCTCGTACATGCACCCCGTCGGCACGTGCCGGATCGGCACCGACGACCTGGCCGTCGTCGACACGGACCTGAGGGTCCACGGTGTCGACGCCCTGCGGGTCGCCGACGCCTCCGTGATGCCCACCATCCCCTCGGGCAACATCGCCGCCACGGTCTACGCGGTCGCGGAACGCGCGGCGGACCTCCTCAAGCGCTGACCCTCCCGGCCCGGCTCCGGCCCCCACCGGCCGGACCGGGCCCCGGCACACCCCCCACAGCCCAGACGAAGGACCTACGTGACATGGCATCACCCGCACCGATCGACCTGGCCGGCCTGCTCCAGCGGGCGGTGGGCGTCACCGGGGCCGCGCTGGGATCCCCCCTCGCCCCCTCGGCGATCGGCCTCGCCCTGTGGGGCACCGACCTGCGGTGCACCTGGGTCAACGACTCGCTGGAGGGCCACGACGGCATCCCGAGGGAACGGCGGCTGGGACACCGCCCCGACGCGGCGCTGCCGGCCGGGGCCCGCGGGCTGGAGGCGGTGATGCGCCAGGTGCTGGCGACCGGCGCCCCCGTGACCGGGCGCGAGTACGCCGTGCCGGCGGTGGACGGCGTCCGCCGCGACGAGGCGTACTCCGCCTCCTGCATCCGCCTGGAGGACGCCGAGGGCCGGCCGATGGGCGTGTGCCTGGTCGTCCTCCGGATCACGCGGGAGGGCCGCACCGGCGACCGCCTGGCGCTGCTCGGCGAGGCCGGTGCCCGTATCGGCACGACGCTGGACGTCATGCGCACCGCGCAGGAACTGGCCGCGTTCAGCGTCTCCTGCCTCGCCGACTTCGTCACCGTCGACCTCGCCGACACCCTGCGCCTCGGTGAGGAACCGCTGTCCCGGCTCGGCCCGGACGGCGACTACGTCCCGGTGTTCCGCCGGGCGGGACTGTCCTCCGTCCACGAGGGCGCCCCCGAGGCGGTCTCGCAGGTCGGCGACGTGGTCTACGTGCCGTCCTCCTCGCCCCTCACACGTGTGCTGTCCTCCGGCCGCTCCCTGCTCGAGCCCGTGCTGGACACCGCCTCCCCGTGGCTCAGCCGCGACCCGGCACGGGCCCGGAAGATCGACTGGTTCGGGCTGCACTCGCTGATGATCGTGCCGATCAGGGCCCGCGGCGTCGTGCTGGGCGTGGTGCTGTTCCTGCGCTCCGGCGACCCGCGGCCGTTCGACGAGGAGGACCTGCTGTTCGCCGAGGAACTGGTCGCCAGGGCCGCGCTGAGCCTGGACAACGCGCGCCGCTACACCCACGAACGCGCCACCGCCCTCGCCCTCCAGCGGGGCCTGCTCCCGCGCCGCCTGTGCGGCGGCCCCTGCCTGGACGTGGTCTCCCGCTTCCTCCCGGCGGAACTCGAGGACGGGGTGGGCGGCGACTGGTACGACGTGATCCCGCTGCCGCGGGACCGGGTGGCCCTGGTCGTCGGCGACGTCGTCGGGCACGGCATCGACGCCGCGGCGACGATGGGCCGGCTCCGTACGGCGGTGCGGACGCTCGCCGACCTCGACCTGCCGCCGGAACAGCTCCTCGCCCACCTCGACCAGACGATCATCCGCCTCGCCGAGGAGGAGGGCGACGGCCTCCACGTGCCGTCGGTGAGCGCCACCTGCCTGTACGCCGTCTACGACCCCGCCAGCCGGCGCTGCACCATGGCCAGGGCCGGGCACCCGCCGCCCGCCGTCCGCGACCCCGGCGGCGGCGTCACCTTCCTGGACCTGCCCAACGGCACCCCGCTCGGCCTCGGGATGCCCCCGTACCAGGCCGCCGAGGTGGAGCTGCCCGAGGGCAGCCTCATCGCCCTCTACACCGACGGGCTCATCGAGGACCGCCGGCACGGCTTCGACACCGGGATGGAGCGCGTGCGCCGCGCCCTCGACCGGCCCGGGCTCCACCTGGACGACCTGTGCTCGGCGGTGCTCGGCACCCTGCCCAGCGCGACGCCGCCCGACGACGTCACCCTCCTCATCGCCCGCACCCGCGCCGCCTCCCCGGCGTCCTCGCGTCCCCGGTGCGCGGCGCCTTCCCCCGGCAACCGATCCCCGAGGTAGCTCCCCATGACCGCCTTCCACGTCTCCTCCGCGGGCGCCGAGGACATCAGCCGGCTCTCCGACTGGGCCGACGACGAGGGATGGAACCCCGGCAGGTCCGACGGACAGGCCTTCTTCCCCGCCGACCCGGCCGGTTTCCTGTTCGGGAGGCTCGACGGCGAGCCCGTCGCCTCGGTCTCCGCGGTGCGGTACGGGACGGACTTCGGCTTCGTCGGCCTCTACATCGCGCGGCCGCCCTTCCGCGGCCGCGGCTACGGGATCCAGGTCTGGCGTGCCGGGCTCGAGCACCTCGCCGGGCGCAACGTCGGCCTCGACGGGGTCGTCGCGCAGCAGGAGAACTACCGCAGGTCCGGGTTCAGCACGGCGTGGCGGAACATCCGCTACCAGGGGACGCCGTCCGGCGGGGTCATGCCCGGCGGCGTCGCGCTGATCGACGCCCGGAGCGTCCGTTTCGGCGAACTGGCCCGCTACGACCGGCGGTTCTTCCCCGCCGCGCGCGACGCCTTCCTCGCCTCCTGGATCACCCTCCCGGACCGCACCGCGCTCGCGGCCGTCGCCGACGGCCGGCTGCAGGGCCTGGGCGTGCTGCGGGCCGCCCGCGGGCCGTCCCGCGTGGGCCCGCTCTACGCCTCGTCCGGGAAGGTCGCCCTCGCGCTCCTCATGGGGCTGTCCCGGACGGCGCCGGGGGAGCCCCTGGTGATCGACGTGCCCGAGCCCAACGAGGCCGCCGTGCGCCTGGTGGAACACCTGGGCCTGACGCCCTCGTTCGAGGCCGCGCGGATGTACACGGGCCCGGTCCCCGACGTCGACCTGGCGGGCATGTACGGCGTCACCAGCCTGGAACTCGGCTAGGTCGTGTCAGCCCGGACGCCTCGCCCGGCACCGCTCCGGGCGGCCCCCCGGGTGGGGGAGGCCGCCCGGAACGGCGGGCGCGGGGACGTCACTGGTTGATGGTGTAACTGTCCCCGTAGACCTTCCACTTGAGCGGAGGGTTGAGGTCGAGGTTGCCGTTGTTGAGGAAGACGCGCTGCTCCGTGTCGACCCGGGTGGTGTCGCTGTGCGCCTCCTCGGTCTTCATCGCCGCCTTGCGCGCGTCGAGGAAGGCGTTGATGTACGCCGTCTCGTCGCCGCCCTGGGCGGGGCTCTTGGCCTTGGACAGGGCGGTCTTGCGGATGCCGCCGAAGCTGACCTTGTCCTCGCCGGGGCCGTGCATCACGATCGCGTCGTAGTACGCGAGCTGGCCCAGCGCGCGCAGCCCGTCGGCCTTGGCCTGCCGGACGGCGGGGTCGAAGTAGACGCGGTCGCGCTCGTCGTTCTGCGCCTGCTGGAACGCCGTGTCCGCGGCGGCGCTGCGCCAGGCGCTCTCGAAGCCGGAGCCGAGCCCGCTGTGCGAGTCGGTCCCGTTGACCCGGCGCAGCGCCGGCAGGTAGCGGGCGAGCGGGTTGCCGGGCTTGCGGTCGGTGTACAGCTCGACGAGTTCGAGCATGTCGCCGGTGCCGGAGCAGAAGCCGATGATGCCCGCGGTGTAGCCGCGGCCGTCACCGATGTCCTCGATGTACTTGTACTGGGCCTTCCAGTCCAGCGAGGAGTTCTCGGCGCTGGACACCAGCTGCATCGCGATGTCCTTCTTGTGCGGGTCGTCGAGCCCGACGCCGGCCGCCGCGGCGGCCGGCCGGCCCGGTGCCGCCGAGGCGAGCGTCCCGATGCCGGCGGTCAGGACGCCGGCGGTCAGCGCCGCGGTCGCGTAGAGGACGACGCGCCGGCGCGGGAGGGTGCGTGCATGACGCTGTGGGGGGATCTGCACGGTGACTCCGTCGGTCAGAAGTTAGGAAACCTTCCTAACAGCGCCACATTGAAGCACCGCGCCGGTCGAACGCCAAGGGGTTCGAACAAAAACACCCCATGCCATCTGACCGAAGAATCACGGGAGTTGGCTTCGCCCACCGACCGGCCGGGCGCGACCGCCCGGAACCGCGCGTCCCCCGCATGCGCGGTCCGCGGCGCGGATGCAGTCTGGACGGGAAGAGGCGGAGGAGGTGATGCCCGTGCCGGACGGGTCCCCTCCCGCACCGTCCCGCCCCGGCACCGGGATGCGGACGGACGAAGGCCTGCTGGCCCCCGCGCTGTTCGCGATGATGGACGGCGTACGGGCCCACGCGGGCGGCGTCTACCTGCTCGCGCCCGGCGAGCCGGTCCTGGAGATGGCCGTGATGGCGGGCCTGCCCCGGGCGTTCGCCGCACCCTGGGAACGGGTGGGCCTGGGCGCCCCGATCCCCGTGGCGGAGGCACTGCGCGAACGCCGGCTGGTCTGGGTCGGCGGCGAGGAGGAGATGGCGCGCCGCTACCCGCGGATCTCCCTCGTCCTGCCGTACCCGTTCACCCTCGCGGCGCTCCCCGTCGCGACCCCCGGCGCCGCCTTCGGCTCGGTGTTCGTCACCTGGCCCGGCGCCCATCCGCCCGAGCTGTCCGACTGGGAACGCGACCGCCTGGTCACCGGCTGCGACCGGCTCGCCCGCTGCCTGGAGCAGGAGACCGCCGCGGGCCGGCCGGTCCGCCGCGGCCGGGACGTGACGATCGGCCCCCCGGTCGCCGGGGTGTCCTCGGCGGTCGAGGCGGTGCGCATGGTGGGCCGGCTGCCGGACGGGTTGTGCTCGCTCGACCTCGACGGACGGGTCACCTACGCCAACGGGGCGGCGTCCCGGCAACTGGGCGTGCCCGTGCGCAAGCTGCTCGGGCACCCGCTGTGGCGGACGCTGCCCTGGCTCGAGGACCCCGTGCACCAGGAGCGCCACCGCGCGGCGCTGATCAGCAGGCAGCCCACCTCGTTCACGGCGCTGCGACCGCCGGGCGACTGGCTCACCTTCCAGCTCCATCCCAGCAGCAACGGCGTGAGCGTGCGGATCTCGACGGCCCGCGGCCCGGCGGAGCAGCCCCCCGTGCCCGGTGCGCCGAGCGGTGCGGCGCGGCCCGCGGTCGGCCTGGTGGCCATCTCCCACCTCGTGAACCTGTCGGGCGCGCTCACGGAGGCCGTCGGCGTGCAGGACGTGATCGACCTGGTGGCCGAGGAGATCATGCCCGCGGTCGGCAGCCGGGTGGTGGCCGTGGTCGCCCCGGAGGCGGGGCGGATGCGGGTGCTCGGCCACCGCGGCTACCACGATCCGGCGATCGTCGACCGCTACGACGGCATGGCGATGTCCCTGCCGACGCCCGCCGCCCAGGTGCTGGCCAGCGGCGCGCCGGCGTTCCTGGAGTCCGAGCGGGAGATGCGCGAGCACTTCCCCGACCGCCCTCCGGTCCGGGACGGCATGGCGGCGTGGGCCTACCTCCCGCTGATCGCCTCCGGCCGCCCCGTCGGCACCTGTGTGCTCGGGTACCCGCGGCCGCACCGCTTCGGGGCCGACGAGCGGGCACTGCTCACCAGCCTCGGCGGCCTGATCGCCCAGGCCCTGGAGCGGGCCCGGCTCTACGACGCCAAGCACCGGCTGGCCCACGGCCTGCAGTCCGCGCTGCTGCCCAGGAGCCTGCCGGAGCTGCCCGGCCTCGAGGCGGCCGCACGGTACCTCGCGGGCACCGAGGGGATGGACATCGGCGGCGACTTCTACGACCTGCTGCGCGTGGGGGACCGCCCGGCCGCCGTGATCGGCGACGTGCAGGGCCACAACGTCACCGCGGCCGGCCTGATGGGCCAGGTGCGCACCGCGGTGCGGGCGTACTCCGCCGTCGGTCAGTCCCCGGGGCAGGTGATGGAGTGCACCAACCGGCTGCTGCTCGAGCTGGACGTGGACCTCCTCGCCAGCTGCCTCTACCTGCACCTCGACCCCGACGGGGAGCGGGCGATGGCGGCGGGCGCGGGCCACCCGCTGCCCCTGCTGCGGGAGCCGGACGGCCGGGTGCGGGCGCTCGACCTCGCCCAGGGACCCCTGCTGGGCATCGACGCCGAGGCGGTCTACCGCACGGTCGAGTTCCCCTTCCCGCCGGGCTCGGTGCTCATGCTCTACACCGACGGGCTCGTCGAGTGCCCGGGAACGGACGTCGACGCCGAGCTCGCCGGCCTCGCGGACCACCTCCGCGCGGCCGGCGGGCTGCCGCTGGACCGGGTCGCCGACGGCGTGCTCGCCCTCACCGCCGAACGCAGGCGGCGCACCGACGACATCGCGCTGCTGCTGCTGCGCTCCCTGACGGGGCAGCGGTGACCCGGACGGCGACGGGCGCCGCGCGCCGTCCGGGGGACGGCGCGCGGCGCCCGTGGTGTTCCTGGGCTCGGCCCGCTGAGGTCAGCCCTGGCGGGCCTTGAAGCGGGGGTCCCTCTTGTTGATCACGTAGACACGGCCGCGACGGCGGACGATCTGCGAGCCGGGGGCGTTCTTGAGGGAACGCAGCGAGGCACGTACCTTCACCGGTCGCCTCCTTTCGTGCAGTTCTTGATCCGCCCATGCCAACGCAGGGAGGGCGCGGTTTCTTCCCGGCTTCCCGGTGCCGTCGCCGTGGCGGGCCGAAAGCAGAATGAGGGGCATGAGTTCCCCCGCCGACGGCACCGCCGTCCCCACGCCGCCGCGCCCGGTCGTCCGCTCCCCGCACGAGCGGGTCCTCTTCGCCCGCGGGAGGGGTGCCCAGGACCGGGTCGCGGACGTGATCACCGCCTTCGCCGGCTCGATGGCGTTCGTCTACGTCCACATCGTCTGGTTCACGGTCTGGATCCTGCTGAACCAGGGGCTCGCCGGGCCGGGCGGGGTCTTCGACCCCTACCCCTTCGGGCTGCTCACCATGATCGTCAGCCTGGAGGCGATCTTCCTCTCCACCTTCGTCATGGTCAGTCAGAACCGGCAGGCCGCGCGGGACAACATCCGCGCGGACCTCGCCTTCGAGACCAACGTGCGCTCCGAGGTCTGGACCGCGCACATAGGCCAGGCCCTCGGCCTCGACCCCGAGGAGGTCGAGCGGAACGTCCAGCGGCTCGTCGCGGAGAGCCGGGCCCGCATGGGGGTCACCTCCCCGGCGGCCACGCCGGACGTGGTGCCGCCCGCGTCATGAGCGGCCCTCGTCCCGGTCCGCGCCGGCGGGGTCGGCGCCGCCCACCGGCCCGGGGCCGGTGAAGCCGGGGCTCGAGTACCCCGGCCCTTCGAAGCCGGGCGATTCGAACCCGGGGGACTCGAACCCGGGGGACTCGAACCCGGGGGACTCGAAGCCCGGCGACTCGAACCCCGGCTCCGTGATGCCCGCGACCTCCGGCTCCGGGACCTCGTACTCCGGGATCCGCGGGGGCGGCGGAACCGCTGCGCCGTCCCCGGTGTCCGGACCGGGGACGGCGGCGGACGTGGAGAACCCCGGACTGGTGAAGCCCGGACGGCGCTCGGGCCCGGCCCCGGACCCCGTGTCCCGACGGTGCGTCATGTCCGTTCCCTCCCCGAGGGCTCAGCGCCCCCGCCGGCGGTATCCCGACCAGCGGCCGCCCGCGCCCGAGCCGACCCCGCCGAGGTGCGCGGCCAGCAGTGTCAGCCCGACCAGCAGCAGGCTCGTCGGGGTGAACACGTCCTCCGTCGCCGTCCCGGTGGCGTTGATGACGAACGCGACCGCGAACACGACGGCCGCAACGATGGCCAGCATCGGCCCTCCCAGTGGTCCGGGGGCGCGCCCTCGCGCCGCCCCTTCACCCACCGTGTGCCCCGGGAGCCGCCACCCAGTCGGCCGGGACCGGTCAGCGGGCCCCGCGCGGTGTCCGTGGGAGCGCTCACGGCCTAGGATTCCGCGGTGACCGGACGATGAGCCAGCGCCGTCTCATCACCCCGCGCCCTCGTGCCCCCGGAGTCCCCGCATGGCGTCGCCGCACGGCCCGCTCGACCACCGTTACCGCGGTGAGCACCCGATCCGCACCCTCGCCTACCTCTTCCGCCACGACCGCGGCCGACTGGCCCTGGCGGTGCTGGCGTTCATGGTCAAGCACACCCCGATCTGGCTGACACCGCTGATCACCGCGCAGGTCATCGACGTCATCGTGCAGCACCGTCCGCTGTCGGGCATGGTGCTCGGCACCGGTGTGCTGCTGCTGATGCTGCTCCTCAACTACCCCTTCCACCTGCTGTACGTGCGCTGCTGGTACGGCAGCGCCCGCCGTACCGGCACCCGGCTGCGCTCCGCGCTCTGCCAGCGCATGCAGCAGCTCTCCATCGGCTACCACACGAAGGTCAACTCCGCGGTCCTGCAGACCAAGGTCATCCGGGACGTCGAGGCCATCGAGCAGGCCGTCCAGCAGACCGGCGACATGGGTCTGTCCGCGCTCGCCACGCTGCTGGGCGCGCTGGTGGTGATCACCGTGCAGGCGCCGTCCTTCCTGCCGGTCTTCCTGGTCGTGGTGCCCGCGACGTCCGCGCTGGTGATGTGGTTGCGGGGACGGCTGCGCGAGTCCAACGAATCGTTCCGCCACGAGGTGGAGCAACTCTCCTCCCGGGTCACCGAGATGACCACGCTCATCCCCATCACCCGCGCCCACGGCCTGGAGTCCGCCGCGCTGCGCCGGGTCGACGGCACGCTCAGCCAGGTGCTCACCGCGGGGCTGCGCCTGGACCGGCTCAACGGCCGCTTCGGCTCCCTCGCCTGGATCGTCCTCAACGTCCTCGGCGTCTGCTGCCTGCTCGGTTCCGCGCTCGCCGCCTACCACGGCTGGCTCGGCGTCACCCCCGGCGACGTCGTCATGCTGACCACCTACTTCTCCGCCCTGACCGCCGCCGTGACCACCCTGCTCAGCCTCACCCCCGTGGTGAGCAAGGGGCTGGAGTCGGTGCGCTCGGTCGGTGAGGTGCTGCAGGCGCCCGACCTGGAACAGAACGCGGGCAAGGCGGAGGTGGCCGCCGTGCGCGGGCGGGTGGACTTCCAGGGCGTCGGCTTCGCCTACGACGACGCCGCCGGCCACTCGGTGCGCGACTTCTCGCTCTCCGTCCGCCCGGGCGAGACCGTCGCGCTGGTGGGCGCCTCGGGCGCCGGCAAGTCGACCGTCCTCAACCTCGTCATCGGCTTCCTGCGCCCCACCGAGGGCCGGATCCTGCTGGACGGGGCCGACATGGAGGACCTGGACCTGCGCAGCTACCGCCGTTTCGTGTCCGTGGTGCCCCAGGAGTCCATCCTCTTCGAGGGCACCATCCGGGAGAACGTCGCCTACGGCATGCCGGGCGTCCCCGAGGAGGCGGTGCGGGAGGCCCTGCGGGCCGCCAACGCCCTGGAGTTCGTGGAGCGGCTGCCGGCCGGCCTCGGCACGGTCGTCGGGGAGCGGGGCGCCCGGCTGTCCGGCGGGCAGAAGCAGCGGCTGGCCATCGCCCGGGCGCTGATCCGCGACCCCCGCGTACTGGTCCTGGACGAGGCGACCTCCGCCCTCGACTCCCGCTCCGAGGCCCTCGTCCAGCAGGCGCTGGAGCGCCTGGTGCGCAACCGCACCGTCTTCGTGGTGGCCCACCGGCTGTCCACCATCCGCAACGCGGACCGCATCGTCGTCATGGAGGACGGGAGGATCACGGAGGTCGGTCCGCACGATCAACTGCTGCGCTCCGGCGGGCCGTACGCCGCACTGCGCAGTGCCCAGACCGCCTGACGACCGGACCGCCTGACGACCGGAGCGCCTGACGACCGGGACCGTCCGACGACCCGCCCGGTGCCGGGGTCCGCACGCGCCGGTGGCGCCCTCCGTGCGGACGGAGGGCGCCACCGGGGTTCCGCGGGCCGGGCCGCGGTTCAGCGGCGGTGGTGGTTGACGACGTGGTGGTGACGGTGCAGGCGGTGACCGTGCCAGCGGTGGTGGTGACGCTTGCCGTGGTGGCTGTGGTGACCGCGGCCGTGGTCGCCGTGCGTGGCGTGCGTGCCGTGGCCGCCGAAGGACTCCGGCGTGACGGCACCGGCGCCCGCCGCACCGCCCAGGACGACGGCCACGGCCACACCGACCGCGGCAACGAAACGGGAAACGCGCATGGATCGACTCCTGTCTCCGCGGGTGCCGTGGGCACCCGTGACGGGTGGGACACGAGAAGCCTCGGGCCTCGGGGTGCCCATCGAGGTGCGGCACGCCCGTTTTGGCACTCGATTTGCTGGAATATGACGTTCTGCGGAACCGGCGGCCGTAGGCGATCCGGGGAGGCCCGTGCGTGCCGGTTCCCTGCGGAGCCGCAGGTCAGGGGCGGTGCGATGTTTCGGGCGTGGCGCCCGGGGCAGGGGACCCCACGTTCCGGCCCCGCCATGGGGGCGGCGCACCGACAGGCGATGGTGGCGGTGGACGACACCGGCTTCGGCACCCTGCTCAGCGGGCTCCTGCAACGCTCGCACGAGGTCGCCCCGGAGGACTGGGGCGCCGCCCTCGCACGTGCCGCGCACCAGGTGGGCCTGGACGACGTCACGGTCCTGCTCGCCGACGTCCAGCAGGCCCGGCTCGTGCCCCTGTCCGGCGAGCCGGGCTCCGGAGCCCGCCGCGCCGTGGCCGTCGACGGCACGCCGGCGGGCGCCGCCTACCGGACGGTCTCGCTGCGCCTGAGCGAGCGGGACGACCGGATCACGATGTGGTTCCCCCTCGTCGACGGGGTGGAGCGGGTCGGCGTCATGGAGGTCACCGCCCACCGGATCGACCCCGAACTGCTCTCGCGCTGCCGGGCGCTGGCCGACGTCACGACCCTGGCGCTGGTCTCGAAGTCGGGGTTCAGCGACGACCTGCTGCGGCTCGTGCGCAGCCGTCCCATGACCACCGCCGCGGAGCTCGTGTGGGCGTTCCTGCCGCCGCGGACCCTCGGGACGGGAGAGGTGACCTCCAGCGCCGTGCTGGAACCGGCGTACGAGATCGGCGGCGACGCCTTCGACCACAGCCTCCACGACGACCACCTGCACCTGACCGTCCTCGACGCGATGGGCCACGACCTCGCCTCAGGGCTCACCGCGGCCGTCGCGCTCGCCGGATGCCGCGCGGCCCGGCGGGCCGGCGCCGACCTGGGCGAGATCGTCAAGACCGTGGACGAGACGCTCGCCGAGTGGATCCCGGACCGGCTCGCCACCGCGGTCTTCGCCGATCTCGACGTCCGCAGCGGCCAGTTCGCCTGGGTGAACTGCGGGCACCCGCCGCCCCGGCTGATCCGTGCCCGGCACGTCGTCACCGGTGCCCTGGAACGCGAGGCGGAGCTGCCCCTCGGCCTCGGCCCCGACTACGGCGGCCGGCCGCGCACCGTCCACTCCACGCGCCTGGAACCCGGTGACCGTGTCCTCGTCCACACCGACGGCGTCACCGAGTCCCGCGCCGAGGGCGGCGACGACTTCGGCGAGCGGCGCCTCACCGACTACGTCGTGCACGCCACCGCGCTCGGCGACCCCGCGCCGGAAGTCCTGCGGCGACTCGTCCACGCCGTCCTGGCGCACCGGCACGGCCGCCTCGACGACGACGCAACCGTGCTGCTGGCCGAGTGGCACCCCACCCGCTGATCCCGCGTGCCCGGGCGGTTTCCGCCGCGCCGGGCGGGGCAGCCGCACCTCCACGGGTGGGCCCGTCCGTCCGCGGGACGGCGGACACGGCCGGTGCCGGGGCCGGCGCGCAGCGCGACGACCGCCGGACACCGTGCGGATGCCCCGGGCGAACATGTCCAGATCCGGAATGTATGTCGTGTAAATCACGTTCGAATGGGTATGCGGTTTCGAGAAGACATGAGGAGGCGCCCAGCCGTGGACACACGCAACGGCCACCCGACCATCACCCGCATCCCCCGAGACCAGCAGATACGTACGTGCCGGCCTGCTGTACTGAAGGAGGGCCGGGGCAATCCGCCGCAGCGGGAGCCCGACAGCGGCAAGGACTGGAACATCGTCAGGGGAGAGGACTGAGGGACCCGGATCCCGAGTGACCGAGCGGGACCACTGCCCGGCGCCGGTGGGAAGGCGTAAGCGGTCGTGCGGACCGTGGGCGCGCCCACCGGCGGGGTGGTGGTCCCGTTCTCCTGTCCGGGTGACCCCGGTCAGTCCCGCCGGCCCCTGGCGTCGGCCGTCCCCGCCGACCAGGTGACGAGGGGTGGACGCACGGCCGCGCAGAGCGGCCGCCCCGGGCGTCGGTCAGGCCCAGCCGCCCGACGAGCGTCCCGGACCGGACGGCGGCGCGCAGGATGCCGGGCTCGACGCCGTCGAGCATGAGCTTGGCGCGGCGGAACATCGTGAAGTCCCCCGGCCCCGCCACCGTCCCCCAGGACAGGTAGACGAAGCGGGCGCCCGGACCGCCCTGGATCCAGGGGCCCGTGACGTCGGGCCCGTCCGGGGTCTCCCGGACCCGGCAGCCCAGGTCCCACCTCGCCTCCGCGGCGTCTCCGGGGAGCGGGTCCAGCAGTTCCGCCGGACGGGCGCGGCGCTGCACGGCGACGTGGACGCCGCAGTGGCCGCCGAAGGTACGGCCCGGCAGGTCGTGCGCCTCGACGTGGATCCGCACGCTCAGCCGCCCGCCGTGACGAGCCGGAACGCCGGGCGCACCCCGCGCGTCGCGTCCTCGACGGGGGTGCCCGCCCGTTCCCGGGAACGGCGGTGCCCGGCGCGACAGTCGGCGAGGGAGGCGTCGCCCTCGCCCTCGGCGGCGGCGTGCTCCCACGTCACCTCGGCGAAGGACGTCACCTCCACGCCGCCGACCGCGATGACGCCGACGCAGCGGCTCCCCCGGTCCGGCAGGGCCGGCCGCTCGTTGACGAACTCCAGGCCCTCGGTCTCCCCGACGTACTCGGACAGCAGCCCGGTCGTCGCGGTCCTCCGGCCCGCGTGGACCGCGGAGTCGAGCTCGTCCCGCAGCGCGTCGGGTGTGCCCGGTTCCATGGAGCGCGTTCCGTCGACCGGCGGCCACATCGTCGTACCGCCCCTCGGTGCGTGGGAGTGCCGTCGGCCGGATCATCACACGGCGGGCGCCACCTCCGCCAGGAACGGCGGGTCCGCACCGGCGCGCCCGCAGGTCAGAGCCGCGACCCGCGCGGCGAGTTCCAGGGCACCGGCCACCGCCTCCGGCACGGGACCGGCCTCCTCGGCCGCGTGCAGCCGTCGCCGGGCCGTCGTCCCGCCGAGCAGCCCGGCGGAGAGGAGGCCGGCGAGCAGGCCCGCCATGAAGGCGTCACCGGCGCCGATCGTGTCGACGACGCGCACCTGGTGGCCGGCGACGCGGTGCCTTCCGTCCGCGCCCCAGTGGGCCTCGGCGCCCGCCGCGCCCCGGGTGAGGACGACCAGGCGCGGACCGCGGCGCGCCCAGCCGGCCGCGACCTCCGCGGGATCGCGTCCCGGGTGCAGCCACCGGAGGTCCTCCTCACTGGCCTTCACCACGTCGGCGAGCGCCACCAGCCGTTCGACGCGCGGGCGTTCGGTCTCCGGCGGGCCGAGCAGCGCGGGTCTGAGGTTCGGGTCGTACGAGACGGTGTGCCCACGGTGCCGGACCGCCGCGACCAGGGCGAGCAGCCGTCCGGCGCCCGGTTCGAGCGCGGTGGCGATCGAACCGGTGTGGAGGTGCCCCGGCACGTCGGACGGTCCGACCGGGGGCAGGTCCCACACGATGTCGAACCGGTACGCGGCGCTGCCGTCGCGGTCGAGTTCGGCCCTGGCCGTGGAGGTGGGGGCGTGGACGACCGACCCCGGCAGCAGCCGCACCCGACCTTGCGTCAGCCGTTCCACCAGCGCGTCGCCGTGAGGGTCCCGGCCGATGCGGGTGGCCAGGGTGACCGGGTGCCCCAGCCGGGCGAGCCCGAGCGCGGTGTTGGCCGGGCTGCCGCCCGGGTGGGCCCGCGCTGTCCCGTCGGGCCCGACGACCACGTCGGTCAGCGCCTCGCCGGCGACCAGGGTGCCGGGCGCGGTCACGGGCACGGTCACGGCTGCACCAGGATCTTGCGGCCGATGCCCGCCTTGAAGCGTTCGATGGCGTGCGGGTAGTCGGCGAGCGGGAAGCGGTCGCTGATGAACACCCCCGGGTCGAGCACCCCGGCGGCGAAGAGTTCGGCGGCCCGCTCGTAGCTGTGCAGGACGGCCATGGAGCCGGTGATGGTGATCTCCTGGTTGTAGATCCGGTACGGCTCGATGACCGCGCGGGCGGCGTAGTCGGCGACCCCGAACTGCAGGAAGGTGCCGCCCTTGCCGACCCGTTGCAGCCCGTCCTGGATCGCGGCGGCGTTGCCCGTGGCGTCCACGACGACCTCCCAGCCGCGCGGGCGGAGGATCTCCTCGGCCGAGGCGGCCGTGTTGTCGCAGCCCAGCAGCCGTGCGGTGGCGAGCCGTTCGGCGTTGACGTCGACGACGTCCACGCTCGCGGCGCCCGTGCGCTTGGCGAGCTCCAGCATCATCAGGCCCATCGTTCCCGAGCCGTAGATCAGCACATGGGCGCCGAGCCGGGCGCGCAGCACGTCGTAGCCGCGCACGGCGCAGGACAGCGGCTCGATCAGCGCGGCGTCGGCGGTCGCCACGTGGTCGGGCAGCACCACGCAGTTGGCGACCGGCGCGACGGCGAACTCGGCGGCGCCGCCCGGTTCGGTGACCCCGATCGCGGCCCACCGCTCGCACAGGTTGCCGCGGCCCTGGCGGCAGTAGTGGCACTCGCCGCAGTGCAGCGAAGGGTCGACGGCGACCCGGGCGCCGACCGCCACCTCCGTGACGGCCGAGCCGACCGCGACCACCTCCCCGGCGAACTCGTGGCCCGGCACGATCGGCAGCGTCGGTGCGAACTCGCCCTGCAGGATGTGCAGATCGGTTCCGCACAGCCCGCAGGCCGCGACCGCGACCACCACGTCACGAGGCCCGGGGGCGGGGTCCTCGACGGTGGCGAGCTCGATCTTCCCGGGCTCGGCGATGACGACTGCCTTCACTTGACGGCTCCCAGTGACAGGCCCTGGACCAGGCGGTCCTGGGCGGCGAATCCGGCGACGAGGACGGGCAGGGACACCACGACGGCCGCGGCGCAGACCTTGGCGAGGAAGAGTCCCTGACTGGTGACGAAGGAGGTGAGGAAGACCGGCGCGGTCACCGAGCGGACACCGGTGAGCACCCGGGCGAAGAGCATCTCGTTCCAGCTGAAGATGAAGCAGATCAGCGAGGTGGCGGCGATGCCGGGGGCGGAGACGGGGATGACGATGCGGCGGAAGACGGCCGGCAGCCCGGCGCCGTCGATCGCGGCGGCCTCGAGGATCGCCACCGGGATCTCGGCGAGGAAGGACCGCATCATCCACACCGCGATCGGCAGGTTCATCGAGGTGTAGAGCAGGACCATCAGCCAGACGTTGTCGAGCAGCCCGAGGTCCTGCGCCACGAGGTAGACGGGCAGCAGTCCGGCCACCGCGGGCAGCATCTTCGTCGACAGGAAGAAGAACAGCACGTCGGACCACGTGCGGACGGGCCGGATCGACAGCGCGTACGCGGCCGGTACCGCCAGCGCCAGCACCAGCAGGGTGGAGACCAGGCTCGCCGTGGCCGAGTTGACCAGGGCGGGCCAGGGGCTCGCGCCGGTCGAGGCGCCGAAGAACTCGCGGTAGCCGTCCAGGGTGAGCCCGGCGCCGAGGGAGGGCGGGTTGGTGGCGGCGTCCGTCTCGCTGTGCAGCGAGGTCAGCACCATCCAGGCGATCGGCAGGACGAACAGCACGGCGGCGGCCCAGGCGACCAGCCCCCACAGGGAGCCGGAACGACGCCTGCGGACACCGGGCGCGGCCACGGCGCTCATGAGGACTCCTCCTTCAGCAGCGTCGACACCAGGCGCAGCGCGAGGGTGGCGACGACGATGGTCCCGGCGACCACGACGACGCCGGCCGCCGACGCCCGTCCGTAGTCGTGCGCCTTGTAGAAGGACTCGTAGATCGTGTACGGCAGGTTCGCGGTGCCCAGGCCGCCCGAGGTGAGGGTGAAGACCGCGTCGAAGTTCTGCACGATGTAGATCGAGCCCAGCAGCGCGGCCAGTTCGAGGTAGCGCCGCAGGTGGGGCAGGGTCAGGAAGCGGAAGACCTGCCAGGCGTTCGCGCCGTCCACCCGGGCCGCCTCCACCGCCTCCGTGGAGCGGCTCTGCAGCCCGGCGAGCAGGATCAGCATCATGAACGGGGTCCACTGCCACACCAGCGACGCCCCGATCGCCCCGAGCGGCATCGAGGTGATCCAGTCCGGCTGCGGCGGGCGTTCGCTGCCGAACAGCTGCCACAGCCAGGTCAGCGCGCCGTTGAACAGCCCGTACTCGGGGTTGTAGAGGGCGTGCTTCCACAGCAGCGCCGACGCGACCGGGACCAGCAGGAACGGCGCGATCAGCAGGGTCCGCACCAGCCCGCGGCCGCGGAAGCGCCGGTCGAGCAGGAGGGCCAGGCCCAGTCCCAGCAGGAGGCTGACGAGGACGACGCCGGCCGTGAGCCAGACGGTGGTCAGCACGGACGCCCGCAGGTCGGCGTCGCCGAAAACGTCGGCGTAGTTGGTCAGTCCCGTGAAGCCGCGCCGGTCGGGGTAGAGCGCGTTCCAGTCCATGAAGGAGATCACCAACGTGGCCACGAAGGGCAGTTGGGTGACGACCACCATGAACACCAGCGCCGGCATCAGGGGTGCCCGGCGGGCCCACGCGGCGGCCCGGCCCGGGCCCGTGGCGCGGGCGGGCACCGCCCGGACCGCCGCCCGGCCGCGCACCTCCTCGGTCACGGTGCTCGACGTACCGCTCATGGCCGAATCACCCGTTCCGGTACTGGGCGGCGACCTTCTCCGCGAGTTGCTGGGACTTGTCCAGCGCGGCGTCCACCGAGGTGCGCCCGGCGATGGCCGAGGCGATCTCCTGCGAGACCTTGGTGCCCAGGTCCGGGAACTCGGGGATGTCGACGAACTGGATGCCGAGCGTGGGCCGCGGCTGGACGCCGGGGTCGCGCGGGTCGGCCCCCGCGATGGCCTCCTCGGTGGCCTTGGCGAACGGGCCCGCCACCTTCAGGTAGTCCGCGTTCTCGTAGGTGGAGGTGCGCTTGCCTGCGGGGACGCGGGCCCAGCCGAGCTTCTTGCCGACGAGTTCCTCGTACCCCTTGCCGGACGCCCAGGCCACGAACTTCGCCGCGTCGTCCTGGCGCTTGCTCGCCTTCTGGATGCCCCAGGCCCAGGTGTACAGCCAGCCCGAGCTGTCCGTCTTCACCACGGGCGCCGGGGCGTAGCCGACCTTGCCGGCGACGGGGGAGTCGGCGCTGTCGAGGATCCCGGCGGCCGAGGTCGCGTCGTACCACATGGCGGTCTTGCCCTGCTGGAAGGCGCCCAGGCACTCGGCGAAGCCGGCCTGCGGCGCGCCCGCCTCGCCGTGCTCGCGGACCAGGTCGACGTAGAACTTCGTCGCCTCCTTGAAGGCGGGAGCGTTCACCTGCGCCTGCCAGTCCTTGGTGAACCAGGTCCCGCCGAAGGTGTTGACGACGGTGGTCAGCGGCGCCATCACCTCGCCCCAGCCGGGCAGTCCGCGCAGGCAGATGCCCTTCATGCCGGACTCGGCGCCGTCCGCCTTCGCCGCGAGGCCGGCGACCTGCTGCCAGGTGGGCCGCTCGGGCATGGTGAGGCCCTTCGCCTCGAACAGGTCCTTGCGGTACATCAGGAACGACGACTCGCCGTAGAACGGCTCGGCGTAGAGCTTGCCGTCGGCGCCGGTCAGGCTCTCCCGCATCGACGGGAGGATGTCCGCCTGGTCGAAGCCGGGGTCCTTGGCGACGGTGTCGTCCAGCGGGGCCAGCCAGCCGTTCTTGCCGTAGATCGGCGCCTCGTAGTTGCTGATGGAGGCGACGTCGTAGGTGCCGGCCTGGCTGGAGAACTCCTGGCTGATCTTGTCGCGGACGTCGTTCTCCGGCAGCACGGTGAAGTTGACCTTGATGCCGGTGCTCTTGGTGAAGTCCGACGCCGTCAGCTTCTGCAGGTCCAGCATCTGCGGGTTGTTGACCATCAGGACGTTCACGGAGGCGCCGCCGCCCCCGTCGTCCCCTCCGCTGCCGCCCGCCCCGGCGCAGCCGGTGGCGAGCAGGGCCGCGCAGGCCCCGAGTGCGGTGAGCGGGACGGTGGGGCGGCGCCGTGGCGCCCTTCCGCGGTCGGTGTCGGTCCTGGGCATGGGGAGGCCTTCCTGTGAGGGGGAACCCGGCGGCGCGCCGGCGTGCCGGGCGCTTCGGGGTGTGCCGGGGCGACCTGCGGCGGCTCGCGCGCAGGCTGGACGGAGGTGCGGTGGGTCAGACGCGGATGACGTTCGGGCCGAGCAGCGAGTAGCGGTGGGCCTCGGGGGCCGGCAGGCCCGTGTCGGTGACGATCGTCTCGAAGTCGCCGATCTCCGCGAACCGGCAGAAGCTCGAGGCGCCGAACTTGGTGTGGATCCCGACCAGGACACGGCGCCGCGCGGAGCGCACCGCCTGCGCCTTGACGTCCGCGACGACGGGATCGGGGGTGGTCAGGCCGAAGTCGCGGGATATGCCGTTGGCCCCCATGATCGCCAGGTCGATGACGAAGGAGGAAAGCATCTGGGTGGCCCAGGAGCCGACGGTGGCCAGGGTGCGGCCCCGTACCCGGCCCCCGAGCAGCAGCACGGTGGTCTCGCGGGACTGGGCGACCGCCGCCGCGGTCGGCAGCGAGGCGGTCACCACGGTCAGCGGCCGGTCGGTGGGGAGCAGCGCCGCCAGCAACTGCTGGGTGTAGCCCTCGTCGACGAAGACGGTCTCCGCCTCGCCGAGCAGCTTCGCCCCCGCCGCGGCGATCCGGCGCTTGCCCTCCACCTGGTGGGTCTCGCGGCGGGCGAGGTCGGTCTCGAAGCCGGCGCTCTCCACGGGGTACGCCCCGCCGTGGGTACGGCGGACGAGTCCGCGCCGCTCCAACTCGCTCAGGTCGCGGCGGATCGTCTCCGGTGCCACCTTGAAGTCCGCGGCCAGCGCCGTGACCTCCACCCGTCCGGCCTGCCGCACCAGCGCGAGGATCCTGTGCTGCCGTTCGTCGCCGCGCATGGCCGCACCTCCCTGGTCCCGGTTCCGTCATGGCCGTTCGGGCATCGGCCGCCCGTTTCTGCCCGCCCGAGATTTATACCGCCGGGGGGAGCGGGGCGGTCAGCCCGTACAAGGGCGGAGTACGCCTGTTTCTGCCCGCTCCCGGAAGGGTGGTGGCGCAGGTCAGCGGGGGTGCGGCGGGATCACGCCAGTGAGTTTGCGGGTTTTTCTGCGTTTGGGTGATCATCGGTGGTGTCCGGCCGGCGGACGACGGGAGTGGGGCGGCGCGATGACCAGTTGGCGGAAGACCCTCGACCGGGCCGGCATCACCGACCCCGCCCTGCGCGAGGCGTACACCGCGCAACGCGGCGTGGTCGCGGGCTTCGACCGGGCCTCGTACGCGGCCGTGCGGCTGCTGCTGCCGGCGCCGCTCGTCCCCGACGCCCTCGCGGCCACCGCCTTCATGCACCACGGCGACAACCTCCTGGACCGCGGTGCGGACGGCCGCCGTGCCTTCGGGGCATGGGAGGAGCAGGTCAGGGCGGCCCTCGCCGGGGCCGACCCGGCGGACGCCCTGACGCGCGCCCTCGCGCACACCCTCACCCGGCGGCCGGTGCTGCGCGGCATCGTCGCGGACTACCTCGTCGCCGCCCCCGCCGACGCCGAGTGGCGCGGCTTCGCCACCGAGGACGACTTCCAGGCCTACGTCGACGCGTACTCGCTGCCCGCCTTCCTCCTGGTCGCGGGACTGCTCGCGCCGGACGGCGGCTTCGACGCCTACCGCGCCGCCTGCCGTACCTTCATCGAGGCCGCCCAGCGCCTGGACTTCCTGGAGGACATGGCGGAGGACCTCGCGGAGGGGCGGCTGGGCGTCCCCGAGGACGCGCTCGCCCGCCACGGCCTGGACCGCGCGGCGCTGGAGCGGGACCCCGATCCGGCGTCGGTGGCCGCCCTCGTCCGCGAGCAGGCCGGGCTGGTCCGGGCGGGGCTCGCCGGTGCGCGCGGACTGGTGGACCTCGTCCCCGGGCCCAACCGGCCCATGGTGCGCGCCCTCATCACGCTCCAGGGCCACCGGCTGCGCGGCGCGGAGCGCGCCGGCGCGACGCTGGCCCGGCGGCCCGCGCCGCGTCCGCTGGGCCCCGCCCTGCTCACCCTCCTGCGCGCGTACGCGAGCACCCTCCGGCACCGCGCGCGGCCCTGAACCGCGGACGGACTCCGGAAGAGCGGCCGGGCGGCCGGACGTCGAGGCCAACGTCCGGATTCCGGTGGGGAGTTCGAGGCGAATTCCGGTCGGCGAGAATTGTCCGGGCAGGAACGCGACGTTTCCGTTTTCGTGGTTGCGCGACACCGCGGAGAACTTAATATAAGGTTCAAGCATCGGCCGTACGGGTGAGGTCCACGCAGTCATTCCCTGCGGGATCGTCCGGTGCCGCATTCCTGGACGGCGTGCCGACGGGGACAGCAGGCAATGGTGCCGGCCCGGTCCGCGCTCATGACGCCCGCCGTCCGTGCCAGGTGGGGAGTTCAATCGTGGGGCACCAACAACATCTGTATTCGCACGCCTTCTACCCCCTGCTCGCCTACGTCATGGCGGCGGTGGGCTCGGGCCTCGGACTCGCCTGCGCCGCCCGTTTCCACGCGCGCGGTCTCGGCAAGGGCTGGCCGTGGCTGGCCGCCGGGGCGCTGACGCTCGGCTCGGGCATCTGGGGCATGCACTTCATCGCCATGCTCGGCTTCTCCGTCGACGGTGTGGAACTCCGCTACGACGTGCCGCTGACCGTGCTCAGCCTGGTCGTGGCGGTGGTGATCGTGGGCGTCGGCATGCTGGTCGCCGGCCTGAGGCGCTCCTGGGGCGGGCTGCTCGTCGGCGGCGTCGGCGCGGGGATCGGCGTGGCCGCCATGCACTACCTGGGCATGGCCGCCCTGCGCTTCCCCGGCACCTTCGACTACACGACCGCGCTCGTGGTGCTCTCCCTGGTCATCGCGGTGGTGGCCGCCACCGCGGCGCTGTGGTTCACCCTGCGGGTGACCGGGCCCCGCGCGACGGTGGGTGCCTCGCTGGTGATGGCGATCGCCATCAGCGGCATGCACTACACGGGGATGACGGCCGTCACGGTGCGGAGCGTGACCGGCATCGCGAGCAGGGACGGCGTCACCGGCATCGCCCTCGTCGCGCCGCTCATCATCGGCCTCGGCATCGAGGTGCTGCTCGTCCTCTTCGCCGTCCTGGTCAACCCCGTCGCGGCCGCCGGGAACGCCCGGACGGCGCCGCGGCAGGAATTCACGCCCCTTCCGCACGAGAACCGTCCGGCCCCCGAAGCCCCGCGCCACGCGGCGCCGGCGACTTATCACGTCCCGGCACCCGCCTCGCGTTTCGAGGCATTCGGAGGCGGTCAGGACGACCCGTACCGCGATTCCCGCGAATACCGGGACTGAAATACCCGCGAACGAAGGTGAGAACGGGTGGCCGGGCCGCCGGGAACCTCATTTCCCGTCAGCCCGGCCACCGTCCGCTTCCTCATTCCCTTTCTTTTCCCGCCGCACTTCGGCGTGTTCGGGTTCCCCCGCGGTTCGCGCTCCGCTGCCCGTCCCGGTGCGTCCTCCCGCCGATCGCCTCCGCCACCTCCGCGAGCGCGGCGAAGGTGTGGCCGCTGACGAACGCGTCGCAGTGGGGGAGCGCCGCCGCCATGCCGCCGGCGAGCGGGCGGTACCCCGGGGCTGCCTTGCGCGGATTGACCCACACCACACGGTGGGCCAGCCGCCGCAGCCGGGCCGCCTCGCGTCCCACGGCCCGCGGGTCCTCGCCCTCCCACCCGTCGGAGAAGATCACCACGACCGCGCCGCGTGCCATGCCCCGGCGCCCGAACCGGTCGTTGAACTCCGCCAGCGCGTGCCCGATCCGGGTGCCGCCCGACCAGTCGGAGGCCGCGGCCCCGGCCCGGCGCAGCGCCGCGTCCACCCCGTACCGCCCGCTGTGGCGCAGCACCGGTGTGAGCCGGGTCAGGCGGGTGGCGAAGACGAAGGCCTCGGCGGCGACGCCCACCGCCGCCGCGCGGGGGAAGAGCCTGAGGTAGGCACGGGCGTACGGTTCCATCGAGCCCGAGACGTCGCACAGCAGCACCAGCGGGCGGCGCCGCGTCCGGTGGCGCGACCGGGCCAGGCGCACGGGTTCCAGTCCCGTCGCGCGGATCGCGCGCAGCGTGCGGCGCGGGTCCACCCGCCGGCCGTGCGGGTCGGCGTCGCGGCGCCGGGTCCTGCGCAGCGGGGTGTGCAGTGCGATCAGCTCCATCAGCCGGTCCAGGTCGGCCAGTTCCGTGGCCTCCAGGGCGGCGAAGTCCTTGTGCGCGAGGACCTCCGCGGTGCTCCCCAGCGTCGGCACCGTCCCCGTGGGGCCGTCCGCGTCCTCCCCGGTGCGGGAGGTGCCCGCCACCCGTACCGGACCCGCGCCGGCGGGGGGCCGGCCCGGTGCCGTACGGGCGCCGGGTGACGGGGCCCGCACGCCCTCCTCGCCGGCGCCCTGCGGGGCGCCGGGGCGGTCGCCGCGCTCCGCGGGTAGGCCCCCGAGCCCGCCGAAGACGGCCTCGAAGACGCCCTCGAAGGGCGCGATCAGCTCCCGGTCGGTGACGAAGGCGAGCCGCGCCGCCCAGTACAGCGCCTCGCGGTCCACCGGGGGCACCAGCCGCAGCGACCGCAGGAAGCACACCGTCCGGTCGGGGGTGACCGGCAGGCCCGCGCGGCGCAGCGCCTCACCGAGCCGGCCGCCGAACTCGGCCGTGTCGAACCGCGGGAGCGGCGGCCCCACCGGCGGCGCGGACGCCGGTTCAGGCGTCACGGCCGCTGCCCACCAGCCACTCCAGGCCCCGCTCCCGGACCAGTTCCTGGTCCTCCCGGTACTTCAGCAGCGTGCCCAGCGTCGCCCCGGCGGCCTCCGCGTCCAGCCGCCGTACGCCGAGCAGGGCGAGCGCCGCGAGCCAGTCGATGCTCTCGGCGATGCCCGGGGCCTTCTGGATCCCCAGGCCGCGCAGCCGCCGTACCGCCGCCGAGATCGCCTCCGCGAGTTCCGCCGAGGTCCCCGGCACCCGGCGGCGGACGATCCGCACCAGGCGCTCGGGGTCGGGGTAGTCGATCCAGTGGTAGAGGCAGCGGCGCTTCAGGGCGTCGTGCAGATCACGGGTCCGGTTCGAGGTGAGCACCACCACCGGGGGCACCACGGCGCGGACGGTGCCGACCTCCGGGATCGTCACCGCCGACTCGGCCAGCACCTCCAGCAGGAACGCCTCGAAGTCGTCGTCCGCCCTGTCGATCTCGTCGATCAGCAGCACCGCGGGCTCCGGGCCCGGATGGGTGAGCGCGGTCAGCACCGGGCGCCGCAGCAGGTACTCCTCCGTGAACAGGTCGGCCTCGGCCAGCCGTTCGCCGCGCGACTCGGCGAGCCGGATGCCCAGCAGCTGACGCGCGTGGTTCCACTCGTACAGCGCCTCCGCCGCGTCGAGGCCGTCGTAGCACTGCAGCCGAACCAGCGGTCCGCCCAGCACCTCGGCCAGCGCCTTCGCGGCCTCCGTCTTGCCGACCCCGGCCTCGCCCTCCAGCAGCAGCGGCTGCGGCAGCCGCAGCGCCAGGAACAGCGCGGTGACCAGTCCGGGGTCCGCGAGGTAGCCGAGTTGGTCGAGGGCGCGGCGCAGCCCGGCCGGGTCCGGGACGCGCCGCTCGGTGAACGTGCTCACCGCGCCTCCGTGTGGTCACCGCGGCCGGCCTCGAACGCGGTGCGGCAGCCCTCGCAGCAGAACCAGCGGCGTTCGCCCCCGGCGTCGGAGTACGGGGTGCCGGGGACCGCGGCCACCGTCATCCCGCACACGGGGTCGAGCGCGGTGGGCGCGCCCTCCGGGGCCCGCCCGCCCTCCGGCCCGCCGGCGGGCACCGCCGCGGCGGCCGGGTCCCGCCTCCCGTCCCCGCCCCGCACCGAGGCGACCACCTCGGCGAGGATGGACAGCGCGACCTCGCCCGGTGTGCGGGCGTCGATCCACAGGCCCGCCGGCGTCCTGACCGCGTCCCGCTGCTCGCGCGTCAGGTCCAGCCCGCCGACCACCGCCGCCCCGCGCCGCGGGCTGGCCACCAGGCCGACGTACGGCACTCCCGCGCGCACCGCCGCCGTCAGCGCGGCCTCCTCCTCGCGCCCGTGCGAGGCCACGACGACCGCGTGGACGCCGGCGAGCGCCTCCGCGCCGAACCCCCCGGCCGGGGGCCCCGCGACCTCGTAGCCGAGGGCGGGGCCGAAGCCGGTCAGGGCGCGGGCGATGGGCGTGGCGCCCAGTACCAGGACCCGTGGGACGGGACGCCGGGGTTCGAGGAAGATCTCCAGTTCGCCGCCCGACAGGCACGGGTTGCGCAGGCTCAGCGCCCCCTCCTCGGCCTCCGCCGCTCCGGCGGCGTCCTCCTCGGCCGCCTCCGGGGAGATCCGCAGCAGCAGCGCCTCGCCGCTCGCCAGCGTCCGCAGTGCCTGCGCGCGGACCGTCGCCTCCGCGCAGACGCCGCCGACGAACCCCTCGATCCTGCCGTCCTCCAGCACCACGGCGGTGTCGCCGGGGCGCGCGCTCGCCGGGCGGCGGGCGCGCACCACGGTCGCCCGGACGAACGGGACGTGCCGCGCCGTGAGTTCGGCGATCCGCTCGTCCAGCGCCGGGGCCCCGCTCACTGCGGCGCCTCGACCTGGCCGTGCCGCATCGCCTGCCACACCCGGCCGGGCGTGAGCGGCATGTCGGCGTGGCGCACGCCGATCGCGTCCAGCACCGCGTTGACCACCGCCGGGGGCGAGCCGACCGTCGCGGACTCGCCGATGCCCTTGGCGCCGATCGGGTGGTGCGGGGACGGCGTGACGGTGTGCCCCAGCTCCCAGGCCGGCACCTCCAGCGCGGTCGGCAGCAGGTAGTCCATGAAGGAGCCGGACAGGCAGTTGCCGTCCTCGTCGAAGCCGATGAACTCCATCAGGGCCATGCCGACCCCGTCCGCGAGGCCGCCGTGCACCTGCCCCTCGATGATCATGGGGTTGATGCGGGTCCCGCAGTCGTCCACCGCGATGAACCGGCGCACCTTCACCGCGCCTGTGCCCGGGTCGACGTCGACCACGCAGACGTACGCCCCGAACGGGAACGTCAGGTTGGGCGGGTTGTAGACCGTCGTGGCCTCCAGATGGCCCTCGACGCCCTCCGGCAGCTCCAGCGCGCCGTGCGCCGCCAGGGCGATCTCCTGGATCGTCCGGGTCATCGCCGGGTCGCCCTTGACCGACCAGCGGCCCTTGGTCCATTCCAGGTCCTCCGGGGACACCTCCAGCATCGCCCCCGCGATGATCCGCGCCTTGTCGCGCACCTTGCGCGCCACCAGCGCGGCCGCCGCGCCCGACACCGGGGTGGAGCGCGAGCCGTAGGTGCCCAGGCCGAACGGCGTCTGGTCGGTGTCGCCGTGGACGACGTCGATGTCCTCGGGAGGGATGCCCAGTTCCTCGGCGACGATCTGCGCGAACGTCGTCTCGTGGCCCTGGCCCTGCGTCTGCACGCTCAGCCGCACCACGGCCTTGCCGGTGGGGTGGACGCGCAGCTCGCAGCCGTCGGCCATGCCCAGGCCCAGGATGTCCATGTGCTTGCGCGGGCCCGCGCCGACCGTCTCGGTGAAGAACGACAGCCCGATGCCCATCAGTTCGCCGCGCTCGCGCTTCTCCGCCTGTTCACGGCGCAGATCCTCGTACCCCGCGAGGTCCATCGCCTTGCGCAGGCAGGCCGGGTAGTCGCCGGAGTCGTACTCCCAGCCCGTCTTGTTCTGGTAGGGGAACTGCTCGGGCCGCAGCAGGTTGCGCATCCGCAGCTCCGCCGGGTCGGCGCCGAGTTCGGCGGCGAGGCAGTCCACCATGCGCTCGATCAGGTAGACGGCCTCGGTGACGCGGAAGGAGCAGGCGTAGGCCACCCCGCCCGGCGCCTTGTTGGTGTAGACGCCGGTGACCTCGCAGTGCGCGGCCTCGATGTCGTAGGAACCGGTGAAGATGTGGAAGAAGCCCGCCGGGTACTTGGTGGGCTGCGCCGTGGAGTTGAAGGCGCCGTGGTCGGCGAGGACCTTGACGCGCACCCCGAGGATCCGCCCCTCGCGGGTCGCCGCGACCTGCCCGGTCATGTGGTAGTCGCGGGCGAAGGAGGTGCTCATCAGGTTCTCGGAGCGGTCCTCCACCCACTTCACCGGCCGGCCCGTGACGATCGAGCCGACCACCGCGCACACGTAACCGGGGTAGATGCCGACCTTGTTGCCGAACCCGCCGCCGATGTCGGGGGAGATGACCCGGATCTTGTGCTCGGGCAGCCCCGCGACCATCGCGTACAGGGTGCGGTGCGCGTGCGGCGCCTGGGTGGTCGTCCACAGCGTCAGCTTGCCGTCGACGGGGCCCATGGAGGCCACCGCGCCGCAGGTCTCCAGCGGCGCGGGGTGCACACGCGGGTAGAGCATCGTCTGCTCGACGACGACGTCCGCGCCGGCGAACACCTCGTCGGTGGCGGCCCGGTCGCCGGCCTCCCAGTCGAAGATGTGGTTGTCGGTACGGCCCTCCAGGTCGTCGCGGATGACCGGCGCCGCCGGGTCGAGGGCGCGGCGGGCGTCGACGACCGGGTCGAGCGGCTCGTAGTCCACGTCGATCAGCTCGATGGCGTCACGGGCCGCGTAGTGGTCCTCGGCGACGACGAAGGCGACCTCCTGGCCCTGGAAGCGCACCTTGTCGGTGGCGAGCACCGCCTGGGTGTCCATCGACAGCGTCGGCATCCACGCCAGCCCGAGCCCGGCCAGCGTCTCCCCGGTGATCACGGCCTTCACCTTGGGGTGCGCCTCGGCGGCGGAGGTGTCGATGGACACGATCCGGGCGTGCGCGAAGGGGCTGCGCAGCACCGCCCCGTGGAGCATCCCAGGGAGCTTCACGTCGTCCACGTAGCGGCCCTTGCCGCGGACGAAGCGCGGGTCCTCCTTGCGCTTCATCCGGCCGAAGCCGATCGGCCGCTCCTCGGCGGGAGCGGCGGGAGCGGCGGCGGCGGGAGCTGCCGGGCCCGCGGGTTCCTCGACGGTGGTCATGCCTGGCTCCCCGCTTCCTCACGGCCGGCGGACTCGTGGGCGGCGGCCCACCGGATGGCCTTGACGATGTTGAGGTAGCCCGTGCACCGGCACAGCTGCCCCGAGATGGCCTCGCGGACCTCGTCCTCCGTCGGGTCGGGGTTGCGGTCCAGCAGCGCCCGGCCGCTGAGCATCATCCCCGGGGTGCAGAAGCCGCACTGCAGCCCGTGCTCCTCGATGAAGCCCTGCTGCACCGGGTCGAGCCGGTCCCCGTCCGCCAGCCCCTCGACGGTGCGGACCTCATGGCCCTCGGCCATGGCGGCCAGGACCGTGCAGCTCTTGACCGGCTCGCCGTCCATCAGCACCACGCAGGTGCCGCAGTTGCTGGTGTCGCAGCCCCAGTGCGTCCCGGTCAGCTCCAGGTCGTCACGGAGGAAGCGGACGAGCAGATGGCGGGCCTCCACCTCACGGGTGTGGTCCTCGCCGTTGACGTTCACCGTGATCCGCACGTCCGTCATCCCTCCTTCGCGGCCGTGGCCGGGGCGGCGGCCCGGGCGACGGCGCGCCGCAGGGCCCTCTTGGTCAGTTCTCCGGCCAGGTGCCGCTTGTAGTCCGCGCTCCCGCGGCTGTCGGTGACGGGCGAGCAGGTCGCCGACGCCACGCGCCCGGCCTCCTCGACGAGCTCCGGCGACGGCTCACGGCCCTCCAGGAGCCCCTGCACCGCCTCCGCGTGCAGCCCGGCGGCGCCGACCGCCGCCAGACCGACCCCGACGTGCGTCATGCGCCCGCCGTCCAGGCGGAGCGCCACCCCGGCCGCCGCCACCGCCCAGTCGCCGGCCTTGCGCTCCAGCTTCTCGTAGGCGCTGCCGGAGCCCGGCCGTACGGGGAAGCGCACCTCGGTGAGCATCTCCCCGGCGCCGACCGCCGTCTCGTACGGGCCGCGGTGGAAGTCGGCCATGGGGACGGCGCGTTCGCCGTCCGCGCCGCGGATCACGGCCACCGCGTGCAGCGCCGCGCACACCGCCGACAGGTCCTCGGAGGGGTCGGCCTGGCACAGCGAGCCGCCGATGGTGCCGCGGTTGCGGACCGGCGGGTCGGCGATCACCCGCTCGGCGTCGTGGATGATCGGGAAGTGCCGGCCGACCAGCGGCGACTCCAGCAGGGTGCGGTGCCGGGTGAGGGCCCCGACCCGCAGCTCGCCGCCGGTCTCGTCGATGTGGTCGAGTTCGGTGAGGTCGTTGATGTCGACGAGCACCTCCGGCCCGGCCAGACGCAGTTTCATCATGGGGAGCAGGCTGTGCCCTCCCGCGAGGACCCTTGCCTCCTCGCCGAAGCGCCCCAGCAGTTCCAGGGCCTCCTCCACGCTCTGCGCCCGCTGGTACTCGAACGAAGCGGGTACCTGCACGGCACCCTCCTTCCCTGCCCGGACGGTGGACGGTGTGGGTCGTTGCGGGGTGCATGTGGGGGAACACTCGCGCCGCGGACGGGACCGGTCAACGGCAACTGAAGAGAATGGTTAATACGGACTGCGACAGTTGACGCTCGAACAGATGTAATGTCCCCATGACGCTCACGCAGTTGCGGGCCTTCGTCGCCGTGGCCCGGCTGGGATCGGTCAAGGCCGCCGCCGAGTCGCTGGGCGTCACCGAGCCCGCCGTCTCCGGGGCCGTCGCGGCGCTCCGCCGCGAACTGGGCGACGTCCTGTTCATCCGCTCCGGCGGCGGCATCAGCCTGACCCCCGGCGGCCAGCGCCTCGCCGCGGGGGCCGCCGAGATCGTCGGCCTGGCCGAGGAGACCCGCCACCGGGTGCGGCAGGCCAGCGCCGGCACCGCCCAACTGCGCGTCGCCTCCACCGAGACCGGCGCCGAGCAGGTGCTCCCCGCCCTGCTCGCGGCCTTCGGGCGGCGCCAGCCCGACCTGGACGCCGACACCCTCGCGGTGCCCGTCGGGGTCTTCGGCGAACTCCTCAGGGACCGCAGGGCCGACGTCACGATCGGGCCCGCACCCGCGGCGCACCCGGCGATCGAGTCCGTGCCCTTCCTCCGCTTCCAGCTGGTCGTCGTCGCGGCGCCCGGTCACCCGCTGCGGCAGCAGTCCCGCATCGCGCCCGGCCGGCTCAGCCGCGAGCCCTGGCTCCTCGGCCCCGCCGGCATGGACCCCGACACCCTCGCCGGCGCCCTCCTCTCCCGCATCGGCGTCGACCCCGCCAAGGCCACCGCCTTCCCGAGCGTGACCGCCTCGCTCAACGCCGTCGCCGCGGGCGACGGGGTGACGCTGGCCCTGCTGCACGTCGTGCGCGAGGAGCTGCGCCGCTCCCACCTCGTCGTCCTCGACGTCCTCGGCCTGCCCGTCAACGGCATGCTCTACGCGAGCACGCTCGCCCCGGACCGCCGCTCCGCCGTCGCCGCCGCGCTGTGCCGGTTCGTCACGACCCCCGCCGCCACCCAGGCCCTGCTGGCCCGCTCCAACGGCGTCCCGCTGACGGAGTTCCGGCCGCCCGTCCACGTCACCCTCTGGAGCTGACCCGCCGCCGCCCCCGCGCGTCGGCGCGCGTCAGCCGTCACCGCACTTCATCGCCTCCACCCGGGAGTCCTCCAGCTCCCGGCAGGGCAGGAAGCCCCGGCCCTCGAGGAGCTTGGAGACGCCGCGGCTGCGCAGGAAGTCGAGGAAGGCGCGGGTGATCCCGGTCGCGTCCTCGCGGGTGTAGAGGACCTCGGAGGCCCAGAAGGGGTAGTCGCCGGCGAGCACGCTCTCCCTCGTGGGCGCCGTGCCGTTGACCGGGACGGTCCGGACGTGCGGGAAGAAGGGCAGGGCGTCGGCCTCGGCGTAACCGACGGCGTTCTTCGTGCGGTTGACGTAGTCCAGCAGTTCCATCGTGGACCCGACGGAGCAGAACCTCGGGGCGTTCGCGGCGCCCTTGCCGTCGGCCCCGTCGGTCCCGTCTGCCCCGTCATTGCTCCGCTCGGGGACCGGGCAGGGGGAGGCGGGCGTGGTGGGGCGCGTGCCGAGCACCCGCTCCTCGAAGACGTCCCGGGTCCCGGAGCCTTCCGCGCGGACGACCACCACGGGCGGCTGCTCGAACCGCTCGTCGGCGTCGTCCACCGTGCCTCCGGCGAACACCTGCCGCAGCTCCTCCTGGGTCAGCCCGCGGTCCCACAGCTCAGGGTCGTCGGAAAGATCCTCGTTGGCCACGACGGCGAAGACGAGCACCCCGACGTGGTGGCCGTCGAGCCCCTTCTCCGGCGGCTGCCCGGGCACGGTGTCCACCATGGCGATGGTCTCGTCGGCCGGGGTGGCCCGCAGCTTCGCCAGTCCCTGGCGGCTGCCGGTCGCCTCGAGCGACACCCTGGCCCCCGTGCAGCGTTCCTCGTACGACTCCTTGACCTGGTGGGCGAGGGGGGAGAAGGCGGTCGACCCGGCCACGGTGAGCTCACTGCCGGAGCAGGTGGCGTTCAGCGCGAGGCTCCGGTTGTTCGCGTAGGTGCCCGCGCCCAGGCTCAAGGCCGCCACCAGCATCACCACGATGCCGGCCGCCCACCGGCGCCTGGCCCGGCCCGCGGTCCGTTTGATGCGCCCGCCGCGTACCTTCCCGCCCGCGGTGATCTTGGGCGGCTTGGCCGAGGAGCCGTTCCGGCTGTCCTCCAGGAGCACCAGCAGGCGGAAGCGGTCGCGCCGGTTGAGGGTGAACAGCGGCAGGGTGATCGTGTCCGTACGCGGCAGGGCGTCCTCGGCGGCGGACTGCCGGACGGCGGGGCCGGAGTCGGCCCCGGCGGGGTGGGCGGTGGCCCCGGCGGGGTGGGCGCCGGCTGGGGAGGCGTCGGCCGGCACCGGGGCGGACTGCGCGGGCACCCGCGGCCGCAGGGCCGTCTCCAGCGTCTCGTTGGCGTCCCGGACCTTGAAGTGCACGACCTTCCGGCCCGCGAAGGTGAAGGTCAGCGGCCCCGGGAAGTGCTCCGGTTCGAGCGTCTGCACCCCCGAGTTGCGGACCTCCAGGATGACCAGGCTGCCCTCGCTGATCTGCTGGCCCTGCCAGTGGATCTCCCACATCCCGGGCGGCGGCTGGTTGTTGATGTGCTTGTTGATGGGCCCGTTGTAGACCTCGCTCCAGCTGATGCGCCGCCAGCCCTGGTAGCGGTCCAGCCAGAAGGCCACGACGCTGGCGCTGACGGCGCAGACCACGGCGCCCGCCCACATCTGCCCGTCGCTCAGCCCGCCGAAGAAGTCGGCGATCGTGTCGAACACTCCCGTCCCCCTGCCCGAGTGCCGTCCCGGAAGGAACGAATGATCGGCAACGGAGGCTCATGGGACGCCACGGCACGCTGTACGGCGTGTGAACAGGCCCCCAACAGCGTGACGGTCCGTCAATTGCCGTGCGCTGCAACCCGTTCCGCCGGTCCGGGACACCGCGGAGGCGGTCCGGCCCAGGAAGCCGGTGTCTTAAGCGAACGCTGAACTGCGCGTTGACGGCCCGCGGCGTCGGGCCCAAGGTGTGGGCACCGTCCGGGACCGCCGGCGACGCCCCCACCGGAAGAGAGGTCTGCCCTCGATGGACTTCACCAACGAGTTCCGAGTGAGCCTGCCGCCGGACCAGGCCTGGGCGCTGCTCACCGATGTCGAGCGCATCGCGCCCTGCATGCCGGGCGCCCAGCTCACCGGGCGGGACGGCGACACGTACACCGGGCTGGTGAAGGTGAAGGTCGGCCCGGTGACCGTCCAGTACAAGGGCACCGCCGCCTTCGAGGAGCAGGACCCCGGCAGCCGGACGGCGGTGCTGCGGGCACGCGGGCGCGACGCCCGCGGGCAGGGGAACGCGGACGCGCGCATCACCGCGCGGCTGGTGCCCGACGGCGAATCGACGCTGGTGACGGTCGGGACCAAGCTGACGATCACCGGCAAGGTCGCGCAGTTCGGCAAGGGCATGATCGAGGAGGTCAGCCGGAAGCTGCTCGGGCAGTTCGTGGAGGCCCTGGAACGGCAACTGGCGCAGGAGCGCGCCCCGGAGCCGGCGACGGTCGGCGGGGGCGAGGCCGCGGCCTCGGTCCCGGCTGCGACTGCGGCGCCGTCTCCGTCCGCGGCCGCGGGAGACGTCGCGGAAGGCGAGGCGCAGGGCGAGCCCCGGCATGACGCGGACGGCGCGCCGCCGCCACCGGAGCCGTCCCCCGAACCAGCGCCCGAACCGGCACCCGCCCCGGTGCGGACCACACCGGAGCCCGAGCCGATCGACCTCATGGGCGTCGCCAGGGGCGCCGTGCTCAAGCGGGCGATCCCGGCCGCCGTCGCGGTGGTCGTGGTGGTCCTGCTCGTCGTCTGGCTCGTCTGAGGCCCGCGATGCGTGAGCTGGCCGGCCCCCTCCGCTCCTGGTACGAGGAGGGACGCACCGTCGGACTCGCCACCGTCGTCGCGGCCTACCGCAGCGCGCCCCGTCCCCCGGGCGCGGCGATGGCGGTGTCCGCCGGGGGCGAGGTCGCCGGGAGCGTGTCCGGCGGCTGCGTCGAAGCCGCCGTGTACGAGGTGGCGCGCGAGGTCGTCCGTACGATGACGCCGCAACTGCACCAGTACGGGATCAGTGACGACGACGCCTTCGCCGTCGGTCTCACCTGCGGCGGCACCATCGACGTCTTCGTCGAGCCGGTCTCCCCGGCCGGCTTCCCCGAACTGCCCGCCGTCCTCGACGACATGGCGGAGGGCCGGGCCGTCGCCGTGGCCACGACCGTCTCCGGCCCCGGCACCGGCACACGCCTGGTGGTACGCCCCCAGGGACGCTCGGGCGGGCTCGGCTCCGCCGCACTGGACGACGCCGTCACCGACGACGCCCGCGCCATGCTGGCCCGCGGCACGAGCGGGCTGCGCCGCCACGGCGATCGGCGGGTCTTCGTCCGTTCCTACGCGCCGCCGCCCCGTCTGCTGGTCTTCGGCGCCACGGACTTCGCCGCCGCCCTCGCCCGGCAGGGCGCGCTCCTCGGCCACCGGGTCACGGTCTGCGACGCACGCCCGGTGTTCACCACTGCGGCCCGCTTCCCCGACGCCCACGAGGTCGTCGTCGCCTGGCCGCACCGCTACCTCGCGGCGGAGTCGGAGGCCGGCCGCGTCGACGCCCGCACGATGGTGGCCGTGCTCACCCACGACCCGAAGTTCGACGTACCGCTGCTGGAGGTGGCGCTCCGGCTGCCGTTCCTGGGGTTCGTCGGGGCGATGGGCTCCCGGCGCACCCACGAGGACCGCCTCGAACGGCTCCGGCGAGCGGGCCTGACCGAATCCGAACTCGCGCGCCTGAGTTCGCCGATCGGGCTCGACATCGGCGCCCTGACCCCGCAGGAGACGGCGGTGTCCATCGCCGCCGAGATCATCGCGGGGCGGCGCGGCGGCTCAGGGTCCCCGCTCAGCGGCACGGCGGGACCGATCCACGCCGCGGCGGTCCACGCAGGCCACGGCGCCCTCTGACGGGCCGCCGTCCGCCCGGTCCGCTCGGCGTGCGCCGCACGCACGGCCCACGCCGAGGCGAACCGTAGGGCCCGGCGGGCTCAGCCCGCGTCGGCCGCCGCGAACGAGACCTCGGCGGTGTCGAGCGTGCCGCCACGGCGCCCGGGGGCGTTCTGGTGCTTCCAGTAGAGGTTGGTGTGCGCGATCACCTGCTCCGGCCCGGGCGCCCCGTACGAGCTGAGGTCCTCCGTGGTGTGCGCGTCGCCGACGAGGGTGACGTCGTAGCCGCGGACGAGCCCCCCGTGCAGGGTCGAGCGGATGCACGCGTCGGTCTGGGCGCCCGTCACGACCAGCCGGCCCACGCCGCGGTCCGCGAGCACCGCCTCCAGCTCGGTGTCCTCGAAGGAGTCGCCGTAGAGCTTGTGGATCAGCGGCTCCGACTCCTCACGCACGAGCTCCGGCACGTACTGCCAGCCCTCGCTGCCCTTCTCGAGGTCCTCGTCCGAGTGCTGCACCCAGATCACCGGCACGTCCTCGGCCCGCGCCTTGCCGATCAGGGTGTTGATGTTCGCGATGACGTCGTCCCGGTTGTGGGAGCCGGTCACCACCCCGTTCTGCACGTCGATGACGAGCAGCGCGGTGTTCGGACGGTCGGAAAGGGTCGTCATGGGACTTCCAGTCTCTCGTCGCGGTTCCTGGTCGTCCCCACCCTAGGCGGCCCCACTGACAATCCGTCCCCGAGCGGCCCGGCCCGGGGCTTACGGCCCAGACGCACCGTGCGGATCGGCGTCGCCTCTGGTGCGCGGCCGCCTCAGTGCATCCTGTCGATCACTTCGTCCGTCGACAGCAACGCATGGGCGAAGAAGCCGTAGTTGATGATCGCCGCCTGGTAGCCGTCGCCCCAGACCGGGTGCCGGGGCCCGGCCGTCGCGTCCCTGACCACGGCGACCTCGAATCCCTCCTCGATGAGGTGACGCATGTGGGACTCGACGCACATGTTCGCCAGCATCCCGCCGAGGATGATCCTCTGCATTCCGCGTTTGCGCAGTTGCAGTGCCAGGTCGTTGCTTTCCGGTCCGAACACCTTGTGCGGGCTGGCAACGACTGTTTTGCCGTCCTCGATGTAGGGCTTGAACCTCTCCAGCCAGTCCGCCCCGGAGTTCCGGAACCCGGTCAGATCGAGCTGGCCCGACCGCGCGAACGTGTGTGTCTCCAACTCGTTCGTCTCGAGCGGCCCGTTCATTCGCCACCCGTTGTCCGTCGGGTAGAAGTAGTGGGGCGAGATGAAGACCTCGTACCCGCCCTTCTTCGCCGCCTCGAAGATCCTCTCCATGTTCTCGACGGTCATGTTCTCCGTGACGCTCGCCCCCACCGCGTCCCAGTTCGCTCCGTCCTTGCTCAGAACGTCGTTCTGTGGGTCAATGAACACGACCGCCGTGTCGGCCCTGTCTATTTCCACCTGCCGCTCCTCACGCGATGACGGGCCACCGGTGCGACAGGCATCCGCGGGCGGATGCCTGTCCGGAGCGCTTCCGATCCGGTGGCGAGGGGCCTGTGCCGCGGGCCGGTGCGGACTTCCGGCACCGAGCAGCAGCATTCCACTCGGTGCGCCCCGGAGCCTGTGCTCCGAAGAGGCGCTGTCCCGGCGATTCGGCCCTCGGTTCCACCTTGCCCCATCGTGAGGCTTTCCGCACGGGGTGAATTGCTGCGCACGGGAAACCGGCCCTGCCCACCGCACGAGGCCCCCGTGTGGTCCTTTCGGGCCAATCCTGCGCGCCACCCGACGTGACCCGCTCGTACGCTCGAACGGGTCCCCAGTCCGTGACGCCGAAACGCGGCGTGGGCCGGTTGCCCTGGCAACAGTGCCGAGAAGTCAGGAGCGCTGCCGCATGGCGAAGGCAAACGACCGATCGCAGCTCGGATTCGGCTTTGAACAGCGCATCCGCGAGGGGGTCACCCTTTCGTTGAGTTCCTTCATCGACGGGAAGAGCCTCTCCGATTCATCCGTACCCAGGGTCTTCGAGCACCACGACTTCGGAGGGCGGGCCGCGGAGCTCGAGGCGGGCACGTACACCGTGCTCACCGATGAGCAGGTCGGTGACGACGTCATCAGCTCGGTGCGGGTCCCGGCCGGATGGAAGGTCACCCTCTACACCGATCCCGGCCTGAAGGGGCGTTCGCTGGTCCTGACGTCCGACCTCGCCCGCTTCGACGGTGAGTTCAACGACAGGGTCTCCTCGATCAAGGTCGAGAAGGGCTGAGTCCGACCGACCGGCCCCCGGCCAGGCACCGCTCCCCTCAGGCTTTGCCGTCGTTGCGGAGGTCGTCCCAGGACGGCCTCGCTCCGCGCAGGAGCCACAGCCGCCGTCGAACGTTGAGCATCGGCCGACTCCTGGTCATGTGCCGGTCTCGGCACCGGCCCAAGTCGACCACCCCTGCACCGGACTCGTGTCCGACGCCGGTTCGACGTGCGGCGCTCCATCGAGCCCGCGGCCGTGGTCGTGGGACCGTGCGCGGGGTCCGGGGGCCGTGTCGTAGTGCCGTCCGGGTGCCCCGTTCCACGAATGGCCCAGCCGGTCGCTCGTCAACTGGACCACACGTCCTGGGCGCCGGCTGCCTAGGCTCGACACGAATGCTGCTGCGACCGCAAACGACCCTCGCCGGGAGTCCCGAGGTCGACACTGGTGCCTGCTGTCGGTTTCCGGCCGGTACCTCCCTGTCGGCCGGACCCGGTGAGAGGACGGAGAGCTGCTGTGAAGGCGTGCGGAGTGCTCGGGGCGGAGAAGGAAGTGACCCTGCTGGAGTTGCCCGAACCGCCGTCTCCCGGGCCCGGTCAGATCCTGGTGGCGGTCGAGGCGGCCGGGGTCGGCCCGTGGGACGAACTGCCGATCGACGCCAGTTGGGACGTGGGGCTGCGCCCGCCGGCGGCGCTGGGAGTGGAGGGCGCGGGGAAGGTGCTGGCCGTCGGCGCGGGTGTCACCGGGTTCGGTGTCGGCGACCGGGTGCTCGCGCACGAGGCCCCGCTGCCCGGGGGCAGCGGCTTCTGGGCCGAACGCGTCCTGATCGACGCGGATCACACGGCGGCCTGCCCGCCCGGGCTGGACGCCGTGCAGGCCGCGGCGCTGCCGGTGAACGGACTCACCGCACTGCAGGCCCTGGAGAAGCTGGACCTCAGCCGTGGGCAGCGGCTCCTGGTCACCAACGGAGCCGGGGCCACCGGTGCCCTGGCCGTCCAGCTCGCCGCGGCCGAGGGCATCGAGGTGACCGCGACCGCCTCCCCCGCCGCCGAGAAGCGCCTGCTCGGTCTGGGGGCGGTGGAGGTCGTCGACTACCACGACCCGGACTGGCCGGCCAAGGTGCGCGGCGGGTTCGACGCCGCCCTGATCATCGCCGCCGGCACGGCGGTGGCGGCCCTGCCCTTGGTGCGGGACGGGGGCCGGCTGTGCTCCCTGACCTCGGACGCGCCGCCGGAGGAACGGGGCATCACGAGCTGGGACCTCTACATCGAGCCCAACGGCGCGCAGCTTGCCCGGCTGGCGGATCAGGCCGCCGCGGGAACCTTGCAACTCGCACCGGAAACCGTGCCGCTGAGCGAGGGACCGGCCGCGTTCGTCCGGGTGGTCAACGGACGGGCCGCAGGGAAGAAGATCGTGCTCACCCAGGCATGACCCGACCGGGATCGGGTGAGGGCCTCGAAGTCCGCGGGGGAGAGCGGACGTCGAGGCCCTCGGTCCTGTGTGCTGCCGGTGACGTCTCCCTCCCGGTGGCGTGGATACGGCAGGTCGGGCTGACCTTGCGGGAGCGCGTCCTGCGTGACCGGCGGGCCGACACGGTGGCTCGCTGACGGGTCCCGCCGCCTTGACGCAGCCGCCCGGCCCTGATGGTGGCCGCGACGCCTCGCCCGCGACGCCGGTCGTACGGGCGCCTGTCCGGCCGGCCCGTACGACGGTGATCAGGTCGGCGTACAGCCGAGCGCGGCCGGTGCCGACGCGGGCGTGACGTGGGACACACCACCCCCGGAAGCAACCCCGGCCGGACCCGCGCGTCTGTGGGATCGAGGGCCCCGGCGAAGAGCGGGCCCACCGATCGACGTGTCCTGACACCAGGGATTCCCATGCCATTCAAGCGACTCAGCCCCCTCACGGCACGGTCCGGCGTCCGCCATATGGCGGTAGGCGCCGTGGCCTCGGCAGTGCTGGCCGTCCTCTCCGGTTGCGGCGGCTCCGCGAGCGACCCGGCCGCCCACGACGCGGAGCCCCAGGTGGCTTCGCTGCCCCCGTCCGGCTCGGCCTCCGCGCCTGACGGGTCACCGGTCGCGTCGGGGGCGCAAGCGGACTCCGGGAACCGCCCCCAGCTGCGGCTGGACGACTCGCCGGAACGCCGCGCCCGTCTGATCAAGGCCTGGGACAAGTGCCTTCTGGCGAACGGTGCCAAGACCGGAGGGGCCGGCGCCGCCGCTCCTCCCGGCGAGGAGCAGCCGCTGTTCATCGCGGAGCCGGTGCCGGAGGGCGCGAAGCGGGCCTGCGCCGACAAGTTGCCCCTCGCGCCGCCCGAACTCGACCCCGCCCTGAACCCCCGGTACCGCCAGGACTGGCAGGAGGACGTGAAGTGCCTGCGCTCCAAGGGCATCAAGGTCCACCTGGTCAACGACACCAGTGACGGCCCGAACGGACTGACCTGGACCTACGACGACGACTACGTCGGTACCGGGCAGGACACCTCCAAGATCGAGCACGACTGCGAGATGGAAGCCTTCGGTGGCAACGAATAGGCGGGTCCGGGCCTCCGGGAAGCGCCCGCTGCGGCGTGCCGCCACGGTCGTGGTCGTGGTCGTGGTGGGGGGAGGCGCCGTCCTCGGCGGGTACGAGCTCGTCTCCGACCACCACCGCGCGCCCGGTACGGTCCGGAAGCCGGCGGATTCCGCCGTCGCGACGGTGGTCCGGCGGGACCTGGCCGACAGCCAGACCTACCGCGGAACCCTGGGGTACGGGGCCGACATCACGGTCAAGGGCGTCGGTACGGGAACGATCACCCAGCTCCCCGCGACGGGGACGACGGTCAAGCGCGGCCGGCAGCTGTACGCGGTGGACGACCGGCCGGTCGTCGTCTTCTACGGCAGTACGCCGCTGTTCCGGAAGCTGGACAAGTCCACGCTGCGCGGCAGGGACGTGACCATGGTCGCCGACAACCTGGAGGCGCTCGGTTACGACATCGGCCCCCGCGCCGACCCCGTCGCCCGGGGCACGGCGACGGGTGGCAGCCGGGCCGACCAGACGGGGGACGTCTACACCGCGGGTCTGTCGGCCGCGGTGAAGCGGTGGCAGGAGTACGTGGGAATGACTCCCACCGGCACGTTGGACGTCGGGCAGATCATGGTGCTGCCGGGTCCGGTGAGGATCAGCTCGCTGCAGGCCCAGCTCGGGGACCCGGTCGCCGAGCCCGTCCTGACCGTCACCCGCACCACCAAGTCCGTGAGCGTGCCCGTGCAGGCGACGGACACCGACGGCATCGCGGCGGGCGCGCACGTCGTGATCACCCTGCCAGACAACCGCGAGATCCCGGGGACCGTGGCCTCCATCAGCCAGAGCGTCCAGGGGGGCGGGGACGGTGCCGAGAACCAGAACACGCCGCCCACGCTCAACGTGAGCGTCGTGCCCGGGGCCCCCTTGAAGTACGACGCGGCGAGCGTGCAGGTCCGTTTCACGGCCGCCGCCAGGAAGGACGTCCTGGCTGTACCGGTCGGTGCCCTGGTCGCGCTCAGCGGGGGCGGTTACGCGGTGCAGAAGACCGACGGAACCTACGTCGCGGTCCGCACCGGGCTCATCGCCGACGGCCTCGTCGAGGTCACCGGTGACGGCCTGACCGAGGGCCTGCGCGTGGAGACCGCCTCATGAGACCCCACCTCCCGGACGGCTCCGGCATCGACACCGTGCGGCTGCGCGTGCCGGCTCCCGCGTCGTCGGGACGTCATCGGGCCCGGGCCGACGCGCCGCATGCCGACGTGGCGCAGGCCGGGGGGCCGGGTGAGCCCGTCATGGAGGTCGTCCGGGCGAGCAAGGTCTACGCCGGTGACGTGCGGGCCCTGGACGACGTGTCCCTCACCATCCGGCGCGGGGAGTTCCTCGCCATCGTCGGGCCCTCCGGCTCCGGGAAGTCGACGCTGCTCAACATCATGGGCACCCTCGACAAGCCGAGCAGCGGGCGGGTGGAGATCGCCGGGCGGGACGTGTCCGAACTGCGGGACCGGCGTCTGTCGGTCCTGCGGGCACGGTGGCTGGGTTTCGTCTTCCAGCAGTTCCACCTCACCGACGGCCTGTCGGCGGCCGAGAACGTGGCCACCGGGCTCCTGTACGCGGGCGTGCTGCGCCGACGGCGCCGTCCGCTGGCCCTGGAGGCCCTGGACCGCGTGGGCCTGGCCCACCGCGTGGACCACCTCCCGCACCAGCTCAGCGGTGGGGAGAAGCAACGAGTGGCCATCGCCCGGGCGTTGGTCAACACGCCGGCCCTGGTGCTGGCCGACGAGCCCACCGGTGCCCTGGACACGGCCAACGGCCGAGCGATCCTGCGGTTGCTGAGCCGGCTCAACGACGAGGGCACCACCATCGCCGTGATCACGCACGACCGGGACATCGCCGCGGGACTGCCCCGGCGTGTGGAGATGCGGGACGGCCGTCTGGTGCGCGACACCGGCGTGGAAGGAGCCTCATGACCAGGACACCCGTGGACGACGCCACGCGCGGGGTGCGCCTTCCGCCGGGCGACTTCCTGCGGCTGGGCTTCCTCGGCATCCGCATTCGCCGCCTGCGCGCGGCGCTGTCCGCCCTGGGCATCTCGATCGGCATCGCGACCATGATCGTCGTGACGGGGATCCCGGCGTCCAGCCAACGGCACCTCGTCGACGAACTCAACGCCCTGGGGCCCAACCTGCTGCGGGCACAGGCCGTTCCCCAGCCGAAGCAGGAGGCGTCCCTGCCGGTGGAGGCCGTGGCCATGGCACGCCGTGTCGGCCCCGTGACCTCGGCCGCCGGAGTGGCGAACCTCAACGCGCAGGTGCGGCGCTCCGACAAGGCCTCGGCCGACGACGGCGTGGGCATCACCGTGCTGGCCGCCCAGGACGAACTCCTGAAGACCGTTCACGGCAGCGTCCGCACGGGACGGTTCCTCGGCACGGCGAGCGCGTCCCTGCCGACCGTGGTGCTGGGCAACCAGGCCGCGGCATGGCTCGGGATCACCAGGCTGGACCCGGGTGGCCCGACCCCGTTGATCTCGGTCGACCGCCGTTCGTTCGCCGTCATCGGCATCCTCGACCCGATGCCGCTCACCCCGGAACTGGAGCAGGCCGTCCTGGTCGGCTGGCGGTCGGCCCACTCCTACCTCGGCTTCGACGACCGTCCGACCGTGGTGTACGTCGAGGCGAGGGAGGACGCGTTGGAGGACGTCCGGGCGGTGCTGCCGGCCACGCTCAACCCGCAGGCACCGGGCATGGTCCAGATCAGCCGGCCCTCCGACGTGCTGGCCGCCAAGCGAGCCACACAGAACACCTTCGCCTCGCTGTTCCTGGGCCTCGCGGGGGTCGCCCTGCTGGTCGGGGGGATCGGGGTGGCCAACACGATGCTCATCTCCGTGCTCGAACGCCGCAAGGAGATCGGACTGCGCAGGGCCCTCGGCGCCAACCGGGGGCAGATCCGCGGACAGTTCCTGGCCGAGGCCGTGATGCTGTCGGCGTTCGGCGGGATCGCCGGCACCGCCCTGGGCGCGCTGGCCTCCGTCGGCTACAGCGTCCAGCAGGGGTGGCCTCCCGTCCTCCCCCTGCGGATCGTCGCCGCGGGGGTGCTGGGAGCGGTGGCCGTCGGGGTACTGGCCGGGGTCTACCCCTCGGTCCGCGCCTCACGCCTGCCCCCCACCGAGGCACTGGCACTCTGACCCGGGCACACGGTGTCCGCCCCGTCGCGGGGCCCGGGCGGCACGGCCACCGGGCCCCGCGGGGGACCTGTCCGTACGGGATTCAGCTCCCGCTGCCGGAGGGGGCCGGGACGGGCGCCGGCGAAAGCGAACCCGAGGGAGCCGTCGGCTCCCCGGTCGGCGAGACCGCCGGACGGGAGGGAACCACCGGTGCACCGGGCTGCGGCCACTTCAGGACCGCCAGCAGGCACACCCCGGTCAGCACCGCGGCCAACGCGACCACGACGGCCACCCGCGCCGGGCGCCACCGGTGCAGCCACGGCACACGGGCGAGCGACGGCGGCTGCGCCGCACGGAGATCCGCACGGGTGATCGCGTCGGCGTGCGCGGCCAGGGCCTTGCTCAGCCGGTCCTCGAGCCGCTCCAGGTCCCGGGGGTCGGACTGCGCGGTCACCGGCGTGCCTCCAGGTTCCTGCCCAGGGCGGTCAGGGCGCGGCTGGCCGTGGACTTCACCGTTCCTCGCGACAGACCCAGGGAATCGGCGATCTGCGCCTCGGACAGATGCGACCAGTACCGCAGCACCAGCACCTCGCGCTGCCGGCGGGTGAGGAGCCGCAGCGCCTCGAACACCTCGCGGTGTTCCTCCTCGAGCAGTACCGCTTCGTCGGCGGCCGGCACCGGGAGCGGTTGTTCGGGGACATGGGCGCGCACCGTGCGCCGGCGGCGCAGGACCGAACGGGCGCCGTTCACGACACTGGCCCGCACGTACGCCTCGGGATCGTCCACGCCGGCGAGGGAGCTGCCATGGCGGCGGAACAGCGCGGCGAAGGCGTCCTGCACCACGTCCTCGGCTGTGGACAGGTCGTCGACCAGGAGCACCGCGAGGCGCACGAAGTGCAGCCGGCGATGCTGATACAGGTCGTCGATGCCGGGCTGCGCAGTGTGACCGCCTGCGGTACCGGACTCCGCGCCCGGCTGCCGGCCGGCGGCGCGAGCGGGTCCGGGCTCCCGCCGGTGTCCCTGGGACAGGCGCTTCAGCAGCCACGCCCGCGGCCGGCGCCACGCACCCGTACCCGGGGCAACCGGCCAGGCGACGGTGCTCATCCCAGAACCGCCCGTTCCCCTCCCGGTGCCCCGGAGCCGGAGCCGGGCAGCCGTAGCGGCGCGCTCGCGCCGAAGGTGTCGTGATGTTCGAACATGTGCGTGACCTCGAGGCCCTAGGTGTCGGGGGACGGCTGTCCCCTCACGTTGGACGCCCGGCCGAGGCTAGGGTTGCGGGCCGGCGGAATCTGCGGCGTGGCTCACACTCACCGGCTGCACACCGTTCCCACCGGCCCGCCGCCGGTGCCCGACGACCGGCCCTACGGCGTCACCACCGTCACACAACCGGGGGTCGGCCCAGCGCCGTCATTCGCACCACGGTGCGCCACCGCATGGGCCGCCGCGCCCCGCACGGCGTGCGAACCCCCTCCACGAAGCCGCCCCACCACGCCCGAAGCCCCTCCCACGTGGGCCGCTTGAGCACCGTCAGGACGGCCCACACGCCCAGGTACGCCGGAACCAACGGAGCGGGCAGATGCCGCTTGGCCAGCCACACCCGGTTCCGGGCCACCATCCGGTAGAACACCGCATGCCGGGTCGGGGACGTCCACGGATGCTGCAACACCAGCTCCGGCGCGTACCGGATCCGCCAGCCAGCATCCAGCGCGCGCCACGCCAGATCCGTCTCCTCGTGAGCGTAGAAGAACGCGTCCGGCCAGCCGCCGGTCTCCTCCAGCATGCGCATGGACAACGCGTGCCCACCGCCCAGGAACGTCGTCACCAGTCCACCGCGCATCGGGTCCGAAGCCCGCAGCCGCGGCACGTGCCTCCGCTGTGTTCTCCCCAGTTCGTCCGCGATCCGGAACGACACGATGCCCAGCCGCGCATCCCGGCCGTACAGCTCCGCCAGCCGGCGGAAGACGTCGGCCGCGATCAGCAGCCCGTCGTCGTCCAGGTCGACCACCACGTCGACGTCTCCGAACCGGCGCAGGCGCCGCAAGGCCACGTTGCGCCCGCCCGCCACCCCCAGGTTCTCCGGCAGCTCCACCCCGGTCACCCCGTCCGGCAGCGCCGGCAACGGGGAGCCGTTGCCCACCACGACGACCCGAGCCGCCGGCAGGTCCTGCGCGGCAACCGAGGCCAGCAGCGCGGCGAGCTCCGCAGGCCGGTTGCCCATGGTCAGAACAGCGACTCCGACGCGCAGGTGGCCCACAGATGAACTCCTATCGTCCGGAAGCGGTGCCCGCGATGCTAGCCGCCCCCGCACTCACTCCATGACCACCGCCATGCACCCCACGGGAGAGCGCCGATCACCGCACACCGGCCCGGGACGGGCCGCGCTGGAGTGGGGCCCGGGAAAACCGCTGGTCAACGCTGTGCGCGTCGGCCGCGGACGCTCAGGGCGGCGACGGAGACGAGGAACCAGAAGGCGCCGAAGGCCGAGTAGCCGGCGACGGTGGACAGGCCGCTCGTCGCGGAGGCGGACGTGGCGGCGATCGTCGCGCCCGCGAGGACGGACTGTGCGCCGCTGATCACCATGGGCCACTGGGCGCCGACGCTGCGCCGGCGCCGGATCGCCACGACGAGCTGGACCGCTCCGGCGAGGAGGGCCCAGACGCCGAACACGACGAGGGCCGTCCCGATGGTGGAGAACACGGCGCCGACCATCCCGGCGGTGGCGGCGAGGCCGAGACCGATGTTGACGGTACCGACACGGTCCGCGGCGCCGCCGGCCAGGCGGCGTTCGAGCAGCGTGGCGATCACGTCCCACAGCGGGTAGACGACGAGCAGCGCGGCCGCGATCACCGTGGGACTGTCCGCCGACACGAGCGAGGCGGAGGTCGTGGCGAGGAGCGCCACCCAGACCAGGGAGAAGACGACCCGGATCAGGTGGAGCGATCGCAGCCCGGAAGGCGTCGTCGTGGCCGGGGTCGGGGAAGTGGCCGAGGTTACGGTGGTCTGAGTCATCGGGTGTCCCGTGGTGATCGTGACGGTGTGAGGCGGTCGCCTCGACGACGAGTCTCGGGCGCCTCGGGAAGGGCCGCGTACTTCGAACGAAGTAGTTCCGCCCTCCGCCTCGACGGCACGCGTCCCCGCCGTCCCGTCGACCGGGGCAAGCTGCGCGGTCTACATCGTTCGAAGTACACGCCCGCCGCACCCGTGGACGACAATCGGCTCATGGTCAAGGCGCAGAACAGTCAGGACGGGCTCGCGGCACCGCTGTGGGTCCGCCGCCCCGAGGTGCTGCACCGCGGCGCCTACGCCCTGGCCGCCCTGGCGTTCACCGGGCAGATCGTGGCCGTGGTCCTGCGGGGTTCGGACTGGCCGACCGCCCTGGCCGTGCTCCTCGCCGGCGCCGGCGTCACGCTGTCGTGGTGGAGGCCGTGGGCGGGACTGGTCGCGACGAGCGCGGCGTCCTTCGCCGTCACCGCGGTGGGCCACGACCCCCTGTCGGTGTGGATGATGGCCGTGCTCGTCCTGTTCTCGGTCACCCTCAGGGGCAAGCAGCCGCTGGCCGGAACGGGCATCGTGGCGGCGTCCTTCCTGGGGGCGTTCATGACGGTCGGCGGGTTCCGGGGCGGCGCGGTCGTGGGGGCCGCCGCCGTGTTCTCGGCCGTGGCCGGAGGCGCGACGGGGGCCGCGCTCCGCATCCACCGGGCCCACTGGTGGATCCTGGAGGAACGCGCCGAGAGCGCCATCGCCACCCGCGAGATCGAAGCCACCCGACGGGTCACCGAGGAACGACTGCGGATCGCCCGGGACCTCCACGACGTCATCGGCCACCAGGTCGCGATGCTGAGCCTGCACCTCGGTGCGGCGGAGATCGGGCTGCCCGAGGACGCCGAGTCCTCCCGGCAGGCCCTCGTGTCGGCCAGGGCGAGCGCCCGTACCGTCGTCGTCGAGACGCAGCGCATCCTCGCGCTCCTCCGCCTCGGGGACGAGGTCGCCGACGACGAGGCGCTCCGGCCGACCCCGGCGCTCAGCGGCCTGGAAGGACTCATCGCCTCCTTCGAGAGCATCGGCCTCGACGTCCGGCCCTCCCTCGACATCCCCGCCGGCTTCGTGGAGCCCAGCGTCGGCGTGACGGTCTACCGGGTCGTCCAGGAAGCGCTCACCAATGCCTACCGGCACGGCGAGGGGACGGCGACGGTGGACGTGCGCGAGCACGACGGCAGGATCCGCGTCACCGTGGAGAACCGCGTCGGTCCCGCACCCCGCGGCTCCGGCGCGGGCAGCGGACTCGGGCTCGTCGGGATGCGCGAACGCGTCGAGTCGTCCAGCGGGCGGCTGACGATCGACAGCCACGACGGGCGGTTCCGCGTCCACGCGGAGTTCAGCCCCCTGGGGGCCGTCGTCCGATGACACGGATCCTGATCGTCGACGACCAGGACGACATCAGGGCCGGGATCCGGGTGATGCTCCGGCTCGACCCGGCCCTCGTCGTCGTGGGTGACCTCTCCGACGGACTCCAGGTCGCCCCCTTCCTCCGGGAACACCCCGTCGACCTGGTCCTGATGGACATCCGGATGCGCGGCATCGACGGTGTCGAGGCCACCCGCCGGATCCGCGCGGAGCATCCCGCCGAGAAGACGCGGGTCATCGTGCTGACCACCTTCGACCAGGACGACATCGTTCTCGCCGCCCTGCGCGCGGGCGCCAACGGTTTCCTGAGCAAGACCGTGAGCCCCGCCGAACTCGTCGCCGGGATCACCGAGGTCGTCGCCGGCGGCGGCGCGCTGTCGGCCGCCGCGACGGCCGCGCTCATCGGCCACATGACCGACCGGCCGCCCCCGGTGGTCGACCGGGAGCTCCTGCAGCGCTTCGGCGCCCTGACCCCCAGGGAGCGGGACGTGGTGGTCCTCATCGCGAGCGGCCTCGGCAACGACGAGATCGCGGCGCAGATGTCCGTGTCGCCGTTCACCGTGAAGACCCACGCGGTGCGTGCCATGACGAAGGTCGGCGCACGTGATCGAGCACAGCTCGTCTCGTTCACCTTCCGGGCCGGCCTCTACCCCTGAGCCCGCCGGGAAGGCCCCGGAACAGGACGGCTCAGCCGGAAGCGCGCTGCTCGGCGAGCGGTCCCAGGGAACCGAGGAGGGTGAGACGGTCGGTCGTCGGTGTGCCCGCGGCCGGCGAGAAGAGGGCGAGGATCTGGGTGCGGTCGTCGTCGACGAGCATCTGGCAGTCGAATTCCAGCAGGCCCACCTCGGGGTGCTGGATCCGCTTGCGTCTGCCGCGCATCACTCCCACCGCGTGCAGCCGCCACAGGGCCGCGAACTCCGCGCTCGCCCCCAGCAGCCGTTCGACCAGGTCCCTGGCCTGCGCGTCGTCGCGGCGGACGACCGCCGCCCGCAGGTCCGCGACCAGCGCCCGGGACTCCGTCGCGTGGTCCTGGACGGGATACCCGGCTCGGACGCGGGGGTCGGTGAACCAGCGGTACACCGCCGTGCCCGTGGCACCGCGCAGCCGGGTGAGGTCGCCGAAGACGGCCCGTGCCAGGTCGTTCTGCACCAGGGTGACACCGAGGTCGGTCATCACCTGGGCCGGGACGTCGGAGAGGCGGTCCAGTACGGCGAGCAGGCTCGGCGCGACGTGTTCGTCGGACCGCCTGCGGTCCGGCGGCCGGTGCCCGGCCAGCCGGAAGAGGTGGTCGCGCTCGTCCAGGGTCAGACGCAGCGCCCTGGTGATCGCCCGCAGCACGCCCGGCGACGGCTGCGGCGCGCGGTCCTGCTCCAGGCGCGTGTAGTAGTCCGTGGAGATGTCGGCCAGGCGGGCGACCTCCTCACGGCGCAGTCCGGGGGTGCGCCGGCGCCCCGTGCCGGGGAGGCCGACGTCGCCGGGGGTGAGCGCCTCCCTGCGCACCCGCAGGAAATCGGCCAACTGCTTGCTGTCCACCCTTCGAGTCTGCGTCACGGCCGGAGCGGCAGCCAGAGACCGCCGATCCCTGGGTAAGGCGACTCTGCCTGCCTCCTCCGATCGGCGGAACGCTGGTCACCGGACCGGGAGCCGCCCGGTCGTACGACGACGGAGAAGATTCCCATGAGCAAGGCAACGACCCCCCGGACCTGGTTCCTCACCGGAGCGTCCCGCGGACTGGGCGCACACTGGGCCGAGGCGGTCCTCGCCCGCGGTGACCGGCTCGCGGCCACCGCCCGCGACAAGGCGGCGCTGACGTCGCTGTCCGAGCGGTACGGCGACCGTTTCCTGCCCCTGCAGCTCGACGTCGCCGACACCGCGGCCGTCCGCGACGCCGTGCGGAGCGCCGAGGCGGCGTTCGGCGGAATCGACGTACTGGTCAACAACGCGGGTCACATGCTGGTCGGCGCCGTCGAGGAGATCGAGGAGGAACAGGCCCGGGCCCAGATGGACGTCAACTACTTCGGCGCGCTGGCCGCGACCCGTGCCGTGCTGCCCGGGATGCGGGAGCGCCGCGCGGGCCGGATCATCCAGGTCTCCTCGTTCGGGGGCCTGGTCGCCTATCCGGCGCTCGGCGTCTACCAGGCCACCAAGTGGGCCCTGGAGGCGATGAGCGAGTCGCTCGCCGCCGAAGTGGCCGCCTACGGCATCCACGTCACCCTGATCGAGCCGCTCATGTTCCCCACCGGTCTGGCCGCCGCGTCCCCGCAGGTCCCGCAGGACCCGGCGTACGCCCACGCCCGGCAGGCGCTGTACGCGGGGGCGGAGGCGAGCGGGTTCACGCCGGGCGATCCCGCGGCCACGGCCGGGGCCCTCCTCGCGCTCGTCGACGCGCCCGAGCCGCCGCTTCGGGCCCTGTTCGGGACCGGTGGCCTGGAGGCCCTGCGCACCGAGTACGCCGGCCGGCTCGCCGGGCTGGAGCAGTGGGACCACGTCGCGCGCCTCGCGCAGGGACAGCCCGGCGGAGCGTGAGCCGCTCCGCCGTGCGGCGCCCGTCCCGCGCGCCGGTCCCCGCCCGCACGGCGGGAGAGGGAGGCGACGTGGTCCGCGACGCTAGTCGAGCGGGTCCAGCGTGACGTACGCCTGCTGCGGGTTGGCGTCGTTGACCAGCGACTCGTGGTGGCCGACGTCGTCGAAGGCGAACGCGTACGCCTTGCCGTCGGCCATCCGCGCGTGGATCTCGCGGGCGTAGTGGTTGGTGACCGCGTCCTGGTAGAAGCCGGCCGCGCTCGTGTCCGGCTGGGCCGGGTTGGTGAGCAGGGTCGAGCGGTTGAAGCCGGCGCACAACGTGCGGGAAATCGGCCCGCGCACCGCGTCGTTGGGCGCGTCGAGCAGCTTGTGGCAGCCGAAGACGCTGTCGGCGTCGGGCTTCTGGAACGAGGTGACGACGGCCCCCGAGGCGTCGGTGAAGTTCATGACGCCGCCCGAGACGCGTCCGAAGTACCTGGTGCCGGGCCGGTCGCCGAAGGGGGTCACCGTCAGGGTCGCCGTGGAGTACTTCTGCCAGACGCGGTTGACGTAGTCGTCCATGGCGGTGCTCGGGAGCGCGCCCGTCTCGATCCCGTGGCCCGGGGAGAGCGCGCGGAGCACGGTGCCGTCGGAGCGGGTCTGCACCAGGCCGGCCCAGCCGCCCGTCCGTCCGCGCAGGGCGGCGAAGAAACCCCTCCAGCCGCCCGGCACCAGGTGCCCGGTGGTCGTGGTGCTGCCGTCGGCGCGCTTGACGCCGACGGCGTACGGGGCGGAGAACATGTCCACCTGGGTGCTGTTGAGCCACAGGCCGGAGTCGCCCAGCGTGTACTCGGACCAGTTGAAGAGGATGTCGCGGTTGGGGTCGGAGGGGTTCTGCACCGCGGGCTGCACCAGGCCCCCGGTGGTCAGCCGGAAGTCCAGCTTGCGGCCGTAACTGAAGTAGAGGCGGCCGGAGAAGTTGGGGAGCCGGATGGTGACGGACCTGCCGTTGGCGGGACCGGCGATCGAGGCGTCGGGGGCCGGGGTCGGCGGGTTGCCGCCGGCGGGCCAGGGGTGGAAGGTGCCGGCCGCGTCGGCCCAGCCCTGGCGGCCCGTGGCGAGTTCGGTGCCCAGGTCGTAGAGGTACACGGGTTCGCTGCGGCCGGAGTTGTTGGTGACGGTCAGCGGGATGGTGGCGGGGACGGCGGCCTCGGCGCGGGGGGACGTGGTGCCGAGGACGGCGAGGCCGGCCGTCATCAGCAGTGCGGTCGTCAGGGCCGTGACGGGGTTGCGTCGGATGTGCACGCGACTTCCTCCTCGTGTGGGGGTGGAGGGACGCCGGGGGAGTGGCGGAACGGTGCGTGAGAGCGCTCTCAAGCGTCCGCGAGTGAGGCGGACATGTCAATGCCTCGGCCGGGCGCGTCGGACGGCCGCATGCCGGCCCGGGGCCGGGCGACCGCGCAGAGGAGCAGGTCAGCCCGCACGCCGCAGGTCGTCCACGGGACGGGACGTAGTGTCGTCCTGGGAAGACGGGTCTGAACCGGACGCTGGAAGCCGCTCCGTGCGGGAGCAGGCTGGCCGGGTGGTCGCCGAACAGCGGCGGCCGCCCGGAGGGAGACACGTATGAGCATCAGGACGCACGCACTCGGCAGCCAGGGACTGACGGCGTCGGTCGAGGGCCTGGGCACCATGGGGATGACCGCCGTGTACGGCACCCGGGACGACGCCGGGTCGGTGGAGACGATCCACCGGGCGATCGAGCTCGGGGTGACCCTCTTCGACACCGCCGACATGTACGGTCCCCACAGCGGTGAGGAACTGCTCGGGCACGCGGTGGCGCCCCACCGGGACCGGGTGCTGCTCGCCACGAAGTTCGGCGGACTGACGCTGGACGAGTCCGGCAAGGTCGTCGGCGGCCCGAACGGACGGCCCGAGTACCTGCGGCGAGCCGTGGAGGGCTCCCTGCGCCGGCTGGGCACGGACCGCATCGACCTGTACTACCAGCACCGCGTGGACCCGGACGTGCCGGTGGCCGAGACCTTCGGGGCGCTGGGAGAGCTGGTCGCCCAGGGCAAGGTGCGCTACCTCGGCATCAGCGAGGCGTCCGCCGAGACGATCCGCGCCGCCCACGCGGTGGCGCCGCTGTCGGCCGTCCAGACCGAGTACTCGCTGTTCACCCGGACCGCGCAGGGCAACGGCGTGCTCGACACCGCACGCGAGCTGGGCATCGGGTTCGTCGCCTACGCCCCGCTCGGCCGCGGCTTCCTCACCGGGCGGCTGCGCACCCTGGACGGGCTGCCCCAGGACGACTGGCGGCGCACCGCCCCCCGCTTCAGCGGCGAGAACTTCGCGCACAACCTCGCCCTCGCCGACAGGGTGCGCGTGATCGCCGAGAAGCTCGACGTCACGCCCGGGCAACTGGCCCTGGCGTGGGTACTGTCCCAGGGCGTCACCGCCATCCCCGGCACGAAGCGCCGCGCCTACCTGGAGGAGAACGTCGCCGCCGCGGCGCTCACCCTCGACGCCGGCACGCTCGGCGACCTCGACGAGGTGATCGCAGCCGACGAGGTGGTGGGTGAGCGGTACCAGGGGGAGGCAATGAAGGCCGTTCAGGAATGAGCGGAGCCATGCACCACAACGACCTCGGTGGTTTCCTGCGGACCCGCCGCGAGGCGCTGCGACCGTCCGACGTCGGACTGATCGCCGGCGGCCGCCGCCGGACCCCCGGGCTGCGGCGGTCCGAGGTCGCCCTGCTCGCGAACATCTCCGTCGACTACTACGAGCGGCTGGAGCAGTCCCGCAACGCCCACCCCTCGCAGGCCATGCTGGCGAGCCTGGCGGGAGCGCTGCGTCTGTCCGTGGACGAGCGCGACCACCTCTACCGGCTCGCCGGCTACGCCCCGCCACGCGCCGGGGGAACGGGCAGGTACGTCGACCCGGCGATGATGTTCCTCCTCGACGCCTTGACGACGGTGCCCGCGCAGGTCGTGGACGACCTGTCCACGGTGATCGCCCAGAACCGGCTCAGCCGCGCCCTGCTCGGTACGTGGGCACTGGGGGACGTCCGGGCCGGCAACGTGACGTGGCGCTGGTTCACCGATCAGGCGTCGCGCGCGCTCAACGTCGCCGAGGAGCACGAGGCGATCGGCCGCGGATACGCCGCGGACCTGCGGGTCGCCGCCGCGGGGCGTGGCAGCGACGCGGCGGCGGACCGGCTGATCGCCGATCTGCTGGAGGCCAGCGAGGAGTTCACGCGCTACTGGAACGAGATGGCCGTCAAGCCGATGAGTTCCACGCGGAAGCGGCTGGTGCATCCGCACGCCGGGCCGCTCGACGTGCAGTGCGACATCGTGGTGAGCCCCGCGACGGGCCACCGCATGGTGATCTTCCGGCCGCAGCCGGGGTCGAGTACGGCGGAGCGGTTCGATTTCCTCGAGGTGATCAGCGAGCAGATCCTCGACGTCTGAGCCGCCTGCGGCCAGTTGTGACGAGGACGGGCCCGAACGCATCCGTCCACGGTGTCCACCAGCCCCGGCGCACGGCCAAGGCCCGGGCTGTCCGGCATGACTCCGGGCGGCCCGGGCCTTGTGCCGCCCGGGTCGCCCCGGCGCACGGCACTGGCGGCACCTGGTTGCCGCAGGCGGGCATCCGCGCATGTGAGCCACGCGGCGCCGGGCGGTCGCGCCTCAGCCCGGCTCGACGGCGTCCGCACTGGTCGGGTCCGCGTCCGGGCCCCGCCGGAAGTAGGCGTACGGCGCCACGGACACGCCTTCTGCAATGGCGCGTTCATCGTCCTCGCCGGCCGCCGGGTCGAGGTCGCCCGCCCACAGCGAGTGCATGGACCACACGGCGAAGCCGGCATGGAAGTCGTGACCGATGTCGGAGGGGGTGCTGGTGTACCCCCGGGCATGGAGTTCGGAGACGACGTCATCGAGAAACCGGTAGGTCAACTGGACGCCGTCGAGGGTGGCTTCGGCCTCCCCTCCCTCGCCGCAGTAACTGATCTCGACGAGTTCGACCGTGTCGTCCGCCGCGTAGGTGACCACCAGCATCGGCGAGGTGCGGTAGACCGCGCGCTCGCCGCCGGGGCCGTGATGTGGCAGCCCGATCCGTTCCTCGACGCGCGAACGGTGCTCACCGATCTCGACGAGGCCGACACCACGGCCAGGGACGATCTCCATGCGCCCATCCTCCCAGGGGCCGGAACCGGCGCCGGCCGCAGGTCATGGACCCCTGCGGTCAGCTGTGGCCGTACAGCGGAACCGCCCGTCCGCCCCGTCCGCCCCGTCCGCCCCGTCCCTCCGGACGTCGGCAGCGGCTGGCGCAAGAGACCCCTCGCCGACCGCGTTGTACCGTGCCGCCATGACGCGGCATTCGAACGACCCGAACGCGGTCGAGAGCAGGGAAGCCCTCGCAGCCCATGTCCGCAGACTGCGAGCGGCTTTGATGGACAACGCCGACCAATGGGAGAACGCGACACTGGAGCGTTACCTCGAAGCCCTGGCAGCGTGGATCCAGGCATCGCCGAACTGGTACCGCAACTTCGATCAGCCCATGCCGCCAGACGGTGACTGGAAACTGTTCGCCCGCGCGTTGAGCGCAGCCGTCGTGTACGAGTGATGCCCACCCGATCTGAGAGCCGGCGGCCCAGGTCAGCGGCAGGATCACTTGCGGAAGAACTGACTCGAAGCCTCGGAACACGGACGCCGCCGGGCCGTGAACGCGTGGCGGATAGGCTCCGATCGTGCAGCGGACCCGAACGTCGGTCGAACGAGGTGTGCCCGGGATCGACGTCTACGCGAGGACGAGTGCCAGACTGACCATGTGGGGGTGTCTTGCCGGGATGGTTGTGGCTCTCGTTATTCCGGTGGGGACCTTCGTAGTCGTCATGGTGTGGGGGATGCCGACCCCGTAGGCGTCCGTGGCTTTCGGACCCCCGGGCGGCGTGGCCGGGACGGTCGCGGGTGGAGCGGGGCGGGCGTCAGTCCCAGAGCTGGTGATTCCCAGGCTCAGGGCTTTGGGCCGTCGGATACACGGTGGCCATATGCCGCGTGGTTCTGTAGCGTGCCGCCATGACCGACAACCGAAGGGGCAATGCCGCGTAGGCGCCCGTCAGTTCTGCGGGGCAGCCTCCCTGTCCGTTCTTGGACGCGGCGTCGTTACCCGCCCATTGATCGTCTCTCTGGATCCTGCACAGCTGACCTGCGTCGGCTGGAGCGGACCCGCTTCTGGCCCGAAGCCACTGAAGAGGCCTTCTGGCACTGGCAAGCCTATGCCCATGGCCCGCTCAGACACCTTGTGGACCGACGCGCAGATCCTGACTGCGGCATCCCGGAGTGCGGGTGTTACGGCGCCGGCTTCCGTGAACTCCTTGAAGCCGTTCTTCACGCACTACCCAGGAAGAGCGCACGTGAGCTGCGCGTTCTCGTACGGACCCTCGACGGACGGATTTTGGCAAGAGCCAAGGTCATCGCTGCTGACAACCTGGACGCGCCGTGGTGGATAGGTCAGCTGTAGGACGATCGTCAGGCGTCTCTCAGCATCGTTGAACGGCCCGCGGCAGGGCCCGGCAGGCCATGACGGGCTGCGCTCAGCCCACCCTGTTGTCAGGGCATGGGCATGGTGTTGCCGGGCGGAGGCCGGCGCCCTGGCTGCGCACCCGCTCCGCCGGGCGCAGGCATGGCGTCCCACTCTCCGGTCTCCGCCCCGCTCAGCGCGTCGTCAGCCACCGGCCGCCAGCGGAGCTTGTCGCGCACCGAGAAGCGGGATCGGTCCTGTGATGCGCCGTGCCCACGAGCATCCCGAACTGCTGACTTGCTTCGCCGCCACGTCATGCCTGGACGGCGCTGAATGAGGCTCAGCGGCAGCTTGCTGCGCATGCATGGGCCTGAGTACGACCGATTCCTGCAACCGGTCCGGTTGCGCTTGACGAAGTTCGTCCGGTCCGTCGCGGCGTCGACGCCGGTACCGGTCAAAGCAGGAGGGATGAGGCAGAAAGGTCCGCCGACAGCGCAGGCCGTAGTGTTGCGGCCGGAGAGTCCGCCAAGGCCATGACGCCTGAGTTTCAGGTAGATGTTCTGCGACTGGATCGGCCGGCCCGGGCTCAGGCCGGCGAACAGCCACTCGTCGTTCTGAAGGATGGTGGCCGGCGTTGCTCGGGCGGGCTGTTGCTTGCATCTCGTGGGGCGTCATCGCCCTCCTGTTCCTGAGTGTCACGGCGTACACGGTTATGGTCGGAGCCCTGCAACTGGGCCTGGTCGGGAAGCCGGAAAGCGTCCGTATCGTCGTGTGCGACGAGAAGTTCGACGGGCGAGGCGGTAGCCACGTCGAGTGCGTTGCGGATCTGGTGCGGAAGGAAAGCGTTGCCGGTCCGTCCCGGGTGACAGTGCTGTTGCAGGGCAGACCGGGGCAGGTGACGGAAGCGGTCAAGGCCCCGGAGGGTACGTGGATCCCCCTTCGACACGGCCCTCTGGCGTGGGCGGAAAGGGTCCTCCTGAGTTTGCTTCCCCTGGCGGCCGCCGGGTTCTGTTGCTGGTTGGCTGTGCGTGCGGCGAGGAAGCCGGGCGGGCGTCGTCCTGTCTACCCGTTGCTGTTCCACTCGGTCGGCACCGGTGCCACCGGACGGACCGCGGTGAATCCCCGCATCTCGTAGCGCGTGGCGGAGAGCAGCAGCAGCCACTCGTCGCAGCCCTGCCACGGAGAGATGTCGGCGGCGCCTCCGCGCGCCACCCGCGGACCGTCGCCGGTGCGTGGGCGGGCGTCCGTGGGCGCGTCCTCGAAATGGGGGATCCACACGTCGGAGCAGACCTCGTTCGCGGACCCCATCGCCGCCAGCCCGAAGGCGTTCTCGGCCGCGGCGGTGCGTTCCTCGTCGGCGAAGTCGTCGAGCAGGTGGTCCTCGTCCGGCTTCCCGTTCCCGCGGAAGGTCAGGGTGGTCGTGCCCGCGCGGGCCGCGTACTCCCACTCCGCCTCGCTGGGCAGTCGGAAGGGCGACGCACCGATCAGGTCGTCCACGTCGTCGAGGTCGTCCTCCAGCCGGGCGGTGGTCGAGTCCGAGTCGGCGTAGTCGTCCTCGTACTCGGGCAGCCAGTGACGGACCTGCGCGACCGTGAGCGGATGCCGGGCGATCATGAACGGCTCGACCCGCACCTCGCGGACCGGCTGGGCCTGGCCGGCGCCGGCGAAGAACCCCCCGATGTGGTCCTCCACGCCGCCCGCACGCTCGATGGCACGGACCGCGTCCAACTCCGCGTCGGACAAGCCCATACGGAACGTCCCACCGGGAACCACCCGGAAGACCACTCCGGAAGGGGTGTGCCGCCAGGCCGCGCGGCCGGCCACGGTCTCTTGAGCCCACATGGGACCGGACGTTAGCAGCCGGGCCGCCCGGACCGGCGAGGGGGTTCCGGAGCGAGCGCCCGTACGCGGTGGCGGTCAGGGACGCACCGGCTCCGACCCGGCCGCCACCTGCCGCAGCGTCAGGCCCGAGTGGGCCGAGCGGGCACGCCGCGGGTCGGTGGAGTGGTGGGCGCAGGCGTGCCGGTCCGCGCGCTTGACCAGTAGCCACGCCTCGCGGTTCCCGTCGGGGCCGCCACGGGTGCGGGTGAGGGAGTAACCGCCGTGCAGCTTGGCGCCGTTCAGCCAGAACGAGGCGTGACCGTGCTCCAGCGCCTCCGCGAACGGCCCGTCGGTGAGCGGCCGGTAGCCGCCCTCGTCCCAGACGATGACCGTGCCGCCGCCGTACTCCCCGGCGGTGATGACGCCCTCGAAGTCGGCGTACTCAAGCGGGTGGTCCTCGGTCGGCACCGCCAGGCGCCTGTCGTGGGGGTCACCGGACGGGCCCTTGGGGACGGCCCAGCTCTTCAGCACGCCGTCCACCTCGAGCCGGAAGTCGAAGTGCAGGGTGCTCGCGTCGTGGATCTGCACGACGAAGCGCGGTCCCCCGTCCGGCTCACGGGCCCCGCCCTCCGGCTCCGGGGTCCGGGCGAAGTCCCGCTTGCCGTGGTAGTCGGCCAGCGCGTCCTTCGCGGGCACGGTCGCCGTCCCCTCAGGTGGCGGGCTGCGGCCCGGGTCCCGGGGACGGCAGCGGCCCCGGTTCCGGCCCGGGACCCGGCGGCGTGGGGTCCGGGGGTACGGGGTCAGGGCCGGGCGGCGGGGGCGTGGGCGGCAGCGGGTCCGGGCCGACCGGAGGCGGCATGGGCCCGGGCGCCGGACCGGGCTCCGGTCCCGTGGGGCCGGGCGAGGGCGTGGGGCTCGGGGGCACCGGATCGTTGGGTGGCGTGGCGTTCCTCGTCATGCGTTCCTCCCGGTTCGGGCCTTCTGCGCTGAGGGGCGCGTACCCGGGAGGCCGCCCCTCACTCGGCCCGTCCTCAGGAACCGTGGCGGGAACGTCCGCCGGCCGTGTTCCCGGCGGCCGTGTTCCCGGCGGCCGGGCACGGGCGGTCGCCAGCGCGGCCTCCACGTCCCTGGTGCCGGTGGCGACGCACAGCGCGTCCGCGACGTCCTCCAGCCGCCGGCGCGCCTCGGGCCTGCCGCTTGCGCCGCTCCCGGCGTCAGCCGCCCGCAGCGCCTCGTACTCCTCGGTCAGCATGTGCAGGACCACGGGATGGGCCATCAACACGATCGGAATCCCTCCGTCACGACACCGGCACATTCTGCGACTCCGCGACCGCGTACCCCTCATCCCTCCCGCCATTCGGGGTAAAGGACAGGCATGGGCGGGTGGTGGAGGGGGCGGTGATGGAAGGTTCGGGGCTCACGGAGCGCGAACGGCGTGCGCTGGCGGAGATCGAGGACCTGATGCGCGACGACGACGTGCTCGAACGTCAGTTGCGCACGATGCGTCTCGACCCGGAGCCGCAGCCGGGCCCCGGCCCGGCCGAACTGCTGCGGCGGCCACGCACCCTGCTGCTGGCACTCCTGGCGATCGTGTGCCTGGGGCTGCTCATCGCCGCGACGGTGACGACGCTGCTCGCGGTCGTCTGCGCCTTCGTGGTGACGTGGCTCGTGACGCTGGTCGTGGCCGTACGCCTCCCGGGCATGCGCCGCCGCCGCGGCTGACCCGCCGCTGTCGTCCTCCGCGGCCGGACGAGTACGTGCGGGCGGCCGTCCGGGCGCGGCCTCGGGCGTGGGCGCGCTGTGCCGGGGAGCGGCGTTCGGGGGAGCGATTCGGCCCCTCGATGCCCGGCGTCTCGTTGTCGCCCCGGCCCTCGTCGCCTCCTTGGGCGAGCGCTTCCCGGCCTCCCGGGACGACGGAGGGCCGCACCCCCATGGGTGCGGCCCTTGACGGTTCATGACACCAAGTCAGTGGTCGTGGCGCGGTCCGTGGGCGTCAGCCGAACCGGCCGCTCGACAGGAGCGTGTATCCGGTGGAGGACCCGGCGGTACCTGTGGTGATCTGGTGCTGACCGGAGGTGTCGGACCCCCGGAGGTCGGTGACCACCAGCGAGGACACACCCTTGGCGAGGCCTGCGGACAGGTCGCGTTGGGTGGACTGGAAGGCGCTGGTGCCGCCTTGGATCGTCTCCGACGTGCCCGAGTAGTCCGAGTCGGCGTACAGGGTGATGTTGTGCCGCCGGCCGACCGAGACGCTCGCGATGACGTCGTTGCCTATGCCGCACTTCCTGAGGTCGTCGATGTTGTACCGGCCGGCGAAGAAGTGCCGGCTCTTGCCCTTGCCGCCCGCCTCGGAGTAGACGGTCACTCCTTCCCGGCCGCCGGTCGGGTCGATCGTGACCTCGCGCTCGGCCTCCTGCTTCGCCTCCCGGTCGGCGTACCAACTGGCGGGGGTGCCCGCCATCTCGGCGTCAGTGGGATGCCGCAGTGCCACGAGGTAGGGAAGTTGCAATCCGACGTCTGCGACTTCGAAGCGGTACTCGCCGGAGAGCCGATGGCCCAATTGCAGGTACCAGTGGCGGGGGTCGGTTCGGTACAACTCGTGGTCCCGGGGGGACATCTCGTCCCACTCCTTGAGGACGAGCAGCGGCCCGGACCGTACGGCCGTGGCCGCTTCCGCCGGGGACTTCTTGCCGATCTCCGCGTTGGTCAGTTCTACCTTGCCTCCGGTCCAAGCGCGAAGGATGCCGTTCTGAAGCATCTGCTGGATGGCGAACATGAGCATGCTCTTGGGGCCGTCGGTGGAGAAGGCTGCCAGTCCCACTTGGTACATCGGGTAGTACTTGCCGTCAGCGACGAACGTGGAGCTCTCGCCGGCGGTGAGGACGCCCTTGGCCGCGGCATCCGCGAGGGACATTCCGGCGTCCCGGCCGTTTGACCCCGTGCCCCTGAGGGTGGGGTGAGCGGTCGGGTCGTTGAGCAGCGCGTTTTCCATGTGAGCCCACCTTCCGGTGTCGGCCGCCCTACGGAGGCGGCCAGCGACCCCCCTGTCTTTCCACGGTGGCATGCCCATTCCCGATGGGCCACGTGATCAAGGGCGGCGAGGCATCGGCGGGCTGCCTCGCCTCGGGCGGCGTGCCGACCTTTCCCGGTCCTCTGGGAGCGCAGGTGGTTCCAGATCGTCGTTGCCGGACGGGCGCTTCCCGGTGAGTGGCCCGAAGCAGAGGGTCAACGGAGGACCGGCGAGCTTCGCGCGGGTGGTCGGCGGCCGGCGGGAGCTCAGCAGTCGAACACCGACCAGCAGATGTCGTTCCGCAAGCGCTGGTCGTCCAGTACGAGTTCGCGAATCGCCTCCGGGAGCTGGTCGCGCTGCCACTGGCACTCGCGTCGGCCTGCGGCATCACCTTCGTCCTTCGGCGCGGCAGCGCGTACGGCCTTGATCGCGTACGCGGCCGCACCGAGTTCGTGCGCGGCGACGTGTGCCACGACCGCGGCCTGGCCGGCGGCGTAGGCGGCATGCCGTGCGGCGCCACGCAGGTCTCTAGCCGCGCCCATGGCATGGCCGCCTGCGGCCCGGGCCTGCATCATCCCGACCTCGCCCCGCGCCCAGGCGCGGGCGTGCTCGATCGCCTGGCGCGGTCGTGGGTCCCCGGGCCGAGCCGATTCGAAGAGGTCGAGGACGTGCTCCGCGCAAGCTGCCGCCCACAGGGCGAGGAGATGGTGATCCGGGTCAGTGAGCGTCCCACCGCGGCGGATCGTCACGAAGCGGGGGTCCCGGACCTTGGGGAGGATCATGGGCGGCGTTCCTTCCTGCCGGCATCCGCCCCCGGGCCGGGGACGCGCACCGATCACCTCGCCTCACGGACACCGGGGCGGCGGCCTCGTCGACGAGGCGCGCACCCGCGGAGGGATGGTCCCATCGTGCACGACCCGGGCGCCACCGACGCCCTCCGCTCCCCGCGGTCGCGGGAACGGTGCGTGTACGTCTTCGCCGCTGACGGACCCCAATGTCCCTGCCATGCCGCGTGGTTGATGCGCGAGGCGCCGGGCCGTTCACCCGCTGCGGGCGGCGCGGCGGCGCAGCGCGCGGCGGTCCTCCTCGGAGGTGCCGCCCCAAATGCCGGGGGACTGGCCCGTACTGAGGGCCCACTCCAGGCAGTCGCCGACCACCGGGCACCTCTCGCAGACCGCCTTGGCGCGGGCTTCCTGCCCCGCGCCCGGGCCCGACGAGCCGACCGGGAAGAACAGTTCGGGATCTTCGTCTGCGCAAGCGGCGCTTCGCCACCAGCCCATCGTTTCGACTCCTTCCGGAGGAAGCGTTCGGGGGTGTCACGGACGTTGCCGTGATGCGTCGCGTACCCGCTGCGCCGGAGGCGATGCCGGCCGATCGGATGCGGATGTGCGAACGGCCGGAAGTGGTCCGGGCCGACCAGGCGTCCCACGGACGGCACCGACTGCTCGCCGTCGAGATCGCCGGCACTGACGTGATCAAGGCCGGTGGAACCGCTCGGCACCCGGAAGCAGGACGCGGGGACCGGCTCCCGGGCGCAATCGCGCGCCGGGGGTTGAGGACCGCCGCCGGGAGCCGTGCGCCGGCCGCCCGGCCGCGCGGGCCGTGTCGGATGCGGGCGCGTGGCAGGCGCGGGGGCGGTGGAGCGGACGGGGCTCCGCGGCGCCGAGGCGGACGTCGCCGTCCCGCCTCGTCGGCCCGGAGCCCCGTTCGTCCCTCCCGTTCACACGACGGGCGGTCGACTGCCGTCCCTCCGGGAGCCGGTGCCGGTCACGGGTTGAGGAAGCCGGCGTCGCTGAGGACCTTGCGGCCCTGGTCGGACTGGACGAGGGCGATGAAGGCCTCGGCGGTGGGGGCGTTGG